>CAZNSG010000380.1:0-5453 GCA_964575715.1 uncultured Hyphomicrobiales bacterium | reverse complement strand
GGCAAGACCAGCCAGCGCCGAACTGACCCAGCGCAGCATCCAGGCCCGCACCAGCGCGTGCGACTCGGCGATCACATGCGGCGCGCGATTCAATGCGGCGTCGAACGCGCCGACATGGATCTCGTAGATCATCTTGCCCATGTCGCGCAGCGCCGCGCCGAAGCGATGCGCTTCGTCGGCGATCTCTTCCTCCAGAGAGGCCCAGGCCTCGTCGAAGCGACCGAGATCTATCAGCGCGAACGCCTTGATGTATTTGTCGGCTATGAAATAATTGAGCGCCGCGATGTCGCCCTCCGCCACCGCCTTGCTCACCACCTCGGTCGCCTTGGCCTCGGCCTCCGCCGAACGCTCGCGCGCCTCGGCATCGTGGAACGCCGCTTCGCGCCGGCCTTCGGCTTCGAGAATCTGCGCCTGCTTGGCGCCTTCGGCCTTGAGGATCGCGGACTGGCGCTGGCCTTCGGCTTCGAGAATGACGGCGCGTTTTTCGCGCTCGGCTTTCATTTGACGTCCCATCGCCTGCACGAGATCGGCCGGCGGCACGATGTCCTTGATCTCGATGCGGTTGACCTTGACGCCCCAGGGCGACACCGCCGCATCGACCACGCGCAGCAGCCGCTCGTTGATCACGTCGCGATGGGAGAGCATCTGGTCGAGATCCATGCCGCCCATCACCGAGCGGATATTCGTCATCGTCAGCTTGACGATGGCCTGATCGAGAAAGGCCACTTCGTAGCTCGCCTTGGCGGCATCGAACACCTGGAAGAAGGTAATGCCATCGACGGTGACGGTGGCGTTGTCCTTGGAGATGACATCCTGCTGGGGAATGTCGATCACCTGCTCCATCACGTTCACTTTGCGGCCGACGCGGTCGAAATAGGGCACGATCAGATTGAGGCCGGGGTGGAGCGTGCGGGTGTAGCGGCCGAAGCGCTCGACCGTCCAGTGATAGCCCTGCGTCACCGTCTTGACGCCGGCCAGCAGCGTCAGAATGACAAGCACAACAAGTACGATGACGAAAATACTGCCGCCGCTCAACATGGCCGCCTCCAATCGATAAGGTTGCGGACTATGGGGCATGCCGCCCGCGAGCGGCAAGCCCGGTCGGCGGGGCATGTGCATGGATTGGGATTGAATGCAGGTGATTGCTGTGGCGGTCACACCCAGCTTTGTAGGATGGGTTGAGCCATAAGCGCGTCTACGCGCGTCTTCGACGCGCTATGGCGAAACCCATCGCATGTCATCACCGCTCGCCGAATTGCGCTTCGTCGTGCGTGCGGGTCGCTGGCCCAATCCTCGGGATAAGCAAGATCGCAGCATGGGTTTCGCTTCCGCCTTCGCTAAAGCTACGGCGGACAGGGCGCTCAACCCATCCTACAGACTACAGACTCACACCCACCCTTGTAGCTCGCGGCGGACGAGGTGCGAGATCACGCTCATGCCCGCGTCGCTGTCGTTGAGGCAGGGGATGGCGGCGAAGTTGGTGCCGCCGTTGGATTTGAAATAGCCCGCGTTCTCGACCGCGATCTCCTCCAGCGTCTCCAAACAATCGGCGGAAAATCCCGGCGTCACCACGGCGAGATTTTTCACCCCGCGCCGGGCGAGCGCCTTGACCGTTTCATCGGTGTAGGGGGTGAGCCATTCGGCGCGGCCAAAGCGCGACTGGAACGTGAGCATCAGCTTGTTTTCGTCAAGCTTGAGACGCGCGCGCAAGAGCCGCACGGTTTCGGCGCAATGACTCGGATAGGGATCGCCCTGCTCGACATAAGATTTAGGGATACCGTGGAACGAAGCGAGAATCACTTCGGGCGCGAAGCTGAGCTTTTTGAGTTCGGATTCGATCGAGGATGCCAGGGCGTCGATATAGACGCGCTCATCGTAATAGGGCGGCACGACGCGCAGCGCGGGTTGATCGCGCATCTTCATCAGCGTTGCGAATGCCGCGTCGCACACGGTCGCGGTGGTGGCGGCGGCATATTGCGGATAGAGCGGCAGAAGAAGAATAAGCTCGCAGCCGCATTTGACCAGCGCTTGCAGCCGCGAGTCGAGCGAGGGATTGCCGTAGCGCATGGCCCAATCGACGACGATATTCGGATCGAGCGCATCAATGCTCGCACGAAGTTTCTGCGCCTGCGCGCGGGTAATCGTTTTCAGCGGCGATTCGTTGCGCTCGCGATTCCAAATCTTCACATAGTCGCGGGCTTTGACGCGCGGGCGCCTGGTCAAGATGATGGCGTTGAGAATGAACTTCCAAAGCAGGCCCTGGTTCTCGATCACCCGCGCATCGCTCAAGAACTCGCGCAAATAGCGGCGCACCGCGGCGGCATCGGCGGCGTCGGGCGTGCCGAGATTGACCAGGAGGATTCCGATCCGGCCCGCAATCCGGCGATTTGCCGCAGGCAGGTTTTCCGCGCGCCCGGATGTGGCTGTATTCTGTATGTCGTTCATGACACGATCGGCCGCATGGAAGTGAGCATAGGCGATAGCGGGCGGCTGTCCATGCATGTTAAGAGGCTGCTCAAGCCCATATCGAATCATCCCGCATGACCGTCCTTCACCGTCTGCTGCTCATCTGCCTCGTCCTCGCCGGCGCCGCCATGGCGGAGGCCGCACCCAAAAGGACGGTGCAGATCACTTTCATCCTGGTCAACGACATCTACCTGAAGGATGACCAGCTCATGGCCGACGGCAAGCGCCGCGGCGGTTTCGCGCGGCTCGCCACGGTGGTCAAGGCCGAGCGCGCCAAGGGCCGCCATGTTGTGTTCGCGCACGCCGGCGACACGCTTTCGCCCGCGCTGTTGTCGGGCATCGACCAGGGCGCCCATATCATCGCGCTCACCAACATGATGCCGCCCGACGTGTTCGTGCCGGGCAACCACGAATTCGATTACGGCAAGGCGGTTTTTCTCAAGCGCATGGCGGAGGCGAAGTTCCCGCTCTATGCCGCCAACCTGCGCGGGCCCGACGGCAAGCCGCTCGCCGGCTTCAAGGACCGCGCCATTCTGACGTTCGGCGGCGTACGCATCGGCATCACCGGCGTCACCGCCGACAATGCGCCGGAAGTATCGAGCCCGGAGGATCTCACGTTCATTCCCACGGTTGCAACGGTCAAGCAGCAGGCCGAACTGCTGCGCCGCGAGGGCGCCGATCTGGTGGTCGCCGTGGTGCATGCCGATCGCCAGCAAGATAATGCGCTGTTCGAAAGCCGCGCCGCCGATCTTATCCTGAGCGGTCACGACCACGACCTGTTTGTCAACTTTGACGGACGTACCGCCATGGCCGAGTCGAGCGCGGATGCGCAATACGTCACCGCCATCGATGTCTCGGTTTCGATCATTCATGACGGCGGCATCCGGCTGGTAACGTGGTGGCCGAACTTCCGTATCATCGATACCGCGACGGTGCGGCCCGATCGCAAAGTCGCGGCCGTAACGCGCGCCTTGGATCGTACTCTGGCGAAGGAACTCGACGTGCAGATCGCCACCAGCGCGGTCGCGCTCGACAGCCGGACGGCGACGGTGCGCACCGGCGAAGCGGCAATGGGCAACTTGTTTGCGGATGCGCTTCGCATATCGACCGGGGCCGATGTCGCGGTTATCAATGGCGGAGGTATTCGCGCCAACAAGGCTTATCCGCCGGGTAGTGTGCTCAAGCGCAGCGACATTTTTGCGGAACTGCCGTTCGGCAATCACGTGGCGCTGATCGAAATCAGCGGCGGGGAGCTGAAGGCTGCGATCGAGAATGGATTGAGCCAGCTGCCGGTAGCGGCCGGACGCTTTCCGCAGGTTTCCGGGCTTACTATCGAGGCCGATGCGCGCCAGCCGGTCGGCAAGCGCATCCTATCGATCAAGTTCGCGGGCGAGCCGCTGCAAGATGATCGGATGTACAAGGTCGCAACCAATGACTTCCTGGCGCGCGGCGGCGACGGTTATGTCACGTTCCGCGGCGCCAAACAGCTGATCCGCGACTTCGATGGTCCGCTGGTGGTGAACGAGGTCATGGCCCATGTGCGCAAGCTCGGCACCGTGCGCACCGGCGTCGAGGGACGCTTGGTGATAAAGTAGCGCGGCGGTATAGCACCGCCGCACGCTTGCCGTCAGCGCAACTCCAAGCCGGCGATCGCAACGTCGATGCCGAATCCGGTCTGGGCCTCCACGCTCACCGGCTGGAGTGCGATCGTGTCGCCTGAACCGCCGAGCAGCACATTGGCGCCGAGTCCGAGACCGATCGAGCCTCCGGCGGAGACGCCACCGTAAATGCCGCGCAGGTCATTCGGGCCAATTCTGCGGGTCGGCGCGTAAACTCCCCATTCAAGCGCCGTCGTTTGATTGATGCCGATGTCGATGCCTATGCGGCGGATCGTTGCGTGATAGCGAAACATTCTGCCATCGGAGCGGCGGAACACGCAGCGCAGGTCGCTGAACGAGGCCACAATGAAGCTATTTGTCGGGCCGCGGCAGGAAAGTACGCCGACCTCCACGCGCGATTGGGCCGCGGCCGAGCCGGCCGAGAGCAGCAGCGCCGCGAGGGCGAGCATGGTCGAAATTCGAAGCATGGATTTTCTCCAATTTGTACGGATGCCATCCATGTAATGATCGATTAGGGCAGACAACAGGGCGCAAGTTGCGCCAGATCAAAGGCGCGGCTGCGGTATCGCGGGGGATGGGACATTCGCGTGATACCCACCAGCAATCACTGACTCATCTCCGTCACCCTGAGGTGCTCGGCCACCGATCTCGGGTTTACCCGAGATCGGCATTTTCATGCGCAAGTCGGCTATAGCCGACTTGCGTGGCCGAGCCACCGCAAGTCGGGCATGCCCGACTTGCGCTTTTAGAAATCCTATGTCGGGTAAACCCGACATAGGTGGGCGACGGCCCGGCTATTGCAGCACTGGGGCCGTGCATCCTTCGAGGCTCGGCGCATCGCAGCCAAGTTTACGCAGGCTGCGCCTACTATGGCGCCGAGCTCCTCAGGATGACGGTCATTACTTAACGCCGATGGTATTATTTCAAATTCCCGCAGAAGCGCTGGATGCGACGGCAGGCTTCCTCCAGGTCCTCGGTCTTGGTGGCATAGGAGATGCGAAACGCCGGGCCAAGCCCAAACGGCGTGCCCTGCACCACCGCGACGCCTTCGGTTTCGAGCAACTCGGTGACAAAATCCTCATCGGTCGCGAGTTTCTTGCCGCTCGGCGCGGTCCTGCCGATCGCACCGGCGCACGACGGATAGACGTAGAACGCCCCCGCCGGCTTCGGGCATCGCAGGCCGTTGGACTGGTTGAGCATCGAGACGCAGAGGTCGCGGCGCTCCTTGAAGATCTTGTTGTGCTTGGCGATGAAGTCCTGCGGCCCATTGAGCGCCTCGACCGAGGCCCATTGCGAGACCGCCGCCGGGTTCGAAGTCGATTGCGACTGGATCATCGCCATCGCCTTAATCAGCGGCTCGGGTCCGCC
>CAZNSG010000379.1:0-19273 GCA_964575715.1 uncultured Hyphomicrobiales bacterium | reverse complement strand
TGGCGTTTGCTGCTCGCGCCCATGAGTGGCGCGCCTGCTGACCTCATTCTGCTACGCCTGCCGACCTCATCCTGAGGAGCGCCCACCGATGTCGGGTTTACCCGACATCGGCATACTATATGCGCAAGTCGGCTATAGCCGGCTTGCGTGGGCGCGTCTCGAAGGATGGCCGCGAGGACGACCGCGGAATTTTTGACGCAGTAGAATTAGAGCTTATTCCCGAAAGTAGGATCCGGTATTCAGAAAAGAGCATGCTCAAATAAGAACTGGATTATTTCGTCGCCGGCTCCCAGCCGGCGGCCTTCCAGCGCTCGCGCATGGCCGGTCCGGCGAGCGCGGCGATGAACGCGCGCGCATTGACCGGGTCCGTGCTGGAAGCCGGAATGGCGGCGGAATAGACCGTCCAGAGCTGCAATGGCTCAGGCAGCAGGGCTGCGAGCTTCGCGCCCTTGGTGTGAATCTCGCTGACCAGCACAAAGGCGATTTCCGCCTCGCCCTTGGCGACCTTGGCCACCGCGTCGTTGCCGCCGGTGGCATGCACGCCTTTTTTGGTCACCATCTCGGCGATGCCGAATTGCTCGGCGATCTTCATGAGGTGGAGATAAGACGTGCCGCCCGCGGCCGGATTTGTGTACGCGATCGACTGCGCCTTGATCAGCGCCTGCTTGAAGGCCTCCGGCGTCGATAAGTCCGGCGCGCTCGCGCCATCGCGGATCACCACGCCCAATCCGATGCGCCCGAGATCGACCCGGCTGCCCGGCGTCAGCTTGCCGGTCTTTTCGATCTCGACCATGAGCGGGGCTGAGACGATGATCAGATCAGCCGGTTCACCCGACGCGATGATGGCGCGCAGCTGGCCGGTCGGGCCGACGGTGAAATTGAATTTGTGGCCGGTCGTGCGCGCATAGTCCTCGATCATGCCGCCGATCACGCTGCGCACCGCGCCGGCGGAAATCACCTTGAGTTCGGCCGCCTCCGCCGCGGCAGCCGCCATCGTCGCCGTGAAGGCAATCAGCGCTGCAAAGCGGCTCATCGCGCGGACCTCACGCATGGCCGACTTCGCTCGAGAGCTGGCCGGGGCCGATGCCGATCTTCTTGAGCGCCCGGTTGTATTTGGCCTCGATATCGGTCCCGAAGATCAGATCCGGGTCCGGCGCGCAATGCAGCCAGCCGTTGCCGTGAATTTCGGTTTCGAGCTGGCCCGGGGCCCAGCCGGCATAGCCCAGCGCGAGGATGGCGTTCGCCGGGCCTTTGCCGCGCGCGATCGCCTTGAGGATGTCGAGGGTGGCGGTGAGGCAAATGCCCTCATCGATCGGCAGGGTCGAGTTTTCGATAAAAAAGTCGGCCGTATGAAGGACAAATCCGCGCCCGGTTTCCACAGGCCCCCCTTTGAGCACCCTCACGGTCTCCGCCCGCGGGGGCAATTCGATCAGTTCGGCCGCCGGGATCACGTCAAGTTGAACCAGCAGGTCCGGAAATTTGATATTGGCTGCGGGGTGATTGACGATGATGCCCATGGCGCCTTCGGAGGAATGGGCACATATGTATATGAGACTGCGGGCAAATCGCTCGTCCTGCAGGGTGGGTGTGGCAATCAGCATCTGGCCGTCGAGGAAGCCGCGCTTTATGCCCTTTTCCAACGATTTTCGCGCTAGTTTCATGGTCTGAGGTTACCCCGATCCTCCTCCCTTGGGAAACAAAAGTTCACAGGCGGCCAGGCGGCAAGGAAGCGTTCACGACCATTTCAATAGAATATGATAATGGCCTCGGTTAGATGAAGACCATGCAGGAACGACACCGCCACACCCTGATTCTGCCGACATTGGCCGCGGCCAGCCTGTTCACATTTGTGGCAGCGCCTGGCTTTGCAGCGGATTATTCGCGTTGGGACACTGACACCCGCTCGGCGGTAAGACTTGTGACCGCGCGCCCGCTCAGCGAATCAGGCGTGCCGATCCTACGCGCCGGTGTCGAACTCAATATGCAGGCCGGCTGGAAGACCTATTGGCGTTACCCCGGTGATTCGGGCGTGCCGCCGGTATTCGATTTTGGCAGCTCCGAAAACGTCAAATCCGTCACCGTTTTATGGCCGGCACCGGAACGCTTCGCTGACGGCGGCGGCTACTCGATCGGATACAAGAACAACGTGATTCTCCCTCTGCGCGTGATCCCGCGGGATGATAAAAAGCCATCGACGCTCCGGCTCAAGCTCGACTACGCGGTGTGCGACACTTTGTGCGTGCCGGCCAAGGCCCAGGTCGAATTGCAGCTCTCCGGCGGTGGTGGAGCTTCCGATGCGGTTCTGGCGGCGGCGGAAGCGCGCGTTCCGAAACCGACCTCCCTCGGGGGCGGACAATCGCTGGTGATTCGCGCCGTTCAAAGCATGCTGGGTGCGCTCCGCGCGCGCGTCGTCGTCGATGTGACGACGCCTTACCCAAGCAAGGTCGATCTGTTCGCCGAAGGGCCGACGCCCAAATGGACCTTGCCGCTGCCCGAGCCCATCCACGGCGCACAGATCGGAGTGCGGCGCTTCGGATTTGATCTTGATGGCTTGCCCCCCGGCGCCACCCCCAATGGTGCCACGCTCAAGTTCACGGCCGTCTCGACCGGACAGGCAATTGAAGTCGAATACCGTCTGGAATAATAATTCCTAAGACGCCTCAATTTCAGCGTCGATAAAAAGTCCATAACCCCACACGAGAGGATTGCAATCATGCCGATCAAGGTTGGCGATCGCCTGCCCAATGCGACATTCACGGTGATGACCGCGGAAGGTCCCAAGCCGAAGACCATCGATGAGATTTTCAAGGGCAAGAAGGTCGTGCTGTTCGCCGTGCCGGGCGCCTTCACGCCGACCTGCCACAAGAATCATCTCCCCGGCTTCGTGCAGAACGCCGCCGCCATCAAGGCCAAGGGCATTGCCGCCATCGCGGTCACCGGCGTCAACGACGTGTTCGTCATGGATGCCTGGAAAAAGGCTTCCGGCGGCGACGCGATCGAATTCCTGGCCGACGGCAGCGCCAATTTCGCCAAGGCGATCGGGCTTACCGCGGACCTGACCGAGCGCGGCCTCGGCGTGCGCTCGCAGCGTTACGCCATGGTGGTGGACGACGGCGTGGTGAAGACGCTGAACATCGAAGACGCGCCCGGCAAGGCCGACATCTCCGGCGCCGATAATCTGCTCAAGACCATGTAAATTCCGCCGGCGCGACTACAGGCCGCGCACGTAATTTCGCTGCGCGGCCTTAAATTTCATCACGTGCAATGTGGCTAAGGGAGGTGCCCACACTTCCTTAATGGCAGCTACTCGATGTGATAGGTCAAGGACGTTGCGCTCGCAGCATGGATCACAATAACGCGGCCTGCTAATGGGACGCGAGGTGATGTTTTCCAGTTTACGACGACAGGGACGACGGGTTGGGCTGTTGCTATGACATTGCTAGGACGCGGCGGGATATAAACGCCTCCCGATGTTGTTGTGGTTGCAACACCGTTTATTATCGTGGTTCCCTGTGTAGGCAAGAATATCGGTGTCTGGCTCATTGTCGTGGCATCGGACTGAACCGATGTTCCGCTTCGAAGCAAGACAACCTTTCCGTTTTGTAGGCCGCCGTACTGTACGATAGTCAGCCCCGTTGGCCGGGTGCGGCCAAAAATATCAGGAAGTCCAAAAACATTTGGTAAGCTTTCGACGCTTTTTGCGCGCAACACAGTATCCCCAACTCCCACTGTCGTCGTTTGATTGAGCGGAGATACGACCCGATTTGTTTGTTGCGCGGCGGCGAAACTCGTAAGCATCACGCACACGCACAGCAGAGCCCAAAACCGGACGAAATATCGGAACACGAATGTCATACTTCCTATCCTCCAGGACGATCCGCCAAAAGACAAAGAAAATCACAGCTGAGTGACGGCCTCACCTATTAAATAGGCCCCACGGAAAACCGTCAGTCTCGGGGGATAGAGCATGCTTATTTCGCTCCAACACGGCTCCGCTCTCAACGACAATCTTCGGCACCTGTCCGGGCGACCGGAAACTGAGCGAATATCCAAACGTCGCTAGCCCTGTAGAGCGCTCATTTCGTGTGGCGCTTTGGGCATCGAACTGCACCTGTCCATTTACAGCGCATGTGAGTAAGGCTTCATCACAGTCGATTGTTACAGAGCCTTCTTTAGGCGTGTACTGACGAACAGGCCACCTCTCGATGAAGCGTTGAACCTGCGCTACGACTTGTTCTCGCGAAAGTTCCTTACCAAAGTAACGTACCGTTTCAGCGTAAATGTTATTTAAGACAGCAAGAGCCTCATCGTCTGGCCCCGAAGTGGTACGGTACAGCGCTGCGATGAACTCTTTAGACCGCCGCTGAAGTTGGGACAGCTGGATTTGCGGCGAAACCGGGCTTTCAGGATCAAACAATTCCATGTCAATGCCAAATCGCTTCGCATCTGCAGGCGTCAGCCAAGTCATTGAGGAGGGATGGGGACGCGTCAAATAACTGATAGCATCGTAAGAAAGCCCAAGATCGCGGTAATAAGCGCCAGTAAGCGCGTTTCCCTGGGCACTTATCTCTGGCTTTTCCTCTTCGATACTATACGCCGCGTGAAAGCCAATCCGAGCATCTTTGCCCATCAAACGTCTTGTACCAGCAAGCCATATGTCCGCACACGCTGACGCACAGCGAACGCCGCTTGGGACCCACGTATCGAAGTTCCCGCAGCCTGATGATCCGTCCAATTTCGATGCCTGCAATGAGGCGGCCGCCATCACTTCGCAACACGACAAGGACTTTAGAGTAGAGCGAAACCTTTGCTCGAAATGTATCTATGTCGCTGGTGCGAAGCTCTCCCTCTAAAAGAACTATAGCTTTCTCTGAATTGTCGTTAGCGGGCACCGAAATGGTAGCTGCGCCCAATTGCGCTGAAGTTGCGCCGAGCACCACCAAAATAAGAAGTAAGCCACGACACCACATCGGATTTTTTCTCAACAGGAGACACGCAAATGTGGCATGAAATCTTCGCCAATTTTTGAGGGAACAAGAGGCAATTTGCCTGATCAGAAAGAGTGGACGTTAACTATGTCGCACAGCGGCGCTGGAACCCAACCAACTTTGTCGTAGGCGGCACGGGCGATTAACAGTCGCAATGAAGCGCCTGCTGTATAAAGCACCTGCTGTGTGCGTTCTTCTTTGCCGCTGGCATGCTGGCCTTGGTATCCTCAGAGGCCTCAGCTTGGACTTGCAGAGCGGAGAGCGGCACCGGCTCCTGGGGTTGGGGCCGAAGCCACAATCTGCGCGCGGCGCGTTCACGGGCCTTGTGGGAATGTGCGCGCCGCACACCGCGCGGTCGAGTCTGCTACCTCAGCTATTGCAATTAGACTCTAGGGATTCTAGTCGCGCCGCGACCCCCGCAATGTCGCGATCGCCGAACGCGCGAGCGCATCGGCCCGCTCGTTCATCGCGTGGCCGTCGTGGCCCTTGACCCAGTGCCAGCGCACGTCGTGCTGCGCCAGCGCCGCATCGAGCCGCTGCCACAGATCGGTATTCTTCACCGGCTTTCGGTCGGCGGTGCGCCAGCCGTTGCGTTTCCACTGCTTCATCCAGGCCGTGATGCCGTGGTGCAGATATTGGCTGTCGGTGTGCAACTCGATCTTGCATGGACGCTTTAGCGCTTCGAGCGCGGCGATGGCCGCCATCAGCTCCATGCGGTTGTTGGTGGTGTGCGGCTCAGCCCCGCTCAGTTCTTTCTCGTGATCGCCAAAAGATAAAATCGCGCCGTAGCCGCCCGGCCCCGGATTGCCCGAGCAAGCGCCGTCGGTGTGGATGATGACGCGGTCGGCGCTCACGCAGTCGTTCTCTCGCCCGCAAAGCCATAGTCGCGCACGCTTGCCGCCTGCTGGTGGAAGCGCAGCTTGCGATAATATTCCAGCGGGCTCTTCGGCCGCACCAATGCGCCCGGCGGCACGTCGAGCCAGTCCACCAGCCGGGTGAGCAGAAAGCGCGTGGCCGCGCCGCGCGCGAGCAGCGGAAAAGCGTCAAGCTCTGCGGACGAGAGCGGCCGCGTGCGGGTGTAGGCTTGCAGCAATTCGCGCCCCTTGGTCACATTGTAGGAATGGTCGGGCTCGAAGCACCAGGCATTGAGACAGATCGCCACGTCGTAGGCGAGCGTATCGGTGCAGGCGAAATAGAAGTCGATCAGGCCGGAGAGCTTCTCGCCAAGGAAGAATACGTTGTCCGGGAAAAGATCGGCATGGATCACGCCTTGCGGCAAATCGCGCGGCCAGTTCATTTCGAGAAAGCTGAGTTCCTTGGCGATGGTTTCGCTTAAATTATGCTGCACGGAATCGGCGCGCGCGGCGGCTTGCTCGTAGAGCGGCCGCCAGCCACCGGCCGAAAGCGCGTTGCTCCGCTTGCGCGGAAAATCGGCGCCGGCCAGATGCAGCTTGGCGAGCGCCTCGCCCAGCGCCCGGCAGTGCCAGGCTTCGGGCCGCCGGATCCACAAACCGTCGAGAAAGGTGACGATCGCGGCGGGCCGCCCGCACAGCTTTCCGAGCGTCTCCCCTTTGCGGTTTTTCACCGGCTGCGGGCAGGTGATCCCGCGCGCGGCCAGATGTTCCATCAGCGCCAGGAAGAACGGCACATCGCCGGCCGCCACCCGCTTCTCGTACAGCGTGAGAATGAAATGGCCGCGGCTGGCATGGACGAGGAAGTTCGAATTCTCCACGCCCTCCGCGATGCCCTTGTAGGACAAAAGTTCGCCGAGCTCATAGCCGGCAAGAAAGGCGGTCAGTTCTTCCGCTGCGACGTCGGTGTAAACGGCCATGTCGCTATAACGGCACTGCGTTGGCCCGTTCCGTCAAGGGGTTACTCCACCGCCGCGTTCTCGCGCAGGGCCCGCGGCAACGGAAAGAATGCAGTCTCCTCGGCCGCCGACACGATCTCCACGCTCACGGCAAAGCGCTTGGCGAAAGCGTCGATGATCTCTTCCACCAGCAGCTCGGGCGCCGAGGCGCCCGCGGTGATGCCGAGGCTCTTGATCGCGCCAAAGCGCATCCAGTCGATATCGCCCGCCCGCTCTAAGAGTGCGGCCAGGGGGCAGCCGGCGCGTTCGGCAACCTCTTTGAGGCGCAACGAGTTCGAGGAATTGGGCGCGCCGACCACGATCATGGCCTCGACCCGCGGCGCCACGCGCTTGACCGCCTCCTGGCGGTTGGTGGTGGCGTAGCAGATGTCCTCCTTGTGCGGATCGGCGATCGCGGGAAAGCGCTTTTTGAGTAAGGCAACGATCTCCGCGGTGTCATCGACCGCGAGCGTGGTTTGCGTGACGTAGGCGAGCGTTGCCGGATCGCGCGGGGAAAATGCGGCGGCATCGGCCAGCGTTTCGATCAATGTCACCGTGCCGGGTGAAAGTTGTCCCATTGTGCCGATCACCTCCGGGTGATTGCGATGACCGATCAGCACGATCTCGCGCCCGCGGCGGTGATGGATTTCGACTTCGCGATGCACCTTGGTGACCAGCGGACAGGTGGCGTCGATCGCGAACAGGTTGCGCCGGTGTGCGGCCTCCGGCACCGATTTCGGCACGCCATGGGCGGAGAAGATCACCGGCGCGCTGGTCTCCGGGATTTCGTCGAGTTCCTTAACGAACACCGCGCCCTTGGCTTTGAGGCTCTCGACCACGTAGCGGTTGTGCACGATCTCGTGGCGCACATAGACCGGCGGCCCATAACGCTCAAGCGCCCGCTCGACCGAATCAATGGCGCGCACTACTCCCGCACAGAACCCGCGCGGCGCGCAAAGCAGCACTTTGAGCGGCGGTTTACCGTTTTCGCCTATGTTTTCAGCGCTCATGATACCGACCATGCCGACGTCATGGGGTGCCGGCCGTTGGCCTGTCAAGCGCGCCAGGCGGCCATTGCGCAAGGGCAGGGGAGACGCCTATATTCCGGTCATATTCCAGTCATCCATCGATGACAAAGGCCTCGTCCGGAAGGGCGGGCGAGGCGCAGAGGAGATTTTGCCATGCAAGACGCGCCATTGATGCCAAAGGCGACCGCCGTCTGGCTGGTGGACAACACCTCGCTGTCGTTCGAGCAGGTTGCCGATTTCTGCAAGCTGCACCCGCTGGAGGTCAAAGCGATCGCCGACGGCGACGCCGCTCAAGGCATCAAAGGCCTTGATCCGATCCAGACCGGCCAGCTCACGCGCGAGGAGATCGCTAAGGCCGAGGGCGATCACGATTATCGTCTCCACCTCGCCAATGCGAAAGTGCGGCTGCCCGAACCCAAGAACCGCAAGAAAGGCCCGCGCTATACCCCGGTCTCGCGCCGGCAGGACCGGCCGAATGCGATCCTGTGGCTGGTGCGCAATCATCCCGAGCTCAAGGACAGCCAGATCATGCGGCTCGTGGGCACCACCAAGACCACGATCCTCGGCATCCGCGAGCGCACGCACTGGAATGCGGCGAGCTTGAGCCCGCTCGACCCGGTGACGCTCGGCCTGTGCTCGCAGATCGATCTCGATTTCGAAGTGCAGCGCGCCTCCAAGGAAAAGCCCGCGCCGGCGGAGAGCGGCGTCACATTATTGCCGGCGGCCCTGACCACCGCGCCGCGCGAGGAAGAGAAGCCCGCGCCCATGCCGAAGGAAAAGGAAAAGGCAACGGAAGAACTCGACGTCGATGCGGTCTTTGCCAAGCTCAAGCAGCTCGGCGGCAAGTCGGAGCAGAAGGACAAGGGCGAGGGCGGCGCCTAATGCGGAATTAAATTCGGCGGCACGAGCGAGCATTCGTAATCCGCGCGCAGCGTGGCACCATAGCCGCTGCCGAGCATTGGCGTTTTAAGCGCGGCTGCCTGTCTACCCCAAGAAATAAAGCAATCGACAATTGCCGCAATTCCCCGGAAGCGGACGGAGTGCGCAGCGACGCGAGGTACCGACAACGGAATTCGACGTTGGTGCTGTCCTACTCCGCCTTGATGCCGGCCTTGGTCACGGCGGCGCGCCATTTAACAAGATCGTTAGCGATGCGGCGGCCGAGTTCCTCCGGCGAGCCAGGCTCCACTGTCATCCCCTGCTGAAGCAGTGCGTTTGCAATTTCCGGCGATCTTAGAACAGCCGACATTTCTTGATTGAGCCGCGAGACAATGCTGCGTGGAGTGCCGACGGGAGCTGCGACGCCAATCCATAACGACACCTCGTAATTGGTGAATCCAGCCTCGGCGAGCGTCGGAACTTCGGGAAGCGTTGCGACGCGCACCGCGCCTGTCGTCGCCAAGGCACGCAACTTTCCTTCACGAATGAGCGGAATCGCGGGTGGAAGCGTGCTGAACTGCATTTCGATGCGACCGGCCATGGCATCGAGCACGGCCTGAGCCGAAGAGCGATAGGGCACCTGATTGATTTCAATACCGGCGGCATTTGCGAACAACACACCGGCTAGATGTCCAAGACTTGTGGTTCCGAACGCCGCATTATTGAGTTCGCGCGGCTTAGATTTGGCTAAGGCTACAAGTTCAGCAACAGTCTTGACTGGCAGGCCTGGATAGACCGCGAGCACATACGGCGAATGGCCGATCATTGATACCGGTGCAAAATCCTTTACCGGGTCATAGCTAAGATTTGGATTGAGGATGGCTGCTATGACATGGGTACTGGTGGTGACCATGCCGATCGTATAGCCGTCGGGGGCGGAACGGGCCAAACCTTCACCCGCGATCGTGCCGGCGGCGGTGGCGCGGTTGTCGATGATAAGCTGCTGCCCCAGTCGCTCGCCGAGCTTTTGCGCGACGATGCGGCAAACCGTATCACCGGCACTTCCCGGTGCCGCAGAAACGATAAATCGAATTACTTTTTTCGGCCAATCCGCTTCTACCGGGGCAGATTGTGCCGCGGCATTCGTGGCGGCAGCCAGCATCGCAATCAGCAGAAAGGCCAACCGTGTCATCGACGCCCTCCCTTAAGCAATAAGATCACCAACTCAACCCGATCGTAGCGGCACAGAACGCAAATTCCCGATTGAGTTCGTCATCCCACCCGATGTCGGCATCTCATATTTTCAAGAGCTTCTTTGCGTTCTCGTAATAGACTTTCCGTTCATCCGCCGGAGACAGTCCAAGCTTTTTGATGAGTTGGACGCCCTCAACTTTCAATGACTTCAGCGGCGGGGCGTCCGTGCCGAAAATAAAGTGATCGGCGCCGACGGTTTCCAACGCGCAGCGTGCTCCAGGCACCCAATAGCAGGTCGACTCCAAATACATCATTTTGAGGTAGTGGCTGGGCGTGTGCTTAATCAACATCGGCTCGTAGCTGCCGAGGAAGAACGCCTCGTCCTGTAATCTGTAGGCATAGTCCATGCGTCCGATCATCTCGCAAATGCCGCCGCCGAGATGAGTGCCGACGAGCTTTAGGGTCGGGAATTTCTCGAATAATCCCCGCACGATACAGCGAGCGATCGCCAGCGCGCCGTCCATGGGACGTCCAATGCTCGACGCCAGCCGGTAGTCTCGCATGCGCTCCTCGCCGAAGCCTACCGACGGGGGATGCACAACTACCGGAACATCGAGTTCCACCGCCAACTGAAAAAACGGCAGTGCTTCGTCATCGTCGGGATACTTCCCTTGCAGACTGGATGTGATCCATGCGCCTTTTAGACCATCCTCCTTTATTGCGCGTTCAAATTCGCGATGGAAACGATCATCGCCATAAGGTACGGCCGATGCAAATCCGTAAATCGAATCGTATTTTTCTTGTTGCGCCGCGACGAACCGATTGTGGCGTTTGATCGTTTCGAGTTGCTGTTCGCGATCCATGTCGCGCATGTCGTGCAATGGATTGCTGATCACCGAAATATCGACACCGCCAGCTTTTTGCGCTTCCAGTACATTCTCGATAGTGTGCGGGGGTTTCCGGCCAAATGAGGATTTGTCAAGAACGCGGTTGTGGAATTTCGATGTGGTGAATAATGCTTGATCATCGGGTGCAAGAACATGCGTATGAAAATCGATAATCATTTTTCCTACCTTAACCGCTGAGAATTTGACGGGCTTTTGGCGCTAGCCGTATTTTCGAAGCATGAGAGTTTGATCCGTTTTAATGGAATCAGGGCCGGACTCTAGTTTTTTGTTCGCGCATGATCCCTCGGGTCAAGCCCGAGGACATGCTTTTCCGACCTTCCTTCGCCCGCCGACCCTGGCTCCGCCGAAGGCGGCTTCGCCGAGGCGAGAGCGGGCGCTTGACCGCCGAAGTCCGCCTTCGGACGAAGGCGGTTGGCGAAGGCGGGAAACCGGTTCCCACTTTTCGGCATCACGCTCTAGGATGCGCGTTTTTCACGACAGCGGCAAGCGGTCTGGTTCATGCCACATGACAATTAATCTCGACCCGTCTTGCATCACGCGGCATTCTCCAAATGAAGTGTGCAGCCTTTCTTGCAACCGGAAAGAAGTCCTGTATCCTTGCCGAGGAGATTGCTAACTGGAAAGGAAGTCTAGCCATGGCTCGACTGCGTCACATCGCGATCATTGTGCCGGACCCTGAGAAATCCGCGAGATTTTTCGAAGAGGCATTTGACATGAAGCGCGTTGGTACCGCTCGCCGCGGAATTCATGTGTCCGACGGGGTGATAAACGTCGCGTTGCTGAAAAAAGAAACTGAGAACGAGCCCATCGGGCTGTATCACTTTGGCATGTGGGTCGATGACCTGGACGCTGCCGAGAAGAAAGTCTTAGCGGCCGGCGGAACCTATATGTCAGGACGGCCGACGTCCCCCAAATCATTTTACGAAGCAAAATATCACGATCCATCGGGTATCGTGTTCGATCTGACCCACATTGGGTGGGTTGGTGCGGCCAAAGATGTGGTCCCGAAATCTTAAGCCATTCGGACGGTGTACGAACGCTCGGGTATCGGCGCGGAAGAATAAATATCTATCGTTTCGAGTTCTGCTTGGGCTCAACATCGACCGCGCCGCCAGCGTCGGTTGACCGCCATAGACTGAAAGCGGACGACGCGAACTTGCTCTCAGGCACGGCCAAAGCATATCGGGCAGCTGGCAAATCCCCTCACGACGCCCGCCAGCTCATGCGGTTGACCGGCTTGCCGGAGACCGGATTGACGTCTTCGCCGGCATAGGCGAACCCGTGCTTCTCGTAGAAGCGGATGGCGCGCGCGTTGTCCTTGTTGACCAGCAGATCGAGGCGCGCCGGCGAAAGCCGCTTGGCCTCGGCGACCAGCATGGCGGCGACATCGCCGCCCCAGGCCTCGGGCGCCACCACGATCTGATCGAGATAGCCGGTGTTCGGATCGACCGTCACAAAACCCACCAGCGCGCCATTGCCCTGCGCACCATTGGCCTGTGCACCATTGGCCTGCGCGACCGTTATCCTTGCCGTCGGCACCAGCTCCTTGCGCCAGCGCTCGCGCCACCAATCAACCCGTTTGGCGAAGTCGATGTGCGGATAGGCCTGCTGCCAGCTGCGCCGCCATAGCTCGATCGCCGCGTCCTCGTCGGCCGCGGCATAGGGGCGCAGCATGAATGACGATTGTGGCATCCGGCCTCACCGGTTGGCTTTCTATTGAAGCAACGAAGCCTGTTAGAATTTAGTTCAGCATTATTGAATCATACCAGCGGCAGCAATCACTGACTCATCTCCGTCACCCTGAGGTGCGAGCCAACGGGTCCGGCCTTTGGCCGGCCCGATGGTAAACTCCGCGAGCCACCGCAAGTCGGCCTTGGCCGACTTGCGCATCCAAATTCCAATCTCGGGTAAACCCGAGATCGGTGGGCGACGGCATCGCAAGTCGGCTATAGCCGACTTGCGCACTTAAAATGCCGATCTCGGGTAAACCCAAGATCGGCGGCCGTTCATCCTTCGAGGGCCGCCATAGCGCGTCGAAGACGCGCGTTAACGCGCTTATGGCGGCCACCTCAGGATGACGGTCATAACTTAACACCGTTGGTATCAGACAGCGCCGCATACTCACTTCATCTCTCCCCGCAAGCGGGGAGAGGGAGCAGGCTGCTGGCGCGGCAGCCGCTTCACTCTCAATGGATCAGACTCTACCGCTCGGTCAGCTTGAGCTCGATGCGGCGATTGCGATTATAGGCTTCTTCCGTGCTGCCGGCATCGATCGGCTGAAACTCGCCGAAACCGGCGGCGACCAGCCGATGCGGCGAAATGCCCTTGCTGATGAGATATTGCACCACCGAGATCGCGCGCGCCGCGGAGAGCTCCCAATTCGACTTGAAGGTAGCGCCCGACACCGGCCGCACGTCGGTATGTCCGTCGACGCGCAGCACCCAGGCGATCTCCGATGGAATCTGCTGCTCGAGTTCGGCGAGCGCGGCCGCGATCTGATCGATCTCGCTGCGGCCTTCCGGCTTGAGCACCGCCTGGCCGGTGTCGAAGAACACTTCCGACGGGAAAACAAAGCGGTCTCCGACCACGCGGATATCCGGCCGTTTGCCCAGAATGGCGCTTAGCCGTCCAAAGAAATCGGAGCGGTAGCGCGTAAGTTCCTGCACGCGCTGCGCCAGCGCCAGATTGAGCCGTGCCCCGAGATCGAGAATGCGGGTCTGTGAGTCCCGGTCGCGCCCCTCGGAGGCTTCGAGCGCGGCCTCAATCGCATTGAGCTGGCGGCGGAGCGCCGCGATCTGCTGGTTGAGGACCTCGATCTGCGCGAGCGCGCGCAGCGAAAGCTGCTTTTCCGCGTCGAGCTGGCCGGCGAGTTCGGTCAACTTGCCCTGGGCGGTTGCCGATCCGCTGCCCAGGTCCTCGTACAGGCTCTTGTAGCGGTCGCGCTCGCCTTGCGTGGCGGCGAGACTCGCGCGCATCTGCACCATCTGCTCTTCCAACGTCAATTTTCCGGCCTGCTCCAAGGAGAGGATTTCGACCAGCTGCGCGATGCGCGTGTTGAGCCGCTGCAGGGCGGTATCCTTGCTCGTCATTTCCTGCGAGAGATAAAACTGCACGATGACGAACACGGTGAGCAGGAAGATGATGCCGAGGACCAGCGTCGAGAGCGCATCGACGAATCCGGGCCAGTAATCGACACCGCGCTCGCGGCGGGTGCGGCTGAGAGCCATCGGCAACCTACCTGTCTACACTTTCGCGCGAAATATGTTCGAGCAGGCGGCGGACCTCGCGGTGCTGCTCGGCCTGCGACTCGGCCCAATCGCGGATCATCTGCTGCTCGGTCCGCATATGATGGACCAGTCCCTGGATCGCCTCGGCGAGATTGGCCATGGCATTGGTGGCCCGGCTCGAACCGGATTCCGTGATCGCCTCGCGCAGGCGCTCGATCGCGACCTTGATCTCGCCGGAAATGTTTGGTCCGCCCGCTGCGCCGTGCTCGGCATGGCCGCCAAACTCGCTCACCGTGGTTGCGAGCCAGTCTTCCAGATCGGTATGGAAGCGGTTCTGCGCCTGGCTCGTCTGCAGATCGAGAAAGCCGAGCACCAGCGAGCCCGCCAGACCGAACAGCGAGGACGAGAACGAGATGCCCATGCCGGCGAGCGGTGCCGCGAGTCCCTCTTTCAGCGTTTCGAAGACAGCGCCGGCATCGCCGCCCACGCGCAGATTTTGCACCACGCCGCCGACCGAGCTGACGGTTTCGATCAGACCCCAGAACGTTCCGAGCAGTCCCAGGAAGATCAAAAGCCCGGTCATGTAGCGCGACATGTCGCGCGCCTCATCGAGCCGGATCGTGATCGAATCGAGAATGCTGCGCATGGTCAATGACGAGATCGCCATACGTCCGATGCGATCGCCGAGGATTGCCGCCATCGGCGCCAGCAGCACCGGCGACCGCTCGACCGCAATGCCGGGATCGGCGAGCCGAAAACCGTTGACCCAGGCCACTTCCGGAAACAGCCGGATGACTTGGCGGTATGAAAAGAGAATGCCGATCAACAGCACGCCGATAATAAGTGCATTGAGCGGTGGATTGGCCAGGAATGCCACCCAGATCTGCTGGTGGATGACAATGACGATCAGCGCGCACAGAATCAGAAATACCGATATCCGCACCAGAAAAATCCGGGGGGAGGACAGTTTGAAGGGATCAAGATCTTGCGCCATCATCAATCTGTTCATGGCCAAAACTGCTGCCTCAATATGGCGCTGGCTAGGCGATAATTCCTCGCGTTAAGCCATTCGCAAAACTACACGAATCGTTGGATAGCATGCCAGAACACCCGCCGGTCCACTATTAATTCCACTATTTATCGCTCGCCGCCTTGAGCAGGGCTCGTAACTGGCCATGCATCGGCTCGTTTCCGGCGACAATATGGCCTTTTGCGTACATGGCGTCGCCGCCGTCGAGGTCGGTGACGAATCCGCCGGCCTCGCGCACAAATAATAGGCCTGCCGCCATGTCCCAGGGTGACAGATTGCGCTCCCAATAGGCATCGAAACGCCCGGCAGCGACGAAAGCAAGATCGAGCGCGGCCGCCCCGAACCGGCGCAGGCCCGCGACCTTCTCCTGCACCGCGGCAATTTCCTTTCGGCCGAGCGCCAGATCGCCCCTGCCGTAATGCGGCAATCCACAGGCCACCACTGCGTCCGCGAGCTGCTTGCGCGCCGCCACCCGCAACCGTCTGTCGTTGAGGAACGCGCCCTTGCCGCGCTCGGAGGTGTAGAGTTCGTCATTCGCCGGATTGTAGATCACGCCGGCGACGACCGTGCCGGAGCGCTCAAGCGCGATCGAGATGGCGAAGTGGGGAATGCTGTGCAGGAAATTGGTCGTGCCGTCGAGCGGGTCGACGATCCACATATTGGACTTGTCGCTGCCCTCGTGACGCCCGCCTTCCTCGCCGAGAAAACCATAGCCGGGCCGTACCCTGGCAAGTTCGGCGCGCAGGATTTCTTCGGCGCGGCGGTCGGCGGCGGTGACGAAATTCGCCGGCCCCTTGAGCGAGACCTGCAAATGCTCGACCTCGCCGAAGTCGCGCTTGAGCGTGCGCGCCGCCTTGCGTGCGGCGGCGATCATGACATTGAGCAGGGCGGATTGGTGCATCTTATCCTTCATCCCGCGCTTCGATGCGAGGGATTCTAAAAAACCGTTACTCCGCCCGTCTCACATAGGTGACTTCGTTGGTGTCGACCACGACCTTTTCGCCAACGGAGATGAACGGCGGCACCATCAGGCGCAAGCCGTTCTCCAGTTTTGCCGCCTTGTAAGAAGGCGCCGCGGTCTGGCCCTTGATCACCGCATCGGCCTCGATCACTTCGAGCACCACATGCTCGGGCAGCTTGATGCCGATCGGGCGCTCCTGATGCATCTGCAGGTTCACCGTCATGCCGTCCTGCAGGAAGGCTGAGCGCTCGCCGACGAAGTCCTCGCTGATCTCGATCTGATCGTAGTTGGCGGTGTCCATGAACACGAGTTGATCGCCCTGCCGGTAGAGGAACTGGAACGCACGGCGCTCCAGATGGGTTTCCTCGACCCGATGGTCGGAGCCAAAGCGGCTGTTGAGCTTGCGGCCGTCGATGAGGTTCTTGAGTACGACCTGATTATACGCCGGTCCCGTGCCGGGGTTGACCGCCATGGTCTTGATCACGGCCCATAGCGCGCCCTCGTGCTCGATGACCATGCCGGGGCGGATTTCGTTGCCGCTGATTTTCGCCATAGATTATCCGTTGCCTATGCGAGGGTGATCTGCCCCGGCGCTAGAGCATGATCCCGAAAAGTGGGAACCGGTTTTCGGACCCGCTGCGCCGGAGCGACAGCGAGGCGAGAAAGATCATGCTCAAACAAAAAGCTAGGGCCCGCCTTTGATTCTTCCAAAACGCATAAGGCCCTAGCCCCGTCAAGGCCGGCGGCCGAGCGCCGCGATCCAGGGCTTGGCGGCCTGCTCGGCGGCGGTGCGATCCTCCGGCTTTATTTTGCGCACGAAATCCTCCAGGAACTGGTCGCTGCTGCCGCCGGCCTTCGCCACCAGGTGCCACTTCGCCGCCTGTACCGGATTGGCGGCAATGCCGCGGCCGGTGGCGTACATGAATGCCAAGCGGCTTTGCCCAACCGGGTTGCCGCTATGCGCGGCCCGGCGCAGATAGGGAGCGGCGGCGGCTTCGTTTTTGGCAATGCCGGTGCCGTTGAACAGCGCGATGGCATATTCGACTTCGGCATCGACATGCTGGGCCAGCGCCGCGGCGCCCAGCAGCCGCGCCGCCTCGCGCAGATCCTTCGGCACGCCGCGGCCGTCCATGTAGAGGGTTGCGAGCGCATATTGCGCTTCCGCATTGCCCGCATTGGCGGCGGCGCGGAACAGCTCGGCCGCTTTGGCGAAGTCCTGTGGAAAAAGCTGGCCTTCGAGATAAAGCAGGCCGAGATTGTAAGCCGAGCTTGCGTGACCGAGCTTGGCCGCGGCGGCGAACAGTCTGGCCGCCTCCTCGGCGTTGCGCGGACCGCCGCGGCCGGTCATCCGGAACACCGCGAGCGCGAACATCGCTTCGCGGTCGCCGCGCTCGGCGGCGCGCCGGTACCATTCCGCCGCTGTGACTTCGTTGCGCGCAACGCCAAGGCCCTCGGCATGGAGCTCGCCCAGGAGCGTCATCGCCTTGGGATCGTTCTTCTCATTGACGCGCTTCATCGCCTCGTTGAAGGCGGTGATAAAGAGCCCGCGCTGGTAGGCGCCGTAGGCAACATCTGGCTCGGGCGCCGTCGGCTTGGGGCGCGGCGCCGGCGCGGCTTGCGCGAACGCCGTCAAGGCGACGAGCATGATGGGAATTGCATACGCGATCTGCCGCGTGCGGCGGGAGGATATCATGCAACCTCCTGCGCCGGCGTCATGCGCTCTGCGGCATCGGCGACGGTGGCGGCCGCACCGCGCGCATCCGCCCAGATGAAATCGCCAACAGCTACAAAGTCTGCGCCCGCGGCAACCAGCGGAGCGATCTCGTCGCGGCTCGCGGCATATCCGGCGCAAGGAATTTCGAACACTTCCGCCCACCACGCAATGCGCTCGGCAATGGCCTCGAATGACGGCCGCCGGCCTTGCGCGTCCGGCTCGCCGAACAGCACGTAATCGGCGCCGCGCTCGGCGGCAGTCATGGCGTCGTGGCGCGTGTGCAGGCCGCCGCAGCCGGCGATGCGCGCTGGCTTGAGACTCTCCAGCGCGCCGGTGAACGCCTCGATCCCGCTCAGATGCGCACCGTCCGCGCCGCCGCGCGCGACGATCTCAAGGTTGCCGTCGAGCACCAGCGCCGTGTCCTTGCGCTGCACGATGGGCGCGAGCGCCTTGACGCGGTTGATCGCCGTGCGCTCGTCGGCAGGCGCAAGCCTCAGCAGCACCGCCGCGATATCGGCCGCATCGAGCGCGGCGGCGAGATCAGGAGCAAAGCTTTTCGCATCCTCGACCGCCGGGGTCACCAGGTAGAGGCGCGGGCGCGGGCGCCTGGGCGATGGTTGAGGCCGGTTCGACATGATCCTCGCATGCGATCGCAATTCGGCGGAACTGGGGGCTATTCCCAATCAATTTGCTAATCAAAATACCTTCGATAATCAACCAATTCGGCGGCAGCTCATGTCGGCACCTGGTGAAAGCGGACGATTGCGCTCTGACAGCTACGTCGGTTTTGACCCAAACCGATCGTTTGGCGACACAACATTCGATCGCCTCGGTGGCGAGCGTGCGCCGTTTGTGCAGGCCGAAGACACGGCTTGATCTAGATCAAGGCAGTGACCTTAGAAAGCGTAAATTTTTGAAGTTCAGTCAACGAAAGCTCTCGAAGCCCATGGCATTAATCACCGAGCGCATCGACAGCATCACGCGTATCCCTCCCGGTTATCTTCACGCTGTGCTACCCGCTCCCAGAAGCGTCAAGATCGAAATTTCCCCACGCTGTAACTACCGCTGCGGCTTCTGTGCGCTTCGCACACGGGAGGTGCAGCCGCGGTGGGACATGGATTTCGGTCTTTTTAAGCGGATCACCCGCGAAATGCGCACGGCGGGCGTCGAGGAGATCGGCGTCTTCTACCTCGGCGAATCATTCATGAACCCGCGCCTGTTGGTGGATTGCATCGAGCACCTGAAAGCGGAAGTCGGCATGCCATACGTCTTTCTCACCTCGAACGCATCGATGGCATTCCCGGAAGCGGTAGAAGCATGCATGAAGGCGGGGCTAGACTCGCTCAAGTGGTCGGTGAATGCTGCGGATCAGGCTCAATTCGAACAGATCATGGCGGTATCGGGCAAGCTGTTCGAAAGGGCGCTCGGCAACATCGAGGCAGCATGGAAAGTGCGCGCAGAAAAGGGATACCGGACCGGCCTTTATGCTTCGTCG
>CAZNSG010000378.1:0-5689 GCA_964575715.1 uncultured Hyphomicrobiales bacterium | reverse complement strand
TGCCGGGCGGCGCCTTCACCGGCCATGTGTACGACAAGCTCGCGCGCGGCGATCAATTGCGCGTCGAATTGCCATTCGGAGATTTTACGCTGCACGAAAGCGACAAGCCGATCCTGTTCGTCGCTGGCTCCACCGGATTTGCGCCCATCAAGTCGATCATCGAGGACGCGCTGCGCAAAGGATTAAGGCGCAAGATGACGCTCTACTGGGGCGCGCGCACGCGCTCAGGGCTCTATTCCGAACTGCCGCGCAAGTGGCAGGCGGACAATCCGCGCTTCTCCTACGTGCCGGTGTTGTCGGATTCACCGCAAGCCGGTTACCGCTCCGGCCTTGTGCATGCGGCTGTGCTCGCCGACTTTTCCTCGCTTGCGGATTTCCAGGCCTATGTCTGCGGGCCGCCGGTGATGACGGCCGCCGCCCGGCGCGACTTCCTCGCAGCGAAGCTGCCCGAGCAGGATTTCTTTGTCGATGCCTTCATCACCAAGGCCGACGAGATCGCCGCCCAGAACTGAAACGCCGCGCATTGACAAAATACTCGGCGGCCCGGAAGGATGCCACCCCACAAATTTGAGCATGGGGAGTTCGATGGAAAAGATGCCAGTCAGACGCATCGTCACCGGCCATGACGCCGACGGCAAAGCCGTGATCCTGATGGACGGCGCGACGCCCTACGTGGGCCAGCGCGGCGAAGGCAACGTGATTTCGCTGTGCTGGATCACCAATGAGACACCGGCCGACCTTTCGCACACGCGCGACCAGGCCAGCCAGAAGACCGGCGTGCCGCCGCCGCGCAACGGCTCGATTTGCCGCGTCGTCGATTTCGCGCCGTTTAAGGGCGAGCCCAAGGGCATCGACCACCATGAAATTCTCAGGCAGATGGGCATCGATCCGGCGACGCAAGGATACGTGCGCCATCCCTTTACCCACCGCACCCGCTCCATCGACTACGCCATTGTGCTGGAAGGCGAGATCGACATGCTGCTCGATGACACAGAAGTACATGTGAAGGCCGGCGACATTCTGGTCCAGCAGGGCACCAACCACGCCTGGGTCAACAACTCAGGCAAACCCTGCCGCATCTGCTTCGTGCTGATCGACTCAGCTGACCCGCCGGCGTGGAAAAAGAACTGGAAGCCGAAGTGATCGCTATTCACCTCTCCCCGCGCGCGATGTTCTTTCCCTCTCCCCGTTTTTACGGGGAGAGGGTGGCGAGGTCCGAAGGACCGCGCCGGGTGAGGGGCAATGCCATGCCCCTCACCCGGTTTCCTCGCAAACGCTCGGAAACCGACCTCTCCCCGCGCTGCGGGGAGAGGTGAAAGAAAAAAGCGGGGAGTGGGAAGATCACTCCGCCTTTCACGCAATCACCCTGCGCTCGATCTCCTGGAACGGCGCGGAGACAATCAGCCCAAGGATTCCGATGCTGACGATGCCGACGAACATCACATCGACGCGCAGCAGCTCCCACGAATTCCAGATCAGCTAGCCAATGCCGCTCGGCAGGCTTGCGCATGCTGATTGCCGCATCCCCGGCGTTTAGCGGCAGCCCGGCAGTTTGCTGTCCTTGTTCTCGAGCTCGAACGGCCCGAGTTTCTGCACGGCCGCATCGATGTAGCTGGTGTCCACCAGGCGTTCGGCGGGAAATTCCACGTTGGCGAGCTTGTTCTTCACGTACCAGGCCTGGATGTCGAGCAGGCTCGCGACATTGATGCGTCCGTCCGCGCTGCGCGCCGGCCAGGGATATTTGTGCAGCAGTTCGGGTCTGCGTTCCGTCCCGGACTTTATCAGTTCATCGACGATCGTGTTGCGGATGGCGCTGCCATGGTAGCCCTGGCAATAATCGCGCACGCCCCGCAGCCAGGCATGAAAGTAGTTCTGCGCGACTTCCGGATTCTTTTTCGCCCAATCGGTATTGACCATGATGATGGCGCTGGTCATGGGCTGCGGTTCGACCATTTCGTCCGCGCTGGCGAAGGGCAGCGCGATTTTCTGCTCCTCGAACTGCCACACCATCGGCGGGATCATGATTCCGGCATCGATCGCCTTGTTGGCGAACGCGGCCGCCATCTGCGAAAACGGCAAGATCTTGAGTTCGACATCCGCGATGGTCAGGCCGTGCCTTTCCAGCATCTTGCCGATCGCGTAGCTCGAGACTGATCCTTGCCCATTGCTGGCAATGACCTTGCCTTTGAGATCTTTGAGAGTCTTGACTTGATCCTTGAGATCGGGCCGCAACATCAGATTGTGGCCGATCGGCGTCGAGACGCGATCGCTGACAATGCTGATCGGCAGATTTTTTTCCAGCGCGTTGATATAGTCCGCCGCGATGTCGCCGGCGACGATGTGATAGCGGCCTTGCGCCAGGAGTGCGATCACATTCGCCGTCGAGTCGATATCTTTCCAGTCGAGCTTGATGCCAAATTTCTTGAAATAACCGTTCTTGAGCGCCATCAGTTCCGCCGCGTTCGAGGTTGAACGCGCAATGCCGATGCGGACGGTCGTTTCTTGCGCCCATGCCGTGCCACACGTGGCTCCAACGGCCAAGGCTGCGAGTAAAGCTCTCCGCCAGATTCTCATGTCATGGCCGTCTCTGCCCCCATGACGCTTCTCCGCAACGCGAATTATAACGCGTTCTGTCAGCCATCCAATGCTGATTATACCAACAGCGTTAAGTAATGACCGTCATCCTGAGGTGCTCGCCACCGATCTCGGGTTTACCCGAGATCGGCATTTTAGAATGCCCAAGTCGGCTATAGCCAACTTGGGTGGCGAGCCTCGAAGGATGCGCGGCCACCGATCTCGGGTTTACCCGAGATCGAAATTACAATGCGCAAGTCGGCCAAGGTCGACTTGCGGTGGCTCGCGGAGTTTACCATCGGGCCGCGCTTGCGCGGACCCGTTGGCTCGCGCCTCAGGGTGACGGGGAAAGTGAGTCATCTATTCTCGCCGTTGGTATTACTCACCCTTGGCAATAACGCGCGCCGTTGGATAGGGTCGCGCGACCCGCCCTGGAATGGCCATGCGTGAGCGCAACACAACCCTTTGGAATGGCCCCTACATCGGCCGCTCGCTGCCCCGTTTCGAGGACCTCCGCCTCCTGCGCGGCGCGGGCCGCTACACCGACGATATCGACGTGCCCGGTCAGGCCCATGCCGCCTTCCTGCGCTCACCCCACGCGCACGCGCGCATCCTGCGCGTTGAGACCTTTACCGCGCGCCAAATGCCGGGCGTGCTCGCGGTGCTGACCGGCGCCGATTACATCGCCGACGGCCTGCGCGGCGCCGCGCAAGGACCGGTGCCGGCGGACGCCATCGACGTCAAACGCAAGGCTTTCGAAGCAACCAAGCTCCCCATCTTGGATGAGCCGCAGTTTCCGCTCGCCATCGATCGCGTGCGCTATCCCGGCGAGGCGGTGGCGGTGGTGGTGGCGGAGAATTTTCTTGCGGCGCGCGATGCGGCGGAAGCAATCAGCGTCGAATACGAAGTGCTTCCCTCGGCGACCGATGTGCGCCAAGCCATCGGCGCGCAGACGATCTGGCCCGCCGCACCCGACAACGTCGCCCTCGATGTGGAGTTCGGCGACCGCGCGGCGGTGCAGGCGGCGTTCGCCGCCGCCGATTTTGTGGTCGAGCAGACCTTCCGCAATCAGCGCGTTGCGAACGCGCAGATGGAACCGCGCTCCGCCATCGGAATCTATGATCCGGCGGAGGGCTATACGCTCATCTCCGGCAACCAGGGCGTCCACCGCCCGCGCCAGGTGCTGGCGGAAAGCTTGAATCTGCCGCCAGAAAAACTGCGCGTGATCTGTCCCGATGTCGGCGGCGGGTTCGGACCGCGCAACAACCTTTATCCCGAGCAGGCGATCATGGTCTGGGCCGCGCGCCGCGTCGGACGGCCGGTGAAATGGACCTCCGACCGCTCGGAAGCCTTTCTCACCGACTATCAGGGCCGCGATCTTTTCACCACTGCGCGCCTTGCACTCGACCGCGACGGCCGCATGCAGGCCATCGCATTCGATCATATCGGCGGCGTCGGCGGGCAGACCGTCACTTATGTTCCGCTCAGCAACGCCTATCGCGTCGCCACCTCGGTCTACGATATCCCGCTCATGCACATAAGACTGCGCGGCGTCATGACCAACACCGTACCGACCGCGCCGTTCCGCGGCGCCGGCCGGCCGGAGGCGACTTTTGCGATCGAGCGGCTGATCGACATCGCCGCGCGCAAACTCGGCATCGGCCGCGTGGAGCTGCGCCGCCGCAACCTGATCAAGCGCAAAGCACTCCCCTACCGCACGGCGAGCGGCCTGCTCTACGACAGCGGCGATTTTACCGGCAACATGAAGCGCGTGCTCCAAGCCGCCGGCTGGAAGGGCTTTCCCGCACGCCGGCGCGCAGCCAAGAAACGCGGCCGGCTCGCCGGCATCGGCATTTCGAACTATGTCGAGACGCCTGTCGGCATCCCGCACGAGCGCGTGGAGGTCACCGTGCTGCCGACCGGCACGGTCGAGCTCGCCGTCGGTACGCAATCGACCGGCCAGGGGCATGAGACAACGTTCGCGCAAGTGATGGCCGACCAGCTCGGCGTGCGGCCCGAAGATATAAAATTCATTGGCGGCGACACCGCCGCGATCGCCTCGGGCGGCGGCACCCATTCCGACCGCTCCATGCGGCTCGCCGGCATGCTGATGGTCCAGGCCTCGGCCGAAGTCGTGCTTAAGGCGCGCACGGTCGCGGCCAAGCTGCTTGAAGTGGCGCAAGCCGACATCAGATTCACCGATGGGCTGCTCGTCACGCCCAAGAGCAACCGGCGGCTCTCGATTTTCGATATCGCCGAAGCGATCGCCGAAAATCCCGCGCTCATGGCCGGCCAGAAGCTGCACGCCAAAGCCGTCTTCACCGGCCGCATCCCGGCCTATCCGACCGGCGCCGCCGTATGCGAAGTGGAGATCGACCCCGGCACCGGCGCCATCGCGATCGCGCGCTATGCCTCGATCGACGATGCCGGCCAGGCGATCAATCCGCTCATCTTGCATGGCCAGGTGCATGGCGGCATCGCGCAAGGCGTGGGCCAGGCGCTGCTGGAGGAGATGTCCTATGCGCAAGGCTCCGGCCAGGTGCTCACCGGCAGCTTCATGGATTACGGCATGCCGCGCGCGCACGGCCTGCCGTTCTTCGACGTCGCGCTCGCCGAGGATCCGACCAAGGGCAATCCGCTGCGCGTCAAGGGCGGCGGCGAGGCCGGCATCACGCCCGCGCTCGCGGCGGTGATGAACGCGGTGATCGACGCGCTTTCGGTCTTCGGCATCGCGCACCTGGACATGCCGGCGACGCCGTATCGCATTTGGGCCGCGATCCAGGCGGCGAAGCAAGCGGGCGCTGCAAAATAAAATCGTTTCCAGGCATGCGGCCTATTCCCCTCTCCCGCTTGCGGGAGAGGGTGGCGCGCGCTGAAGCGAAAGCGAAGCGCGAGCCGGGAGAGGGCGACTTCATCGCACAGAACACCCCTCTCCCGCCTCGCGCCGTCGGCGCTCGGCGCCCTCTCCCCGCAAGCGCTAAGGTGTGCACACATCTTTTCGAGCCGTTTACTGAGCAAGTATCTGTCATCCCCTCGCATACGATCGGACTTGCTCCGACCTCATCCTGAGGAGCCCGCCGTAGCCCGACTTGTCCGCCGAAGCTCGAAGAGCGAA
>CAZNSG010000377.1:0-6801 GCA_964575715.1 uncultured Hyphomicrobiales bacterium | reverse complement strand
GAATCGTGTTCCAGGTGAAGTCGCGCGATACCGGTGAGACCGTCGACGTGGCTCTGAAAGTTCCAGGGCTGCATAATGTGGCCAACGCACTCGCCGCCTTGAGTGTCGCGAAGGCATGCGGCGTGAGCCTCGCAGAGGCCGCGGCCTATCTGGGTGAGTTCAGTGGGATCCGCCGGCGACTGGAGGTTGTGGGGACCGCAAATGAAATAACCGTCATCGATGACTTTGCCCACAATCCCGACAAGATATCGGCCACGCTTGAAACCTTGCACGCTTTTCCCGGCCGCCTACTAGTGATGTTTCAACCGCATGGCTACGAGCCGATTCGTTTAATGAGGGAAGTCCTGGTGAACTGCTTTGTGCGCGGGTTGCACGATGAGGATGTTTTGGTCATGCCAGAGCCCGTATATTTCGGCGGCACCGTCGACCGCAGCGTAGGAAGCCGCGAAATTATTCGCGAAATTGAACGGCAAGGCCGAAAGGCCTTTGCATTTCCAGACCGCAGTACCTGCGGCAATACTCTGGTCAAGCTAGCCCGTCCTAACGATCGCATCGTGATCATGGGCGCGCGCGACGATTCGCTTTCGCAATTCGCACATGAACTCCTTCGACGGCTTACGTTGACAAGAGCTAGCGGCTCAATTGCCGTTGGTGATCGCTAGTCAACCAACGGCACGGGTCGCGCTTAGCTGCGCTTTGCCAAGGGTATCGAAATCGGATGCATTCGTGAGGGCGTCTATTTTTCGTAGTGCAAAACGACGCGAGTGGCACTTTTCGACAGAGCGCAATTTGACGACCGGCCGTCGCTTTTGGAGCAAAGCGGACGTGGCTCGACCTGCGGCCGGCTTGTCCGCGTCGCGCCTAACCCGGAGCCGATCTGCGCAAATCGACCAGTCAAATATGCCGCCGGTGGTGGCAAATATTTTGGACGCGACCGTCAGAGAGAAGCGAGTGATATTTGACTCCTCATCTCTCACACCGATGCTGAAGGAAGTGAATAGTTACTTCTTGCTCAATTCTTCGAACTGCCGCTCGGCTTCCGGCAACCAGCTAACCTGTTCGGCGGTGAGCTTGATCTCCTGCTTTAGCTTGCGCAAAGTCTTCACAACATATGTCCAACACTGGAACGCTTCGTCGCCAATCCGCCCCGTAGGCCCGGCCCGCAGGAGCGTCGGTTCGGGGCGCCAGCTCAATCCCCGCGACCAGTCTGCACGATGCCGCTTTCCACCTACCGCGGTCTGCGCCCGGATCGAACGTGTAGGAACAGTCAGCGCCGGAGCTGAAATGCGACCAGGGCGGCTAGCATGACGACACCGCCGATCGCCTGGATGGGTGTGATGGTCTCGCCCAGCACTGGCGCGCTCAGAACGGTCGATAGTAGTGGCTCCAGATACATGATCAGCGCGCTGCGGAATGGTCCGATGCGCTTGATCGACACGAACAGCGCCAGCACGGAAATGGTAGTTCCAATGCTGACCCCAACCAGCGCTGCCCAACCGACCGCGGTCTGCGGCCCTTGCCAGTTCCAGGTCAGCAGGGCCACCAACGCGAGGACTGCTGTCGAGGACAGCATCAGATACCACGTGGTGACCTGTGGATCGGAATTCTGCAGCAGCGATCGCGTGACCAGGAGGATCGCGGTGCGGCAGATCGCGGCGCCAATCGCGAAGGCGAGGCCGGACAGCGCCAGCCCATGCGGATGCGCTCCGATCATCAATGCAAGTCCGAGGAATGCGGTGAGCGCCGTGAGCGCGCCGCGCCAGCCGATCCGTTCGATGCCGAGCAGCGCACCCACGATCCCGGTGAACAGCGGATAGACGAAATAGGTCAATACCGCGATTGGCACCGTGACGATCGAGATGGCCGCAAAGAGGCCGAACACCACCCCGGCGAACAAAATACCGAGGCTGAGCGAGATCCAGCGTGCGCGGGTGGTATGCGGCGGTGGAGCGATGCCTATCCGCAGCCAGATGAACATCAAGGCAACGCCAACGAGACCGCGAAACACCGATAGCGTGAGCACGTCGGAGCCGGCAGCCAATACGATCTTGCTCAGCACATTGCAGATCGCGAATGACAACGCGGCAATGATGCCTGGGCAGAGGTCGGCGAGCCGGCGCGGTGAGGCAGGCGGGGGTGACATGCTCACAGTTGAATCTCGAGCCTGGAACCAGTAAAGGCGGGAAAGATGCCGACAACGAAAGTCAGATTAGGCTCTTGCCGCTGGCGTTGCCATCGAAACGTTTCCGAGGCTCGGCGCAGCGGATGCCACAGTCCTTGAAGCATTAATCCGTCGCGTTTGTCGTCTCCACCGTCCGGTTCGTTGATGCTGCGATTGTGGTCTGCCTAGATCGGACTATTCAGAATTCGATCGCTCGCGCCGATGCGGGCTGATGCATTCATCGTAAGTTCCGTGCGAGCCGATTCCATCTGTTCGAATGAGTGGACCGACTGTTCATCGTCAAGCCATTGGCGCGAGAACGTGTACACAAATGCACACCGGGCATAACGTTGCTTTGAGTACCGCATCAAGCGATCATTGATCGAAACATCGTCTCTGAGAACCTCGCGCGCCAGAACCAAACCGTCTTCAGCGGCCATCGCTGCTCCTTGTGTGAGATGAGGCGGAAACGTGTGCGCGGCGTCTCCGCCAATTGCGACACGCCCGCGAAACCATGGCCATGGCAGAAAAAGCAGCTCCATGGGGCTGTATACGATGTCCGAACTGGCATCGAGAGAGGCGCAGATCTCTGCGACATAGCTCCCGTACTGCGACATGCGTTCCTTCAAGAGTTTCGCGAAGTCCTTTTCGGCGAACCATGCATCCGGCGCTTCAGGGCGGATATGGAAGACATACATAAGATCGTTGTTGAGGGGCATTGCCCCCGTCTTGCTTCCGATTCCCTGAAGGAATTCCATTCCCCTGACGTAATCCGGACGGGGCACTTGTACACGCCACGCGCCGTAGCCGGAGGGTCGAGGCTCGAACGCTGTTCCCACCAAATGTTGCCGGGTCGCCGAACGGATTCCGTCGAATCCAGCCAGCAAATCGAAAGCATCGTTCTCGCCGGTGGAGAATTGGACGCTCACCCGGTCTTTCTCGTCTTTGATTTCAGATGCCGTAACGCCGAGACAGATCTGCACGCCCGCTTTTTCAGCCGCTCCCAGCAGGATCCTGTGCAGCTCCAGTCGTGACAATGCGCAGAAGGCCGGTACTTTCTCGTCTCCAAGCAAAAATTTGTGCTCGGCGATCAAGTGGCGACTAGCGTCGAAAATGTACATGCGGTCGTACATGAACCCCGTCTGGAGTATCTCATCGAGGACCCCAAGGGACTGGTAGACTCGCAGCGCGTTGGCCGGTTGCCCCAGCCCCACTCCGGGTATGTCAAAGGCAGGACGTTTTTCGATGAGGACGACTTCTACGCCTCGTCGTGCGAAAGACGCCGCCGCCGTCAAGCCGCCAACACCCCCGCCAACGACCAACACGCGACGAACGTCGCTCATCTTGTCTGCCCTATCACCCACCCTTCAGACTTGGCTGTAATAGGAAGTCGTATGATACAATGTCAATCATACACGGGATATCAACGAGGGATGTGCTAGGCCACCGCTATGTTTGACCGGCTCAAAAAGTATCTCCACGACATCTCCGAGGCAGATCGAGGTGCGTCGGAGATGATCAGGGCTCACGGACCTGCGGCTCGCAAAGTCGTCTCGACACAGGTGCAGCAAGCAATGGCTAACGGCGACACGGTCGCCGTCCAGCACCTCCAACGCGTAGCGAGCGGCATTGCAGCCATCGAACGATCGTCGGTCAGTCTGCTGCATCATTAACCGCGAGCGAGCTGCCACCCCTGTTCGTTTGAAATGATGTGCGCTCCGTCTCTACCGGCGCGGCGGGATCCTTCGTTGCGCGCGGCCGTTCTAGAGCGCATTCCGATTAGGTTGAATCGGAAACGCGCTCTAGATTCCTTATTTGGTCGCATTTTCTGCGGAAAACCGGTGTCCACTTTTCCGGAAAATGCTCTAATTGCGACGAAAGCCGCGGCCAGGTTGGACCGTTGCTCATGCCGTCATTCGTGGATTGATGTGCGGCTAACTCCCGCCTAGTCGCACAGGTTTTGCCCCTGAAGCCGTTCGCCGTTTGAACACGCCGCTGATGATTGCGTCCCGGAGCTTTGCAACGGTCTGTCCAGTGACATGACATTAATAACAGCATACATTTCTCACGCTGCCCGCCGCGGCGTCGTCTAACGCCAAGGAGTTCGAGGATGAGATTGCGAACGCGCAAATGGTTCAGCTTTGTGGAACACCAAGTGGACCACGGACACGAGCAGGCTATTCCCCTGCGGAAAGTGGCTGTGGTTGCCATTGTGGAGAACCCCTATGCAGCCAAACAGGTTGAAGACCTGGGGCCTATGATCGCAGCGAGTGAGGATCTTGGCCGCGAAATGGGTAAGCTGCTGGTCGAAACCCTCGGACCTTACGAAGTCCAGAGCTACGGCAAAGCAGGAATCGCCGGGCTCGCCGGCGAGCAGGAGCACGCAAATGCACTCCTCACAACGACTTTCGCAAACCCGCTTCGTGACGTGGTCGGAGGCGGGAAGGCATGGATTTCATCCTTCACGAAGCGTGCCTCGCCGGGGACGCCGATCGATGTGCCGCTTGCGTGCAAAGACGCTCTCTACGTCCGGTCCCACTATGACGGCATGACTGTTCTCTTGCCCGACGCCCCTTGGCCAGACGAAATCGCTGTCATCTTCTGCGTCGCCAACCGCGGCAGGATTGGTGCGCGGGTCGGGGGATTGAAGTTCGAAGAGATGAAGGGTGAAGACGGGCTGGTTTGAGCCGGCTGGCTCGATGGGCGGGCACTTGAATGAAAACGGCAATCGTCAATTTGGGTGCGATCCTCACGGGCGACTGGCGAGATCCTGTCGCGACCGGCGACTCGATAGTGATGAACGGCGGCAAGATTGCTCACGTGGGCACCGCCTCCGCATCCCAGATCGAATCAAGCGACGTCGTCATCGACGCAGACGGCGCCACGGCGATACCCGGTCTCATCGATTCCCATGTGCATATTACATTCGGAGACTACACGCCGCGGCAGCGCACCGTCGGATTTCTTGAGAGCTACGTGCACGGCGGAACAACGACGTCTATCAGCGCCTCCGAAGTGCACGTCCCCGGCCGGCCAAAGGATCCTGAAGGCGTAAAGGCGCTGGCCATCGCCGCGATGAAGTGCTTCGAGCACTACCGTCCCGGCGGTATGCGAGTTTGCGCAGGCTCGGTGATCCTCGAGCCCGGACTTGTGCAGAGCGACTTTGCTGAACTTGCGAGCAAGGGCGTATGGCTTGCGAAGGCGGGCTTTGGCGCTTTCGAAACGCCCTTCGAGTATGCGCCGATGATTGGCTGGGCAAAGAAGCACGGCATGATCACCACCGTCCACACCGGCGGCTCGTCAATTCCCGGTTCCTCGGGGATTTGGGCGGATCACCTGATTGCAATGCAGCCGCACGTGTCGTTTCACGTCAACGGCGGCCCGATTGCCATGCCCGACCGGGACTTTCCCCGGCTGGTAAACGAAACGACGATCGCTCTCCAGCTTTGCACCGCCGGCAACTTGCGCACATGTCTGTGGACCGCCGAGTTGCTGAAGGCGGCGGGTCAGTTCGAGCGGCTTCTGATCGCGACCGATACGCCTACAGGAAGCGGCATCATGCCCTTGGGCATGCTCTATACAATTTCCCATATCGTAAGCCTTGCAAAAATTCCGGTTGAATGGGCAGTCGCCGCCGCGACGGGAAACAATGCCGATGTGTACCGCCTCAACAGTGGCTACCTACGGCCGGGCCGGGATGCCGACGTGGCCGTCATCGATGCATGCGCCGGCGGATCGCAGGACAACGCCCTCGATGCGATGCGAAATGGGGACATTCCGGCCGTGGCCGCCGTGATTTCCGACGGAGTTCCACGGTTCGTGGGACGCAGCCGAAACACTCCAGGCTCCATCAAGAATGTTCGAGTTGCGAGTTGCAAGCTTCCCCGGGACTTCGCCGCAAGCCCGCATTAGATGGCCTTGCGGCGACGACACACCCGTCAATGTTTTGACATCGCGAACTTGGCCTGTTCGACCAGGGCAAATGCAGCCCGCGCCTGGCTGGGCAGCATTGGTCCTGGCGTTCGGACGTCTGCATACCTGCTGCGACGATACGGACGCACGATCGCCTTGACCGGCTCGCAATTTGCCGTGCTGATCGGGACCGCCTATCGGCAAGGGAAGGAAGGTGTATCGATCCGCGCGCTTGCGGACCACGTTCAGCTGGCGCCCACGCATGTCACGACGGTAGTCGGACGCCTCGTTCGAAAGGGGCTTTTGACCAAGCGCGCCAACGAACGCGACCGGCGCAGCGTCTCCATCAGATTGACATCCAAAGGCGAAGCCACGGTTATCAAGCTCGCACCATTTCTTCGGGGCATAAACGATCTGTTGTTTCAAAATATCTCGCGCAGGGATTTTGAAACCGTGTCGAAATTCCTGACAAATCTTGCATTGAACAGGGAATACGCATTGACTGAAACTCGCCGGACCGAAAAAGAGCGCGCCTCACTTCAGCCATGACAGCGGCACCAGCGTAATCGCCGGGATATATGTCAGGATCTAAAGGGCGGGCGCAAAGTGTACCACTGAACCGGCTGTGATCTGCCTCTTGAAGGCGGCGCAAAAGTGTACCGGTCCTGCTAGGCCGTCTCGATGCCTTTGAATGGCATGGAGAGGCTGGAAGGATGTTCACAGTGGAA
>CAZNSG010000376.1:0-5691 GCA_964575715.1 uncultured Hyphomicrobiales bacterium | reverse complement strand
AATTGCATGGTTCTAAAAAAATCTCGCTAGCGTTAGATTGTCGTATTGATGGTCGATTGTCGATGCGTGCTAGCAAGCGTCGCCCGGATGAGCCATAAGCGCGTTCACGCGCGTCTTCGACGCGCTATGGCGAAATCCGGGGTTACCTTCCCGCACGTGACCCCGCATTTCGCTGCGCTCATGCGGGCTACTTGCTGGCGACGCCTGAAAGGCGAATTGGGTCTGAAACAATGCGCCTCATCGCTCTGCTCTGCATAGCCCTCCTTGTCACCGCCTCCGCGAGCCTCGCGCGCGACTTTGCGGCGCAGGATGGTCAGTTCTCGATTTGCCTCTTCAGAAATTTCGAAAAGTGCGAATTGCTGACCGAGCGGACGATCCAAAGCTTTCGTCTCTCCGCCGTGGAAAAACGAATCTTGCGAGAATTAAAGCAGCACACCGAAGCGACGCAGACACTCACGCTCGCCGATCTCGAGAAATCATTTGGCAAATCGTACAATATTTTCCGGCGGCCCGTAGCCCCCGACGCCCCCAACGACATGAACATGATCTGGTCGGACGATCCGAAAGCGCTGAGCGATCCAAAATCGAAATGCCCGGCGTGCGGAATTCAGATGTATTTTTCCAACAATGTCCTCACGACACTCAACTACATCGCGTACCGCAAATTCATGATTGTCTGGTACCGCGCTGCAAACCCGTAAAGCATGATCCCGAAAAAGCCTGCCCCGGACATAGCCGTCCGAAGGACGGCGTCGCTTCGCTCGCCTATGATCCGGGGTGGGAACCGGTTTTCGGAAAAGATCATGCTTAAACAAAAAGCTAGGGCCAGCTCTGATTCCATCAAAATGGATAAGACCCTAGCCAATCGCCGAATCTTCGCCTAAGTCCTTCCCGTGCCCAAAACACCCTTCCGCGTCGGCCGCTCGAATGCCGGGCTTGGCCTGTTCGCAACCAAACCGATCGCCAAAGGCGACTTCATCGTCGCCTATCGCGGTCCGCGCATCACGACCGCGGAGTCGGCCGTGCGCGAGCGCCGCGGCGCGCGCTACATGTTCGAGATCAACGCCCGCTGGACCATCGACGGCTCCGCGCGCAAAAACCTCGCCCGCTACGTCAATCACGCCTGCAAGCCCAACGCCCGCGCCGTGCTGCGCAAGCGCCGCATGGTCTATGTCGCGCTCCATAAAATCGCACCGGAGCAGGAGATCACCGTCGACTACGGCGAGGAATATTTCGACTTCTTCCTCAAAAAGACCGGCTGCCGCTGCGCGGCCTGCGACGCCAGGCGCGACGTCCGAAGGTCGCGGCCCTGAGCGCAAGACCGCGCGCTGCGCGCGGGCCAATCGGCTCTTGCGACCCACTTGCGACCCACTTGCGACCCATGCCATGCGCCGGGTAGAAGTCGTGTCAGGAGCGACGATGTCTTCGTCACCTAACAACAAACACGGAGCCCCGATGACCGGTGCGAAATCAATGCTTGCCGCGGTGCTTGCACTGCTCGGGCTCGCCGTGCTCGCCCGCGACGCCATGGCGCTCTCGGCAAGCGAACGGCAGGGCCGCAAGCTTGCCGTGCGGCTGTGCGCCCAGTGTCATGCCATCGGCAAGTCGGGGGCCAGCCCGCGCCTCGGCGCGCTACCGCTTCGCCATCTTGAACAGCGCGTCAATCTCGACACATTCGCAGGCCGCTTGCGCCAGGGCCTGATGAGCAGCCATCCAGACATGCCTATATTCCGCTTCACGCGCGAGGATTCACGCGCCATGGTCGCCTATTTGCGCACGATCCAAGGCCCGTGACATAGGCCCGCGATCTCGCTTGCGCGGCTTGCCCGCCGTCAAACATTGCCGCATTATTCAAAATCTAGAAGCGTGTCGGTGCAGAGGAGGTACGCATGCCATTGTTCATCTTATCGATGAGTTTCACGGACCAGGGAATTCGCAACATCAAGGACGCCCCCAAACGCGCTAAGGCCGCGCTCGCCCTCGCCAAGAAGATGGGGGTCAATATCAAGCAGCTCTATCTGACCTCCGGCGAGAGCGATCTCCTGGTCATCGCCGAATCAAAGAGCGGCGACAACATCGCCAAATTCGCGCTTACGCTCGGCTCGAAAGGAAACGTGCGGACGCGGACCGCTAGAGCGTGGTCGGCGTCCGAATATGCCAAGCTGATCTCCGATTTGCCCTAACTGCACAAAACAGTAGGCATAGAATCAATACAATTTGCGCACGCGCGCAATATGTGCGCGCGCGATGTCAGGATTGGCCGGGCTGTTCAGGTTTTGATGTCGAGCAGCGACTTCATCATTTGCGCATAGCTGCGCGCGACCATGGCATTCATCGCGAAGGTATAGCGCGCGATGAGCTGCTGTACCGCTTCGTTGGCGAGATCGATATTCGGCGACGCCACCATGCCCTGGTCGTTGGCAAAGGGTGCGCCTGGATCGTATGTGGCAACAGTGCTCGGCGTGACTTTGCCAACCACCGCGGCGGTGCCGCCGCCGGCGGTTTGCACCTGGTCGACGCGCAAGGGCGTGTAGGCGGCGGGATAGTTCGCCCGGATCGCCGCATCCGCGCTCGGCAGCGGACCATCCGACAACGCGTTGGCGACGTTGCTGGCGGAAACTTCCAGCCGGCGCGTGGCCGCCGCCATTCCGGACGCGGCTATGGACAGGATCGCGTTCATGCGCGCAATCCTAGCGCGCGCCTGCCAGCGTTCCCTTGCAGAATTCGTTAAAATTGTCGGTGGTTATGCAGGCTCAGCGCGTCAAAAATTCAGCGCCGATCTCTGTACCGCGCCGCCACTTGACGCGACAGGCACAGCCCTGCCCTGCGCCGCGCGACATCAGCAGGTTGAACTTTTTCATTGTGACAAGAGATTCGTCGACGAACAGCCGTACACCGGTCGGCGAGATATCCGCAATGACGCATTTGCGCACCGAGAAACCATCGTCGGGGCGAATCCAAGCCGTCGAACCCATTCTCCGGCGGGTCGCGTTCCTTGCACCGTTTGTCATTGCCGTATTCCGATCTGTGTTGGCGGTCCGCCGTCGCGCGCGCCGCACAATGTAAATTGTCCGTTCCGACCGGCATGGTTCTAGCGCAGAAAACTTGCGACAAATTTGATCCGATGCCGCAAATGCGGGGCTTGGCATTCACAATCTGGCAACCATAGGTTTGAAGCCCTGCATGGCCTTTGCGCCAGCCACGCTTGCTCTTTAATCCGACAGCATGGTCAATCAAAGTCGGGCCGGTCGAAATAACGTAGCGCGCCAAGCACGTCAGCATACTTGACGACCAAGACCGGGGTGAAAGAATAGACGAAGGATCAATCGACTGGCGCAACGACTGGTCATCGGGAGAGTTTCGGTTAACATACATTTCCGATCATGCCAGCCTCCTTATCAACCCGCAGCCCTCGGCGCGCTGTCATCATTGGCGGCTCGATGTCGGGCCTATTTACCGCAGCGTTCCTGCGCCAGATCGGTTGGGATGTCGACGTATTCGAGCGCTCCCCCATCGAATTGGTCGGCCGCGGCGCCGGCATCACGACTCATCCCGAATTGATGGAGGCGCTGAAAAAAAGCGGTGCCGGCACCCGCGATCTGGGCATTGAAGTCGAGAAACGGATAACCATCGACCGCGAAGGACGCGTCATAGGAGAGCGTCCGTTACGGCAAATCCTCACGTCCTGGGACCGGCTGCAGCGCCTGCTGCGCGGGACAATCGATCCCGCGAATTATCACCTCGGCCACACGTTCGAGCGCGTCGAACAGGATGGGAGCGGGGTTCGCGTTCATTTCGCGGAAGGGCGCTCTGAACGCGCCGATCTGCTCATCGGCGGCGACGGCATTCGTTCCGGCGTCCGCGCACAGGTCGCGCCAGAGGTGCAGCCGATTTATTCAGGATACTACATCTGGCGCGGCGCCCCCAACGAACGCGATCTGGCGCCGGAGACACTCAAGAGCATTTTTCCTCATTTCACGTTCTTCCTGCCCGCCCGCCAGCAGATCATTTGCTACCCGATTGCTGGATTCAGCGACGACCTGCGGCCCGGTCACCGACGCTACAATTTCATCTGGTATCGCGTCGGAGACGCACAACAACTCAAGGAAATGTGCGTCGACGAAAATGGTCACCAACACGAGTTCTCGGTGCCGCCACCGCTGATCCGCAAGAACCTCATTGCGCAAATGCGCGCGGATGCTGAGAAGGAGATGCCGCCTGCCCTTCTCGATGTTTTGCGAAACATCGAGCGTCCGTTCTTTACGCCGATCTACGACTTCTCCTCGCCGCGCATCGTCTTCGGACGCGTTGCTCTCGTCGGCGACGCCGGCGCGTCGGCGCGACCGCATATGGGTTTTGGCGTGGCCAAAGCCGGTGGCGACGCGCAGGCGCTCGCCGACGCATTGCGCGCTCACGCGGATAATATTGATGCAGGACTCGCCCAATACAACGCCGTGCGCCAACCGATCGACGAACGCATCATGCTACACGGCCGCAAGCTCGGCACCTATATGGGCGTCGATCTCAAGACGGACGAAGATCGCAGGATGTGGAAATTATTGCAGGACTATCGCGCCATGATGGACTGGATCGCGGTGCCGAATTTCCTGGCGACGTGAAAAACGCCAGATGACCGGCGATCTTCCGACGATTGGCCTCCTGCTTGGATCGGCCATCGTGCTCGGCTCGGGGCTGTTTCTGCTGTGGCACGAGTCGCATCGATAACCTCGCCGGCAGCCTGTCTGCGGCAAACCATCGCCGCATCATCCGCGTTAGTTATCGGCCTTGGATTGTCCATGGCTGAACTATAACATGGCCGAACGATAAATTGAGCTGATCGCGAGCTTGCTCGGCGCGCCTTGAGGGCGCGGTAGGCCCGGAAAGCGGTTCGACAAGGAAGGAAACGACATGCAGTTTTTCCGGCGTATTGGCTTGATAACCGCCATTTTCACCACGGGCATGATAGGCAGCGAGGCTCCGGCACAAACGCCAGAGCAGTTCTACAAGGGCAAGTCGATCGAGCTTGTGATTGGCTATCCGCCCGCCGGCAGCAACGACATCTATGCGCGTCTGCTTGCCCGCCACATCGGCAAGCACATCCCTGGCAATCCGAATGTCATTACGCAAAACAAGCCGGGCGCCGGCAGCTTCCTGGCGCTGGGGCACGTCTACAACGTCGCGCCAAAGGACGGCACGGTGATCGCCATCGGCGCGCCGACCGCGCCGCTCGACGAGAAGCTCGGCACGCCGGGTGTCCGCTTCCAGACCGCCGAATTCAACTGGATCGGGCGCGTCGACTCCCTCGTCAACATGGTGTTCCTGTGGCATACATCGAAGGTCAAGACCTTCGCCGACGCGCAGAAGATCGAAGCCACGCTTTCCGGAACAGGCGTGGGCTCGACCGTCTCGGTCTATCCCACCGTCACGAACAACGTGCTGGGAACGAAGTTCAAGTTGATCATGGGCTACAAGGGCTCCAGCGATGCCCAGCTCGCGGTCGAGCGCGGCGAGGTCGAAGGCCACTCAACGTCCTGGACGGCGGTGAAGGTCGGCCATCCCGACTGGTATTCGAGCAAGACCATATCGATCATCGTGCAATACGCGCTCAAGCGGCACCCCGAGCTGCCCGACGTGCCGACGGTGATCGAGTTCGCGCGCAACGACGAGGAGCGTCAAATTCTCCGCGCCGTG
>CAZNSG010000375.1:0-4355 GCA_964575715.1 uncultured Hyphomicrobiales bacterium | reverse complement strand
CTCGGCGCGGCGGAGTTCGCGCGCCGGGCATATCTCGGCCAGGCGGAAGGGGCACAATCATGACCGTCGCAGCTGGCATTGACGTGGGCACCGCCGTCGTCAAGGCGGCCCTGTTTCGCGTTGAGAATGGAGAAACCACTTGGCTGGCGCGCACGACCCTGCGCATTCGGCAGCGTGACGCCATGGAGCTTGCCCGCATCGCCTATGACCAGATTCTCGCAGAGGCGAAACTGAGTGAGAAGGACGTCGATTATGTGGCAACCACCGGCGAGGGCGAGGGAGTGCCGTTTCATACCGGTCATTTCTATTCCATGACCACGCATGCGCGCGGTGCAATCTATCTCGACCCGGAATCGCGCGCGGCCTTGGACGTGGGTGCGCTGCATGGTCGTGCCATCAGCATCGATGAGCGCGGCAAAGTCCTCAGTTACAAGATGACCAGCCAGTGCGCGTCGGGGTCGGGGCAGTTCCTCGAAAACATCGCGCGCTACCTGGGAATTGCCCAGGACGAGATTGGTGTTCTCTCTCGCCAGGCCGACAATCCCGAGATTGTGAGCAGCATCTGCGCGGTGCTTGCGGAAACCGACGTCATCAACATGGTATCGCGTGGAATTTCAGCACCGAACATTCTCAAGGGCATTCATTTGTCGATGGCGGGCCGATTATCGAAACTGTTAAAATCGGTTGGAACGACCGAGGGTGTTGTGATGATGACCGGAGGTTTGGCGCTCGACAAAGGTTTGGTCGAGGCCCTGGAAGAGGACATCGGCAAGATGAAAGACATGAAGACGAAGATCCGCAGCCATCCGGATGCGATTTATGCGGGCGCAATTGGTGCCGCCCTTTGGGGGGCCTTCCGCCACGACAAGCTCGTTGCGCTCGGAAACGTTCCTAAAGCGGCGTGAACGTTACGGAGAATCGCCATGGCACTGATGATCATCGAATCCTGCACGGCATGTGACGCCTGCGAGCCGGTGTGCCCGAACAAGGCTATTACGGCCGGCAATCCGATGTACGTCATCGATCCCTTAAAGTGCACCGAATGCGTTGGGGCGGAGGATGAACCGCAGTGCATGCTGGTGTGCCCCGCCAACTGCATCGTGCCTAATCCCGATTGGGCCGAAGAGAAGGACGATCTGCTCGCTAAATATCAACAACTACACAACTAGCCGCAATCGCATGTCATTTACCAACCGCATCAGCCAGACACTGCACGAGGAGCATCGCGCGACGATCGCGCTGATGGAGCGCCTCGAACAATTGATCGCCCGGCACCGCCGTGGCGGCCCACCGGATCTCGGTGAGCGAGGTGTGACGCAATTGCTTTCGGATCTTTCCACGGGCGTGCAAGCCGAAGTCGAACGGCACTTTGCTTTTGAAGAGGAGCATCTCTTTACCTATCTCAATGCGATTGGCGATCAGGCCATCGGCGCCCACTTGACCGACGAGCATTCGGTCATGCGGCCGCTTGGCGTTCGGGTGGCGACCTTGGCGCGGGAAGCCGCTGCCGGCGGATTTGATCAAGAAAAATGGGATGAGTTCCGCCGGCTCGGTGCGGAGCTGTGTGAGCGCATGTTGGCGCATGTTCAAAAGGAAGAAATGGCGCTCCTGCCATTGCTGGAAGAGAATATGGATGCCGATACCGAAATGCGACTCTATGAGGAATATGTCGCGACCGTCTGAGGAATCCAATGTCCACCATTGCAACGGCATCCGATCGAAACGTGCACCCTCTGACGGCCGATGAGGTGGAGAGGGTTATCGCGATCGATCGGGCCCACAGCGGTCACAATCGACGTTCTTTCTTTGAAAAGCGGTTTGCGGCGGCGAAGTCGCATCCGGATGACTTCATTCATATCGGTGTGGCACGCGGCGGATCCCTGTGTGGCTTTGCCACGGCCCGTATTCTGCGCGGCGAATTCGGGAGGGAATATTCTGTCGCGGTGCTCGATGGGTTGGGCGTGGAGACCGAGAGTCAAGAGCGCGGCGTCGGCCAAGCGCTCATGAATGCGCTTACTCAAGGTTTGCGCCGCATGGGTGTGCGATCGCTTCAGTCGCAAGCGGTATGGATGAACCACGATCTCCTGCGGTTCTTCGCCGCGTCAGGATTCGAAATGGCTCCCCGCCTTGCTCTGGAACGCTCGGTCGTCAAGCCGCTGGACGAGGTGCAGGAGGACGTGTGATCTCGACGGAGACGGCAATGACTGGAAACGGAAATATCATGCTTCCCGAGCGTGTTGGCGACGCCGCGGAGGTTAATTATGGTAAGCCGCCGGCGCCCGACTTCGGTCCTCTCGCGCGCGACAGAATTCCCGTTCGCGCGATGGTCGAAAGCGACCTGCACGCGCTGATCGTCATCGACCGGCGCATTACCGGGCGCGATCGGTCTACTTATTTCGAACAGAAGCTCAAGGAGGCGCTTTACGAATCGGACGTGCGTGTTTCTCTGGTGGCCGAGCGGGATGGCGGGCCGGTCGGCTTCATCATGGCACGGGTCGACTTCGGCGAATTCGGACGCATCGAACCGACGGCCGTGATGGATACGATCGGTATCGACCCGGATTATTCAGGTCAGGGAATCGGCCGGGCACTGTTGTCGCAACTGCTGGTCAATTTGCAGACGCTCCGAGTCGAGTGCATTCGTACCGAGATAGATTGGCGCAATCGTGAACTGCTCGCGTTCCTGGATCACTGCGGGTTCCATCCCTCGCAACAGCTTTGTTTCGATCATGCCGTCCAAGCCTGAATGCCGGCTACGCTTCGATTTTTCCGGTCACTATGCCATCGTTACCGGCGCAAGTTAGCAATCTGGCCGTTGGGCCGGCATTCTCAGGATTACCGTACGATAAACACGCGTCGTGTGATGTCAGCTGTGAACCAGGCGAAGGAAACGGCGCCGATCAACCCGACGGCACTGCCGACCTGGATCAACCAGATTGCATCGACAGCAATCGATAAGGCAACCAGGCTCAGTGCAAGGCCGTGACAAACTGCGTGCAGCTTGAGCGGTGCGGAGGTCGCCAATTCGGACATGAGGGGCGGCGCACCGCCGGCGGATTTTGTCACGTGCATCGATGCCAGAAACGGCAAGATGCGCTGTAAAATGCCGAACAAGAAGGTCAGCAACCAGCCGCCGAGCAGCAGGAATCCGAACAGCGTGGGCCCATTAGGTCCGGCATAGCCGTGAAGGGAGGCTAATCCCACCAGCAGCGTCACCGGCAGCATTACCCAAGCGCCGCGAATAAGCAGGAACGACAGCCCAAGGCGTTTGCGCATGCCGGTATTGAGCACGCGATGCATTTGCCAAAGATGAATGGCGGCTGCCGCGAGACCGATCAACGCTGCGGCCGTGAGTGCGAGAGTGCCTTCGCTCAGTGCGCCAAGGCTGCCAAGTGCGGTGGCTAGGACCGCAAGGGCAAGTCCAATCACGGAAATGTTTTTCGCAGGCGCCGCGGAGAGCGCGAACATCGGCACCAGCACGTGGCTGAATCCGAGTGCCAGCAGCCCCATGAAACCGAATCCGCCGAGAATCATATGGGCGAGGGCGACCCCGGAGTGATTAGGGAGCAATCCCGTCCGATAATTGAGTGTGAGAGCGAGACCCAGAGCAACAAGCAAAACAAGCGAGGCGAGTGCCGCCCAGCCATAGGCTGCGACAACAGCTAGGCTTCCGGCACGCCGAAGATTGTCCGCCAGGAGACCGGCATACAGCAGCAATCCTAGAGACGTTATGATGGCGGCCGGGATCAAAACAGCAGTCTCGGCCGTGTACATACCGATGATGAGCGCGGTTGTTCCCGGAACTGTGAGCCAGAAAACAAGCTTGATGGGCCAGACGGCGACAAGTGCGTGACGCGTGGCGACCGGTAGAAGTTGCACCGATGCGCCGATCACGGTCGTGGTCATGACTCCCAGGGTCAGAATGTGCACGGCTGAAAGCACCGGGCCCAGTCCGCCGCGGAAGCCTGTTGCTTGGTTCGCGCCGATAAACAGCGCGATCCACATCAGAACATGAAAGATTGCCGCGGAAGCAAAAAAGCGCAGCGGGATCGACGGCGGCAACAGTCGGCTTTTCGCTCCGCCAAGAAAGGTGGCAGCGAGTGTCATGCGCCATACCGAGCGATGCAAAGCTTGAATTCGTCCGTGCAAGAGCCGCACTCGGATGCAATGATTTCGTGGCTCCAACCGCGATCGTCGAGCTCGGGATAAAGAAAGATTGGTTCACGGTCGAAATGGGCGATGAGAACACCATCGACCTCGCCGCCATCGATCATTTGCAGAATTGCCACCATAGGCTCGGGCGGATTGAGTCCACGCAAATTGATGTGGACGGCATCTGGCGTGCGCCAGATCCG
>CAZNSG010000374.1:0-9179 GCA_964575715.1 uncultured Hyphomicrobiales bacterium | reverse complement strand
CGTCCAGCTCGAGCAGTCCACCGCTGGCGGGGATCAAGCCACCCATCATCTTGAGGACGGTGGTCTTGCCGCAGCCGCTCGGGCCGAGCAGCGAAATCAGATCGCCTTTACGGAACTGGAGCGAGACATCCTTCACTGCCGTCACCGGCTGGCCGCCGGTATCGAATGTCTTGGTGACGTTGACCAGGCGCCCGAACAGAGGCCGGGCACTGCCTTGGCCTCCGTCCGGATTGTTTCCACCGTTGGCATTCACGACCTGTGCAAGTCCTTCAACAACCGGACCATCAGGGCCGGATAGGCGTTGCCGGCATAAAGCCCGTGGCGTAGACGTCCTGGGGCTTCGGCGCCTTTTCCTTCGGAAAGCCGCCGTTTTCGACCATCCAAGCCACTGACGATTCCATCCGCGCCACCGTGAACGAACCGATGCCGTTTTGCTTGACGTCCGGCGTCACGGTCAGATCCTCGACGATCTTCAACTCCTCGACGGTGATCTGGTTGTTCAACGCCTTCGCGTGCTTCTGGATGATGTCGGCGGCCTCGGCCGGATTCTTGAAGGCATACTGGTAGCCGCGCAGCGCCGCCCGGACGAATGCTTTCACGACTTCCGGGTTCTCCTTCAGGTACGATTCCTTTGCTCCGATTCCATTGGAATAGAGGTCGAGACCGTGATCCGCGAACAGGAACGTGGTGACCTTTGCGTCATTCACCGCTCGTTCCATCGCGGGCTTCGTCATGATGAAGAAGTCGATCGCCGGGATCTTGCGGGTGGCGAGCATTGCGATACGCGCCGAAGGCTCAATACTTTCGACGCTGAGCTTATTCGGGTCGAGGCCGTTCTTGCGCATCATCGCCTTGGCAATGTTCGAGATGTAGCTGCCGGCGTGCGATCCGACGCGCAGCCCCTCGAAGTCTTTCAGCTTCGTGACGTTGGCGCCGGGATTGAGCGAGAAGAAGCAGAAGGGTGCTTTCTGATAGATCACCGACACCACCTTGACGGTCGAGCCCTCGGCGCGCGCGACCACGAGGCTCGCCACGTCCGTGAACCCGATTTGCGCCAGCCCGCTTTCGACATTCTGAATGGCCTGCGCGGTTCCCCTAGCCGAGATGATATTGACATTGAGGCCTTCCTCTTTGAAGAAGCCCTTCTCGATCGCGACGTAGAACGGTGCATGCCGTCCCAGCACGATGAAATCGAGCGAGAATGTGATGTCCGTCATCTTCGGTGCCTGGGCTTGCGCGCGCCAAGAATCGCCGACAACTCCACTGAGCAATAGCCAAGCCAAGCAAAGGATCGTCGTAACTACTTTGTGCATGTCAGTCTCCTGTCAATTTGCCTTTGCCACCAGTATCGCTAAACGTCACGTCAGGATCAAGAAGCGTTGTCTGTTCGTTGGCGGGCGAGATCCGGTGCTCGATGACCACTCCCGTCAGGTTCGCCGAGGCATCCGATATCAAATAGAGCAGAGTCGGCACGACGCCCTCCGGCTCGCCGATGCCGATCGACTGGCGATAATACTCACGTTCCGCCTCGGTGCTCACATCGATGAATATCGGCGTTGCGCGCAGGCCCGGGGAGAGCACATTCGCGCGCACGTTGTAGGCCCTGAGTTCGTGCGCCGCAGATTTGATCATTCCGATCAGCGCAGCCTTGCTTGCCGCATAGGCGCTGGCTCCGGGCCAGCCTGTGAGGGCCAGGCCGGATGTGAATGCGACGATTGCCCCGGCTCGTTGCGATTTCAAGAGCGGGATGATGCCTTGCAGACAGTAGAATACGCCGTTGAGATTGATATCGATGACCTCGCGCCACTGCGCAGAATTCATCTTGTCGAGATCGGTGCGATACTGGATGGCGGCACCGAGCACGGCGGCGTCGAGCCGAGAATACTTCCCTTTCACGTCGTCGATCAGCGCGACAACGGCGGGTTCGTCCGAAACGTCGACCTTGCGCACGTCGATCCGGCTGCGCGCTCCGGCGTCCAACTCGCCGAGAAGGGAATCGTGCCGCCGGTCGACGGCAACCACGGTGGCGCCTTCCCGCGCGCAGTGCCGAGCGAGTGCTGCGCCGATGCCGCTGCCCGCGCCGGTGATCAGGATTACGGCGTCGTCGAACCGGTAGGAGACCGAGATTGTCACGCTGGTACAGCCTCCCGGTGCGAAATTCCGAGTGCCGCGCGGTAGGCGGACTGCGCCATGCCCGGTGACATCGGCTCGATCGCGGCGACATGATCGTCGGGGCGGACCAAAACCATTGTGTCGGGCGGGCAGCCATAGCGACGCGCGAGATGACTTCCGACGTCGAGCAGCGAGCGGTCGCGGATCGGGGAATCGCGCGGCGCATCCCAGCGCGACACGGTATAATGCGTGAGCCAAGGCGCGTCGTTTGTCGGGATGTTGGGGCGCCGCCGCGTGTCGGTGAAATAGAGCGCGACGAACGAGCGGCCGAAAAGATCGTGCAATCGGATCTGGCGTCCCTCGCTGTCGTGGACGATCCCATCCGGTGCCCGGTCGCCGACCTCGACGGGCGGCGGCTCGGCGAACGCCTTCACCATCGACCAATTGCCGCTGCCGGCGAGCCCGAGCCGCACGCCCAACAATGAGCGCGTGTAGGCATTACCCCACGCATGTTCGGACATAGCCTTTACGTCATTCGAACGCCGAGCCATGTACGACCTGGCGGCTTTCGCCATCTCACCGGAACCCTGTTCGGCAACCGGCTTTTGCTCGCGTTCATAGGAGTCGAACAGACCGTCGTCGGCCCAGCCGCGCAACACCCACGCCACACGCCAGGCGACGCTATTGGCGTCGAGAATTCCGGTATTGAGCCCGAGAGCCCACATCGGCGTGATGAGATGGGCGGCATCGCCGACCAGCATCACCCTGTCGTGCCGCCATTTCTCCGCGACGCGGTGGTAAATCTTGTACAGGTTCGTAGCCAGGACTTCGACGTTCGAGACATCGCCGATGAAATGCACGGCCTTCTCGCGCAATTCGTCGATCGAATACTCTTTTTGACCTTCGTTCACCGGATAGAGGAAACGCCAGCAATCTGGCTGGCGGACGAGAATCATCCATTCCTTGGCGTCGCTGAAATAAGCCAGGTAGGGATAATCGCGGGGGTTCTCGACATCGAGATCGACCTTCAGATCGACCAGGGAATAGCGCTCCGGGAGCGAGCGCCCCTCGACCGTGACGCCGAGCCTGTCGCGTACAGTGCTGCGGCCACCGTCGCAGGCGAGGAGGTAGCACGCCTCGAACGTGTTTTTTCCGTCGGGCGTATCGATTTCGAGTTTCACTTTGTCCGGATATTGCGTGAAGGACGTCAGCCGGTGCCGATACAGAATTTTCCCGCTCCCGGACGTCGCCAAGCAATCGCGCAGTGACGGCTCCATTTCGTGTTGCGGCAGATTGACGACGAACGGAAAACGCGTCTCGTCCCGCAGCAAATGAAGCTTGACCGAGTCGCGGCTCCTGTTCGTCGCGCGTTCGATGTCGCCGATTTCATCGACCCGCATTGCCTTGGTGAGGACCTTACTCGCCGCGCCGAACCGCTGCCAGATCTCGAGCGTGCGCGTCAGCGTGGTGCCGGCCTTGGTCTCCGTCGAGAGACCGGCGTTGGCTTCGAACACGGTGAAGGGAATTTTGTAGTAGGCAAGCGCAAGCGCGGTCGTGAGCCCGACCGGGCCGGCTCCGACGATCGCAACTGGAAGATTGGTAATCAACGGGAACGCGCCGTTTTCCATTGTCACACGCCAAGCCGGTCACGTCTCATTCGCAACGACCCTCACGCTTGCACTGCGGGATGCTCGCCGATTGGGGGCACGAGGCTGGCTTCGGGCAACAATTTTTTCCCAATTCACCTAATTTTACCCGCGAAAAATCATCGCATCTAAAATTTCTATATGTCAATATATTTTCGAAATTACCAGATATTTTCCGGCATCCGTGTGTTACAGCATGCGATCGGCAGGGCGCGCTTAGCGCACACGGACGCGGTCATGACGGGTAAGGTTATTTTGCTGCGCGCACATGACGGGCACGTGTTATCCGCCTACCAGGCGCGGCCGGACAAGCCGCCGCGCGGCGGCCTGGTGCTGCTGCAGGAGATCTTCGGGGTCACCGCGCACATCCGGCGCGTTTGCGACGGCTATGCGGCGCAGGGTTATCATGTCGTAGCGCCGGCGCTATTCGATCGCGTCCGTACCGGGATCGAGCTCGGCTATTCGAAGGAGGATGCAGCCACTGGCCGCGACTTGCGCAGCAAGATACCGTGGGATCAGGTGTTTGCCGATGTCAATGCGGCAAGAGCACAATTGAGCGAATCCGGAAAAATCGCCACGCTTGGATATTGCTGGGGCGGCACGATTGCCTGGCGCTCCGCCGCTCACGTCGACGGGGTTGCCGCGGCGGTTTGCTACTACGGCACTCAGATCGGCCCTTACATCGCCGAAAAGCCGCGCTGTGCCGTGCTGATGCATTTCGGCGAGAACGATCCGATCGCGACGCTCGAGCACGCCGGACAGCTGCGTGCGGCCCAGGGCGCGCAGGTCGAGATCCAGGTCTATCCCGCAAGCCACGGATTCAACTGCGACGAGACCTCCAGTTTCCATCAGCCGAGCGCCGCCCTGGCGCTCCGGCGTTCGCTGGATTTTATGGCCGCTCATATCGGCTGAGATGGCATTGTCACGTTAACGGGATTTGCTTCCAAACTCCGCCAGTTTTGTTCCATGGCGCTGTAGCATTTTCAATCACTTAGCAAGCTCCGCCTAAACCCGAAAACGCCTTCACTGCGCGAGCGTGACAATACCCTGACGACGAAGCTCGGCTTCATGCGCGAGGCCAACGTCGCGGGGTAGCGGAGATTAATACCGCGTCACGGGGCGTAAACCCAGGCCTCGATCTGCACCGTTGCGCCGGGCACCGGCAGCGGCGAGGGCACCTCGACCGCGGAGAACGGCACCGGCCGCCCGCCGAGGCGGCGCTCCCAGACTTTGTAAACTGGATAGAACTCACCGATGTCGGTGTGGAACTGCAGCACCCGCACCACATTGGCGAGTGAGGTTCCGGCGGCTTTGCAAAGCTTGGCAATGTTGTCGACGATACATTCCGCCTGCGCCTCGGGCGACGACGAGAAGAAAGGCTGGCGCGAATCGGCTACGGCGCTCGGCACCAGCCCGTCGCGGTCGATGGCCATGAGCCCTGAGATGAACAGCAGATCGCCTGCCTTCACTGCCTGCGGCTGATTGCGGAACGCGGTGACGACGCCAGCGTCGACGGGACGCCTGCTCGTCGCGCTGCCGGGTTTTGCGGCGATGACGTTGATCTCGATCTTGCCGTCGTAGGGCGCGAGGCCATGATCGATGCACGGGATGATCGAATAGCTCGGCCCCGATGAGCCGAAGTGTTTCGTCCACATCTCGTTGAAGGCGGAATAATCCTCGCGATCGGTGAGATAAATTTGGGCGTGGACCACGTCCTCGAGCTTGGCACCCGCCAGCGCCAGCGACTGCACCATGCGCTTGGTGATGATGAACTCGGTTTCGAGCTTGATCGGTTGACCGGCCCATTGCGCGCCCTCCGTCATCAGCGCCTCGGCCGCGACCCCGTTGCGCCGCAGCTCATCGCCGATCGCGAGCGAGGTGATGCCGGGGATGAATATGAAATCGCCGGCAGTGAGCGCGGGCGAATAGCCGGACGTGGGGCGGCCCTGGAGCTGTTCGTGCTTGAGGTGCTCCACCTCGAAGCCCTTTTCGGGAATTATCGCCAGCGCCTGGATGTTCATGTCCGCGCCTGGCAGTAGCAGCCGCTGTTGCGCGATCGACGTCGATGGCGGAATCCGTCCGGCCAGCACCTCGCGGCGCACCTGCTGATAGGGCGGCACCGCTTTTACGGTGGTGTAGTACTGGTCGGTGCGAACGAGATGGGCGCGGTCGGTTCCGGCGGCGTGCAGCACCGCGACGAGGTTCTCGAAGATGCGAGCGGCTTCCTTCTCGCGCTTGGGCTGGCTGGCGTGCGGCGCGCGCTCCGCCAGCACGTTCGCCGCAATACCGCTCACGAAGTCCTGCGCCATCAGGCCGGTGGCGAAAACCCAGCGGCCCGCTTGGATGCCTTGGGCAAACTTGATCTTGCCGGGGCCGAGTTCGACGGGGAGCAGGGGCTTCGCCGCTGATGATGCTTCTTTATCTGCCATTACATCCTCACGATTGGCTTTGGGTCGATCGAGCGACGAAAGCAAACTCTCGCATTTGGGCGGGGTGTCTGGGAAGATATGCCACATCGGACAGGTACTGGCCTAATCCTCCGATCGGGTGTTTAATATTTCTAAGCGTGCGGCTCCGGGCATGGGCTGGCATGTCGCATGCGTGGTCTGAGCTGAGTTCATTACAGTTCATCGTGCCGGAATAGGAGCGACACATGACGATCCGTCCGCGACTCTGGCTGGCGCTGTGCGGCGCGCTGCTCATCGGAACGACCCCGGCTACGCAGGCGCAGGACTATCCGAACCGGCCGATCACTATGATCGTGCCATTTCCTGCCGGGGGATTGACCGACGTACCCGCCCGCGTGGCGGCGACAATGATGTCGGAGAAGATGGGCCAGAACCTTGTAGTCGAGAACAAGACCGGGGCCACGGGGACGATCGGCGCCGCCATTGCAGCGCGTGCGACGCCGGACGGCTACACGCTGTTCGCCAATTCGATCGCCGACGCGCAGAACATTCACTTCGGGCCGCTGCCCTACAGCCCGGTCGATGATTTCGCTCAGATTGGATGGATCGTCGATGGGCCGCCGCTGGTGCTGATCGTTAACGCCCGCCTGCCGTACAAGTCGCTGGCGGAATTAATCACCGCCGCCAAGGCGAATCCGAAGAACGTCAGCTTCGGCACCTCCGGCCCCGCCTCCTCGCCGGCGATGGCGTTGGCGCTGCTCAATATGGCCGCCAAGATCGAGATCGTTGCCGTGCCTTACCGCGGCTCCGGCGATGCGGCGCGCGAGGTGGCGGGCGGAGCCATCCAGGGCGCGTTCGTCTTCTTCTCACAAGCCAAGCCGCTGGTCGACGACGGCAAGGTGCACGCGCTGGCGGTCGCGGCTCCGACACGGGTCGCCAGCTGGCCCAATATGCCGACCTTCCAGGAACTGGGCTACAAGGTCGACTTCCGCGGTTTTGTCGGTCTCTCTGCGCCGGTGAAGACGCCGAAGCCGATCGTCGAATACCTCAACAAGCAGCTCAACGCGGTGGTGCAGTCCGACGCTTTCAAGTCGCGCGTTGCGGCGCTCGGCATGACGGTGCCGGCCGACAACACGCCGGCGAAGTATGACGCGTTCATTCGTCAGGAGATTGTGCGGCAGGGCGAGATCGCCAAGCTTACGAAAGAAGCCTCACCTGCGCCGCCGGCCGCGCAACGCTGAGACCGCTACTGCTTCGGAATGCCGGCGTCGTCGACCGTCTTGGTCCAGGTCGCGAGTTCACGCGCCAGTGTCGAACAGGTCGCGCATCAGCCCTCGCCACAGTCACCAGCCTGCATTGAGTGGCCCGGGTGGAAAGTTAATTGAGAGCATTCGGTAATGCCAGCATGTCCCGCGAATCCGGCCACGCAGCGAATGTCGGCACAAACACCTCAGGTGCTGGTGGCGTCGAGGACTCATCGTTCCCTGAACAAGGACGCGCCGTTCCATCGCGCGATTGAGCGCCGCAGTGCCATCGCGCCACACCCTGTTCTCGATGGCCTTCACCACCGATATTGCAGAATCTAATTTTCGGTACACACAGGACCCGGCCCTGTGCCTTACGCCGCAAATCGATCAACTGATGTCGGAGCGCGGCGTTCTCTGTTTCAAGGCAGCCCTTCGACTTGGAGAGCGAGGCCAGGATAGACAAGAAAAATCGTATCAGCGCGAACATAGTGCGCTGACGTTAGGTGATTCCTTCAGCTTATCAATGCGAATGAAGTTCTCGGTACACACAGAAGGCAGGCCCTTCGGCCATCGCCTGGACGGCCGACATGTCACGTCCTCCCCGGTCGACGAGGCCGTTCTCAGCACAGAAATCGTTCTGGATGTCAATCACAATGAGCGCAGTATGTGCCAGACACACCTTCTTGCCAAACGAGCTGAGGGGCGCCACATGCGCGATGCGTCTCGCGGCCCCAAGATTTTGGTTTTGCAGATTTTTCATCATATGAATGTTATTCAACTCCGTGCAAATTTTCAATGCAGCGATGTGCGCACGATCCCCGATTTTTCTGGCGCGCGTGCGTCGCGGCACGCTAATTTTGCTAAATACGCGGGAGACATTTCATGCAAGCTCAGAACAAGCCGTTCGTCATCGCACTCGAAGAGCACTACTGGGACGCCGATCTGGTCGCGATGTTTCCCGGTCGTGAGGGCAAGCGGATTTCCGACGTCGAGAAGCGTCTGCTCGATCTCGGCGAATTGCGCCTGCGCGAGATGGACGAGGCCGGCGTCGATGTTCAGGTGCTTTCGCACGGAGCACCCGGCACGCAGAAGATGGACGCCGAAACCGCCGTGCGCATGACGCGGCAGACCAACGACCGGCTGCACGCCTTCATCCAGACGAATCCTAAACGCTTCGCCGCTTTCGGCATCCTGCCGACGCCCGATCCCAAAACCGCCGCCGACGAGCTGGAGCGCGTCGTGACGCGGCTTGGATTCAAGGGCGCGATGATACACGGTCTCACCAACGGCCGCTTCATCGATGACAAGCAGTTCTGGCCGATCTTCGAACGCGCCCACGCGCTGGACGTTCCGCTCTACATGCATCCGTCCTTCCCAAACCCTACCGTCGCCGCCGCCTACTACAACGACTATGCCGCGCAATATCCGGAAATCCTCGGACCCGCGTTGGGCTTTACCGTTGAAGCCGCGACGCAGGGCGTGCGCCTCGTCCTGAGTGGCCTGTTCAAGCAGTATCCACGTCTCAAGATCATTCTCGGCCATCTCGGCGAAGGTATTCCGTTCTTGCTCTGGCGCATTGACCAGTCGCTGTCGCGGCCGGGCAATAGCGGCGGGTCGTTCCGCGAGGCCTTCCGCGAACACTTCTATCTCACGACCAGCGGCAACTTCTCCGATACTGCGCTGGCCTGCAGCGTGGCGGAAATGGGTATCGACCGCATTCTGTTCTCGGTCGACTGGCCATTCATCTCCAACGAACTCGGAACGCG
>CAZNSG010000373.1:0-26639 GCA_964575715.1 uncultured Hyphomicrobiales bacterium | reverse complement strand
TTGCAACAGCTTGCGGCGCACGATCGCGACCGAATGGGTCAGGTTATTTGCAAGCAAGGCCATGGGATTTCTCCTTCAGTAGCCGCAGTAGCCGCGCACCTCCCTTCCGCTTATTGTGACGCAGCATAGACGATTCGGCATTTTCTGGAAGTTGCTGTCATGCATGGGTCCAATACCCTCCCGGCATTGTCCGCCGATTCAACCATTTTTGCAGGCATTACGGCCCCATGCCCGGCCCAAATGCTCTGCATTGCCGCTCGCAGGGGCGCCCCATAGATTGCCGCCATGTTCGAGGCCCGCTTCCAGTCGTTCGAGGACTCCGCGCGCGCGGCGACCGGGCCACGCGTCGCAGCTTTGCGCGCGGAACTCTCCCGGCGCGGACTTTCCGGCTTCATCCTGCCGCGCGCCGACCGCCATCAGAATGAATACGTGCCGCCGTCCGAGGAGCGCCTGGCCTGGCTCACCGGCTTTACCGGCTCGGCCGGCTCGCTCGTGGTTCTGTCCGACCGCGCGGCGCTGTTCGTCGATGGCCGCTACACGCTGCAGGCGCGCGACCAGGTGGACGGCAGCATCTTCACGCTCGCGCATCTAGTCGAGACGCCGCCAGCGAAGTGGCTTGAAGCGAACCTGCCGGCCGGTGCGCGTCTCGGCTACGACCCGTGGCTGCACACCGTCGAGGGCGCCGAGCGGCTGGCCAAAGCCTGCGCCGCCGCGGGCGCGTCTTTCATCCCCACCGAGCCCAATCCGGTCGATGTGATCTGGCCCGACCGACCGCCGCCGCCGCGCGGCGCGATCACGCTGCATGATGTTCGCTTCTCAGGCGAGTCCGCCGCCGCCAAGCTCGCGCGCATCTGTGCCGAGATCGCCAAGGCCAAGGCCGACGCGCTCGTGGTCTCCGATCCACACGCGCTCGCCTGGACTTTCAACATCCGCGGCAGCGATGTGGCGCACACGCCGCTCCCGCTCGCCTTCGCCATCATCCCGCAACAGGGGCGCCCCGCGCTCTATGTCGATGGCGCCAAGCTTGGCAACGCGGTGCGCCACGCGCTCGCGGATATCGCCGAAATACATGAGCCCGATGACTTTGTTCGCGATCTTGCGGCGCTCGGCAAAGCGCACCGCACCGTGCGGCTCGACCAGGCCACCGGCGCGGACGCAATCTCCCGCATCGTGGCCGCCGCCGGCGGCATTGTCCGCCGCGGCAGTGATCCGGTTGCGCTGATGAAGGCGGTCAAGAACCCGGTGGAGATCGCGGGCGCGCATGCGGCGCCTCGCCGCGACGGCGCGGCGGTGGCGCGCTTTCTCGCCTGGTTCGAACTCACGGCGCCCGGCGGCAAGCTGACCGAGATCGACGCGGTGGAGGCGCTGGAAAGTTTCCGCCGCGACACCGGCCTGCTCAAGGACATCTCATTCCCCACCATCGCCGGCGCGGGTCCCGATGGCGCCATCGTGCACTATCGCGTCACGCGCGCGAGCAACCGCAAAATCTCAACCGGCGAATTGTTCCTCATCGATTCTGGCGCGCAATACCAAGACGGCACCACCGACATCACCCGCACCATCGCCGTGGGCGAGCCGAGCGTCGAAATGCGCACGCGTTTCACGCTGGTGCTCAAAGGCCACATCGCGATTGCGCGCGCGGTTTTTCCCGACGGCACCACCGGCGCGCAGCTCGACTCGTTTGCGCGCGCGCCGCTCTGGGCCGCCGGCCTCGACTTCGATCACGGCACCGGCCACGGCGTGGGAAGCTATCTATCGGTGCATGAGGGCCCGGCGCGCATCTCCAAGCTCGGTAGCGTGGCGCTCAAGCGCGGCATGATCCTTTCCAACGAACCCGGCTATTACAAGACCGGCGCCTATGGCATCCGCATCGAGAACCTGCTGCTGGTGGTGGAAGCACCCGCTGCAATCGGGGCTGAGAAACCGCTCAATGCCTTCGAGACGCTCACGCTCGCGCCGATCGAGCACCGCTTGATCGAGCCAGCGCTGCTCAACGCCGAGGAGGTTTCGTGGCTCGATAACTATCACGCCAAGGTGGCCGAAACGCTTACACCGCTGGTCGATGCCGCCACCAGGCATTGGCTCGAACAGGCGACGCGGCCGCTTGGCCGCGCGTGATGCGCACTTATACCAACAGCGCCAATGTCTGACTCGCCTCATCCTGAGGAGGACGCACCGATGTCGGGTTTACCCGACATCGGCATACTAAGTGCGCAAGTCGGCTATAGCCGACTTGCGTGCGTCCGTCTCGAAGGATGGCTGCACGCTCCGACCTGGGCCATCCTTCGAGACGCGCACTTCGTGCGCTCCTCAGGATGAGGTATGAGTACGGATCTATCGCCATTGGTATTACTTCCCACCCACCAGCTTGAACCATTCGTCCTCGCTCAGCACCGCGACACCAAGCTTCTTGGCCTCTGCAAGCTTGGAGCCCGCGCCCGGACCGGCCACCACATAGTCGGTCTTTTTCGAAACCGAGCCCGCGACCTTGGCACCGAGCCGCTCGGCCATGGCCTTGGCCTCGTCGCGCGTCATTTTTTCCAGAGCGCCGGTGAACACCACGGTCTTGCCGGCGACCGGCGAATCGGCCGGCCTCTCCGCAGCGCGCACGCGCACTTGGCGGGTCAAGCGCTCGACGATGCCGAGATTGTGCCGCTCGCGGAAATACGCGGCGAGGCTGTCGATCACCGTCTCGCCGATCTGATCGAGCGCATCCATCTCCTGGCGCGTTTCCTCGTCATATTTCGCGACCTTCAGGCAGGCGTCGTGCAACGATTTCCAGCTGCCATACCCGCGCGCGAGCGCAAGCGCGGTGGTGTCGCCGATGTGGCGGATGCCGAGCGCATAGATGAACCGCTCAAGCGCGACCTCCCGCCGCGCGCTGATAGCGGCAAACAGATTGCGTACGGAGGTTTCGCCAAAGCCCTCCTGCTCCGCCAATTTTATTTTCATATTGCGCTCTTCCAGCGTGAAAATATCGGCGGGTTCCGTGACCCAGCCATTTTCATAAAATAGCTCGATCTGCTTCTCGCCCAGCCCGTCGATATCGAAGGCGCGACGCGACACGAAATGCTTGAGGTGCTCGATTTTCTGATAGGGACAGGCAAATTCGCCGGAGCAGCGCGCAATCGCCCCCTCCTCACCCGTCGCGGTGGCCTCGCGCACCACGTCGGTCTTTAGATTGCACGGGCATTTTTTCGGAAAATGATACGCCATGGCGCCACCCGGCCGCTTCTCGGCCACCACGCCGACCACCTGCGGGATTACGTCGCCCGCGCGCTGGATGATCACCGTGTCGCCGATGCGCACGTCGAGGCGTTTGATTTCGTCCTCGTTGTGCAGCGTGGCGTTCTGCACCACCACGCCGCCAACCGTCACGGGCTCGAGCTTGGCGACCGGCGTGAGCGCGCCGGTGCGCCCGACCTGGATTTCGATGTCGCGCACGATGGTGGTCGCCTGCTCGGCCGCGAACTTGTGCGCGATCGCCCAGCGCGGGCTGCGCGAGACAAATCCGAGCCGTACCTGCCAGTCGAGCCGCTCCGCCTTGTAGACCACACCGTCGATGTCATAGTCGAGCCTGGCGCGCTGGGTCTCGATCTCGCGGTGATAGGCCAGCAAATCCTCGACCGAACGGCAGATTTTTGTCAGCGGGTTGGTGCGAAACCCGCAAGCGGCAATCCACTTGAGCATGCCCGAGTGGGTCTCCGCCGGCATCGCGCTCATCTGGCCCCAACCGTAGGCAAAGAAGTGCAGCGGGCGCGAGGCTGTAACGCCTGGGTCCTTCTGCCGCAACGATCCAGCGGCCGAGTTGCGCGGATTTGCGAACACATCACCGCCCGCCGCTTGCTGGCGTTTGTTGAGCGCCATAAAATCGGCCTTGCTCATGTAGACCTCGCCGCGTACCTCGCAGATTTCCGGCAGCCCCCTGCCCTTGAGTTGCGCTGGCACGTCCTTAAGCGTCAGCACATTGGCTGTGACATCCTCGCCTTCGGCGCCATCCCCGCGCGTCGCAGCCGTGACCAGCCGCCCGCCCTCGTAGCGCAGCGACAGCGAGAGCCCGTCGATCTTCGGCTCGGCCGTGAAGACGGTCGGCTCGTTTTCTTTGAGATTGAGAAAGCGGCGGATGCGCGCGACAAAATCAGTGACATCCTCGTCGCCAAACGCATTGTCGAGCGAGAGCATCGGCAGCGCATGCCGCACCTTGGCGAATCCGCGCGAGGGCGCGGCGCCGACCCGCATCGACAGGCTTTCCAAAGTGCGCAAATCCGGAAACCGCGCCTCGATTGCCTCGTAGCGTTGCCGCAGCACGTCGTATTCGGCGTCTGAAATAGTCGGCGCGTCCTGCTGGTAGTAGCGCTGGTCGTGTGTTGCGATTTCGGCCGCGAGCCGCGCATGCTCGGACTTGGCCTGCTTTGCGGTCAGCTCGGAAACCGCGATCTTTGCCGGCGCGCGGGCGGGCATGCCCTCACCCCGCCGCCGTGCGGATCAGCTTCTCGGCCGCCGCGCGCGCCTCCTCGGTGATTTTCGCCCCGGCCAGCATGCGGGCGATTTCTTCGCGCCGGCGCGCAGCCGCAAGCGCACTCACCCGCGTCGCGACCCGCTTGCCCTGATCGAGCGCGTCCTTACTGATGAGATAGTGGCACCCGGCCCGCGCGGCGACCTGCGGCGCATGGGTCACCGCGATGACCTGCACGCGATCTGCGAGCCGTGCGAGCCGCATCCCGATCGCATCGGCGACCGCGCCGCCGACGCCGGTATCGATCTCGTCGAAGATGAGCGTCGGCGCCGAGCCGCGGTCGGCCAGCACCACCTTGAGCGCCAGCAGAAAACGCGCAAGCTCCCCGCCCGAGGCAACTTTCATCAGCGGCCCCGGCCGGGTTCCGGGGTTGGTCTGTACCCAGAATTCCACACGGTCGAAGCCATGCGGGCCGGACGCCGCGGCATCGCTCACGATCTCGGTGAGAAACTGCGCCCGATCGAGCTTGAGCGGTTTGAGTTCGGCATTGACCGCCTTGTCGAGTTTCGCCGACGCTTTCTTGCGCGCAGCCGAGAGCGCGCTCGCGGTTGCGCTATACTTCTCATCGCACGCACGCGCCATAGCCTCGAGTGCGGCAAGCTTTTCCGCACCGCCATCGATCAATGCCAGATCGGCAGCATAGCGGAGCGCGAGCGCGGGCAGCGCATCCACCGGCGAATTGAATTTGCGCCCCGCCGCGCGCAGCGCGAACAGCCGCTCCTCAATGCGATCGAGTTCGCGCGGATCGTGGTCGGCCAGCGCCAGCGCCCCTTCGAGGCGCGCGCGGGCCTCCTCAAACGCGGTGAGCGCGGCATCGAGCGCCTTCACCGCCGGCTCGATCAGGCTTGGCGCTTGCGCCGCGCGCCGCTCAAGCCGCCGGATCGCCGCGCCGAGCGCGGGCACCGGTGACGCGCCGCCCGCAACCGCCTCGTGCGCCTCGCGCAAGTCGGTGGCGACTTTCTCCGCCTGCATCATGCCGGCGCGCCGTTCCGCGAGCGCGGTTTCTTCGCCCGTATGCGGGGCCAGCTTGTCCAATTCCTCGACCGCATGGCGCAGCCAGTCGGCTTCGCGCGCCGCGCGCTCGATTCCGCCGCGCTGCGCCTCGACTGCCGCTTGCGCCGCGCGCCGCGCGCTCCACAGGCGCTCGACTTCGGCCACATCGCTCTCAAAGCCGCCAAAAGCGTCGAGCAGGCGCCGGTGCGTTGCGGCATCGACCAGTGCGCGCGCATCGTGCTGGCCGTGGATTTCAACCAGCGCCGCGCCCAGGCTTTGCAGCACCTGCACGCTCACCGGCTGGTCGTTGACAAAAGCACGCGTGCGGCCGTCGGCGAGCTGCACGCGGCGCAGAATCAGCGCTTCGTCGGCCGCAAGGCCGCTTTCCGCAAGCATCGCTCGCGCCGGATGATCGCCGGCGACTTCGAATAAAGCCGTAACCTGGCCCTGCTCGCAGCCCTCACGCACCAGGGTCGCGTCCCCGCGCGTGCCGAGTGCGAGCGCAAAGGCATCGAGCAGAATGGTCTTGCCGGCGCCGGTCTCCCCGGTCAGCACCGAGAGGCCCGAGACGAAATCGATCTCGAGCCGGTCGATCAGAACGATGTCACGGATGGAGAGTCGCACCAGCATGACCGCGTATCCAGTTTGACGGTGCCATGGCCGATCTCGTCCCGGCCGCAAACGCGATTGTTTCAGCGAAGTTGCAAGACGTTAAGCCCGACTCAAGGTTTACACTTGGGCTGGCCACCGATCTCGGGTTTACCCGAGATCGGCATTAAGAGAGCGAAAGTCGGCTAAAGCCGACTTTCGTGGCCAGACCCGAGTGCCGGGCATCATGCTGTGGGTAATCAAGACTCGAAGGAAAATCCAGGCTCAGCCGACGCCGAGCTTCTTAAAAGCCCGGCTGATCCAGGAACCCTTGTTCTCGACCGGCTCCACGCCGCCCATTTTCACGAGCCGATAGGCGTCCTGATACCAGACACTGTCGGGAAAGTTGTGGCCGAGGACCGCGGCCGCGGTCTGCGCTTCCGGGACAACGCCGAGCGCCATGTAAGTCTCGGTCAACCGCATCAATGCCTCTTCGACATGCCGCGTGGTCTGATATTGCGTCACCACGATCTTGAAGCGATTGATCGCCCCGGTGAAATCCTTCTTGTCCATGTAGGTGCGCCCAATCAGCATTTCCTTGCCCGCGAGCTGATCGCGCGCAATATCCATCTTGCGCTTTGCGCTCACCGCATATTCGGTATTCGGATACTTGCGCGCCACTTCATCGAACGCAGCCACCGCCTTTTCCGTCCGCGACTGATCGCGGGAGACATCGACAATCTGATCGAAATAAGCAGATCCGATGATGAACTGCGCATAGGCGGCATCCGGACTGCCGGGATGCAATGTGACATAGCGTTTGGACGCGGCGATCGCCTCGTCATACTCCAGCGCTTGATAATTGCTGTAAGCCGCCATGATCAGCGCCTTGCGGGCCCACTCCGAGTATGGATGTTGGCGCTCTACTTCCTCGAACTTCTTGACCGCAGCCTTGAAATCCTGCCGCTGATTCAGGAGGTAGAGACCTTCGTTATAGAGCTTGTCGGCAGGTTCATCGGGCGGCATAGCATCCTTGTCGCCGAACAAGCTGCTCAAGCTGCTGCAAGCGACAAGCGGAATGACAAGGAGTGCGATCGCAAGGACGCGCACAACCGACCAATGTCGCCGGACAGGAAGAGCCGACCTCAGCGGACGCCAGATCATCGATGCAAAAATTCCGTCTTCGGAGCGGGTTGGGGATGCGCCCGCGCATCCTCGCTTAATTTAAAAACAGTGACTGACCAATCGTTTAGACAAACAATCGGCCAGGAATAAGGCGATATCGTCAGCCGGTGGGCTCAAGAGCATGATCCCGAAAAAGCCTGCCGCCCGGACCATAGCCGTCCGCAGGACGGCGTCGCGGAGCCTGCCCTTGGGCTTGCCGAAGGCAAGACCCGAGGGCTCGCCCATAGCCGTCCGAAGGACGGCGTCGCTTCGCTCGCCCATAGCCGTCCGAAGGACGGCGTCGCTTCGCTCGCCTATGATATCGGAAGTCGAGTTTACCCGACTTCCGGCGTGCTGAACTTCGGAACTCGGGCAAGCCCGAGTTCCGCGGGGCGGGACCCGGTTTTCGGCAGATCATGCTCGAACAAAAACCCTTGAGCCCGTTCCTGATTTTATCAAGCGCGACAGGGCTCTAGGACACATCCGGTCCATAGGCGGGCGCCAGCATGCCGGCCGTCACATCGGCATAGCCGCGGATCCGGCGAGCCTCCGGACGCTCGACCGTCGTCCAGGCGGACGGATCGGACATCAGGGCATGAAGCACCGCGTGATTGAGCTTGTGGCCACCCCGAACCGACCGGTAGGCGCCGATTAGCGGAGCCCCCGCCAGCGCCAGATCGCCATAGGCGTCAAGCGCCTTGTGGCGGACGAATTCGTCGGAATATCGCAGGCCCTCGGGGTTGAGCACGCGGTTTTCGGTAATGACGAGCGTGTTTTCGAACGAAGCGCCCAGCGCAAAGCCCGCGCCCCACAACTTGGCGACGTCGCGCAGGAATCCAAAGGTCCGCGCGCGCGCCAGTTCGCGGCGGAATGTCACCGGATCCATATCAAGCGCGAGCGATTGACGGCCGATCATCGGATGATCGAACTCAATATCCACTTCCAGCCGAAACCCGCCCGCATACGGCCGCAGCTCTCCAAAGGAATCATCAAGCGCAACCCGCACCGGCTTCAAAACTTGGATAAAGCGCCGTGGTGCGGCCAGCGTTACCAAGCCTGCCTGCTCGATCGCAGCCACAAAGGGCGCGGCGCTGCCGTCCATGATCGGCACTTCCGGACCATCGATCTCGATGGTGGCATTGTCGACCCCAAGTCCATACAACGCGGCGAGCACGTGTTCGGCCGTTGAACAGAGCGGTCCGCTGGCATCGCCAAGTACGGTGGCAAATTCGGTGGCAGTGACCGCCCTCACATCGGCGCGGATTTCGCGCTCGGTGCGGTCATTTTTATCGGTGCGGATGAAAACAATGCCGCTATCGGCATCGGCGGGAGATATGGTCAGGGTCACCGGCAACCCGGTATGAACCCCAATACCGCTCACAGCGGCGTGATCTTGAAGAGTCGTCTGCCTACCGGCTTTCATAGTCTCTCCGCGGGCTTATCAACGACGACGCTCACAACAACGCTACAAGTGCGCATCGCCTGTTACGCTCGGAGTTTCGCCGCTGCCAACTGTTGAATTGCGGAGGATGATGCCCCACGGACTAACCGTCACCCCCCGCCGTTCCCCTAGGCGGAAACCCCTATTACTCCGAATATCTTACATCTACCTGTAGGCGCGGCCAACTCACGCTTTCTTACTGAATGTTACCTCCAAAAAGCCGTGAATTAGCCAACAGCACAGTAAGAACGCAGCAGCGCTCGAACGCCAGAATGCCAGAATCCGGCCCCGATTGGCTTGTTCTTAGAGCGTTTGCCGAACTTACGTTCGGGTCTAGCAGCCATTTCGGGACGATTTTACCGGTAAAAGGAAATCATTATTAAAGTTAACAAAAGGTTACGTTCGACAGTATCCGTGGAATGGCGGGACCCAAAATGCAGCACCACAAAAGCGAGGGCTCCGACTGATTCGGCCGGAGCCCCCAAAGTCCTACTCAAGCATCCGCTCAAAGCTCCCCAGGTCGTCAGTTCGCTTGCCGGCGCAGGAAAGCCGGAATGTCGAGCTGATCCTCATCGACCGGCTTGTAGGCCGGCGTTTGCCGCCCGTGCACATCGAGCCCCTGCGGCGCCGGTCTCTTGGCATAGTCGGAGACCGGGTTGGAGGCGCGAGGTTCCTGGCTACGCGGTTCCTGGGCGCGCGGCTGCGGAAGGGTCGGCTGCCGGTCCGTCGCCTGTGGAACTGGGCGCACGGGTATAGGCGATTGCGCCGTCCTGTCTTCACCCTCGCGGCGGCCGAGGCCTACCGAGGCCAACCGCTGCAGCAAGGTCATGTGCCGCTTCTCGGGCTCATCGGGAAGTTCGCCGCGTTGATGCGCCCGAATCGCATTTTGCGCCGGCATCGGCAACTCGTCGATACGCGGCATCCGCGGCGCGCGCGTCTCCGGGCGTTCCGACTGTGGCGGGATGAAGACGGCCGGCGTCTCCTCCTCCACCGGCTCGCTCGCGGCCGGCTCCATGAACAGCGAAGGCTTTGGCGGAATCGGCCGGAAACTCACCTCTTCGATAGCGCTCGGCGGAAGCACTGCGGCCGCCACTGCAGCAGTCGCCGCTTGATCGATCGCCGCTTGCGACGGTTTCTGCAGGTTGGCAGCGGGCGCACGCACTGGCGCATCGATACGCTCGTTGCGCTCGGCCAGCCGCTGGCTATCGGCCTTTAGCCGGTTGGTCAGCTCGGCCAGGCGCGATTCGGTCGCCGCCGGTCGGGCCGCCGAAGCTATGTAATCAATGCCGGTCGCTACAACCGAGACACGGATAATGCCTTCAAGGCCTTCATCGAAGGTGGCCCCGACGATGATGTTAGCTTCTTGATCGACCTCTTCGCGTATGCGAGTCGCGGCCTCGTCGACCTCGTAGAGGGTGAGGTCCTTGCCACCGCTAATCGAGATGAGCAGACCACGCGCCCCCTTCATCGACACGTCGTCGATCAACGGGTTCGAGATCGCCGCTTCTGCGGCGCGCAGCGCGCGCTTTTCGCCTTCGGCCTCGCCCGTGCCCATCATCGCCTTGCCCATCTCGCGCATCACCGCACGCACGTCGGCGAAGTCGAGATTGATGAGGCCCTCCTTCACCATCAGATCGGTGATGCAAGCCACGCCCGAATAGAGCACCTGGTCGGCCATGGCGAAGGCGTCGGCGAAGGTCGTCTTTTCGTTCGCCACCCGGAACAGGTTCTGGTTCGGAATAATGATCTGGGTATCGACGCATTTCTGCAGCTCGGCGATGCCGGCCTCCGCAAAGCGCATGCGGCGCTGGCCCTCGAAGTGGAACGGCTTGGTGACCACACCGACGGTGAGGATGCCGAGCTCGCGCGCGACCTTGGCGATGACCGGCCCTGCACCGGTGCCGGTTCCACCGCCCATGCCGGCGGTGACAAACACCATATGCGCGCCGGTCAGGTGATCGCGAATCTCATCGATCACCTCCTCGGCGGCCGCCCGCCCGACTTCGGGCTGCGATCCCGCGCCGAGACCTTCGGTCACCTGCACGCCCATCTGGATGATGCGCTCCGCCTTCGACATGGTGAGCGCCTGCGCATCTGTGTTGGCGACAACGAAGTCGACGCCTTGCAGACCGGCAGTGATCATGTTGTTGACGGCGTTGCCGCCGGCTCCGCCGACGCCGAATACCGTGATCCGTGGCTTGAGTTCCCGAATGTCGGGGATCTTCAGATTGATGGTCATGGTTACCTCTTGCTGGGGCGGACGTTGCCTACGCCGCCGAGTAGCGCCGGTCCGCTACCGGCTGATGGGTGAAGTGGGAGAATCCGTGCCAAGATCATCCGAAGCCCTCGCGAAGCCATCGTCCGACCCGAGCGATGTAGCCCGTCCCTGTCATGAGATGCCGCGTTCGCCGCGGTTCGAAATGTTCGATGTGTGCGGTTTGCGGGTAGACCAGAAGACCCGCGGAGACCGCAAAAGCCGGTCCCTTGGCCGGGTCCGGCAAACCGGAAACGCCGAGCGGACGCCCGATGCGCACCGGCCGCCCGAGAATGCGTCCGGCGAGTTCCGCCAGACCCGTAAGCTGGCTCGCGCCGCCGGTAAGAATTATTTGTGCGCGCGGCTCGGCCGCGAACGGCGAGGCGGCAAGGCGATCGCGCACCATTTCGAGAATTTCCTCGACCCGCGGCTTGATGATGCGCACCAGCCGCGCGCGCGAGACGAATTGCGGCGGCTCGCGATCGTCGTCGCTCATCGGCGGCACTGCGATCATGTCGCGCTCGTCCGATCCGCCCGAGAGCACGCTGCCATAGAGGGTCTTGATTCGCTCCGCATGCGCGATGCGCGTATTCAAGCCCCGCGCGAGATCCATGGTGATGTGCAGGCCGCCGACCGCAAAGCTGTCGGCATGAATGAACCGGCCGCCGGAGAATACCGCCGTGGTGGTTGTGCCGGCACCCATGTCGATCAGCGCCGCGCCGAGATCGGCCTCGTCGTCGGCGAGCACGGCAAGGCCCGCGACATAGGGCGCCGCCACCATGGTTTCCACCGCGAGATGACAGCGCTCGACCACCAGCATCAGATTGCGCATCGCCGCCGCATCGGCGGTGACCGCGTGCATATCGACCGCAAATTGCCGCGCCAGCATGCCGCGCGGCTCGCCGATGCCGCGCACGCCGTCGATGGCGTATCCGATCGGCAGCGAGTGGATCGCCACGCGGCCCTCGCGCACCGAATGCCGGCTGCCGGCCGCGAGCACGCGGGAAACGTCGCCATCGGAAATGGTCGATCCGGCGACATTGATGCTGGCAGAATAAAGCTCGCTCGCGAGCCGGCCGGCGGAGACCGCCACCACCACCGATTCGAGCTGCACCGAGGCCGAACGCTCGGCCAGGTCGACGGCGTGACGCACCGCTTCCTCGGCCTCACCGAGATTGACCACCGTACCGCTCTTGATTCCGACGGCGCCGGTATGGCCGATGCCGAGAATCTCGATGCCGTGGCTGCGCCGGCGCAGCACGTTCTGCGGCGGATGCGGACGCAGCCGCGCAATCAGGCAAACGATCTTGCTCGTGCCGATGTCCAGGGCAGCGACGATCGCGGAGCGCCGCGGCGATACCGGCTTCATCTTTGGCGTCTGGCCGTAATGGAGGCTCATGCGTCGCCTCCCCTGCGCTTGATCTTCTTGTTGCTGTCTTTTTCCTTCTCGCGCAGCGCGTCCTCGCGCATTTGCGCGGCTTCTTCGGAGAGCCGCACGGTTACCCGGTCCGGCAGCCGCAAATCGATCGCAACGATGTCGCGCGAGAGCAGCTTCTTTTCGCGATCGAGCTCTAGCAGCGTGTCGAGCGCGTGCTCGATCCCAGACTCCGGCAGCCGCACATCGATGCCGTTCTTGAGCTTGAGGTTCCACCGCCGCTCCGCCACCAGGATCGAAGCGTAAAGCTGGGCCCGCAGCGTGGGATATTTGTCGACCAGCGTCAGAAATTCTCGCGCCTTGAGTTCGGCGCCGACCCCGACCACCAGCGGCAACGGCGAAAACTGGGCGGTAGCATAGGGTTCAAGCACGACGCCGTCGGCGGCGATCACGGAAATCTTGCGGTCTTTCTGCCAAAGCGCGAAGGCATCGCGTTCCGTGATCGCAATATGCAGCCGGCCTGGATAAAGCTTAAGCACCGTGGCCTCGGCAATCCATGGATTGGTCTTGAGCCGCGCGCGCGCCGCCACCACGTCGAGAAACAAGAGCGAGCTGCGCGCGCTCACGCCGACAGCCCCGAGAATGTCCTGCCGCATGACCTGATTCTGGCCCGCGAGCGCGATTGAACTAATGCGGAAGCCCATAGCATTGACGGCCGCATCGCGGGCATCCGTTAGCTCCTCCGCGATCGCCGGCCCGAGATCACCGCAAACCACGCCGTAGCCCGCGCTTGCGAGCAAGAACAGCGCCGTTGCCGTAACGCCTACACCGCGCGGGAGCTGCAGATCGAACAACGGATTGAGCCAGCGCCGCAACGGCCGCTGCCAGCCGATCAAGAGATCGGCCGTACGACGGCGCGCGCGCGCGTGTCCGTCGTTCAGCGGTCTAGCGAGGCGTCCTCGACCATCCATTGCACCAGCTCATCAAAAGATATGCCCGCGTGCGCTGCGAGCTCGGGCACGAGCGAGGTCTCGGTCATGCCAGGCTGTGTATTGACCTCGAGACAGAACAGACCCTCCGTCCCCGTGCTACGATCGTCGTAGCGGAAATCGGCACGGCTCACGCCTCGACACCCGAGGGCGCGATGCGCAGCCAGCGCCAGTCTGCGGACTTCTTGGTAAACAAATGATGAAATTGGCGCCGGCAGGAGGTGTTTGGACCCGCCGGGGGCATATTTGGCCTCGTAGTCGTAGAATTGGGTCGTTGGCACGATTTCGATCACGTCCAGAGCCTTATCCCCCATGACCGCGCAGGTGAGCTCCTTGCCGGGGATATAGCGCTCGACCAGCACCCGTTCGCCGAAAGTCCAATCCGGCCGGGTCAATTCCTGCGGCGGATGCTGATGCTGCTCGGTGACGATAAACACGCCGACGCTCGAACCCTCGGCGATCGGCTTGATCACGTACGGCCGCGGCAGAACGTGCTGTTTTGCCGCCTCTAAGCGCGAAACGACCTTGCCTTCTGGCACCGCCACTCCCGCCGCGGCCATCACCAGCTTGGCGAGTTCCTTCTGCATGGCGAGCGCCGAAGCCAGCACGCCGGAATGGCTGTAGGGGACTGCGACGATCTCCAGAATGCCTTGCAGCGTGCCATCCTCGCCCGGACGGCCGTGCAGCACGTTGAGCGCGGCGTCCGGCTTGAGCGTGCCCAGCACGGTTGCGATATCGCGTCCGACATCGATGCGGCTGAGCCGGTAGCCCCGCCGCTGGAGCGCGTCCGCGCAGGCGCGCCCGGAGCGCAAAGATACCTCGCGCTCCGCCGACCAGCCTCCCATCAGGACCGCAATATGCTTGCTCATGCGGCCTCCCAAAGCCGGTCGGGCAGCGCAAATCCGTCGTACAGCCAGGCCAGACATTCGAACATCTGCGGCTCGGAGCGCTCCGACCAGGCCGCGCGCGCCACTTCACGCTCGACGCCGCCGACGTGATAGAAATTGTCCCACAGATAGCGCGATTCGAATTGCACGCGCGCGGTGCGTAAGTAACGCGCGGCCTCGTACTGGCGAAAGGCGCGCGCGAAATCGCCGTCGGCGAGATCGATGAGCTCGGCCAGGCACACCGCGTCCTCGATCGCCATGCATGCGCCCTGCGCCAGCGTCTGTAGCGTCGGATGCGCGGCATCGCCGAGCAGCGTGACGCGTCCTTTGCTCCAGTGCCGGATCGGATCGCGATCGGAGATCGCCCAGCGCCGCTCGAGGTCCATCATGGCGAGCAGCGCCTTCATCCCGGGATGTGAATCGCGATAGGTGTGGTCAAGTTCCGCCCGATAGCCCGCGACATCGCCCTTCTCGGCGTAGCTCGAGGTGCGAAACACCGCCACAATGTTGAACAATTCGCCGTGCCGCAGCGGATAATGCACGATGTGGAAGCCGGGCCCCGACCACAGCACCACTTCGTTGCGATGAACGTCGGCGCGCACATCCGCCATCGGCACGATGGTGCGATGCGCCGCATAGCCGATCGTGCGCGGCTCGCCTTCATTGAGCATCTGCGTGCGCACGGTCGAGTGCAGGCCGTCGGCGCCGATCAGCGCTGCGCCTGCGAGCGTGCGATTATCCTTGGTGCGGACCCGCACCCCGTCGTCATGCGCTTCGTAAGCGGCGGCGCCGGCGAGCGGGATCAGCTCGACATTGGCAAGCGCCCGGCAGGCATCGAGCAGGATGCCATGCAAGTCGACACGGTGGATCACGATATAGGGGCGGCTAAAGCGCTGCCGGAACGACGCGCCCGTGGGAATGCGCACGATCTCGCCCGCATCGGCCGAGTCGAGCATCAGGATCGCCTTTGGCGTGATCGATTGGGCGAGCACCGCCTCGGTCACGCCCAGACGGTCGAACATGGGAAACACATTGGGCCCGAGCTGAATGCCATAGCCGATGACGCCGAATTCGGGCGCCTGCTCCAGCACGCGCACCGCAAAACCCTTGCGCCCGAGCGCAAGCGCGGCCGCGGCCCCGCCGAGTCCGCCGCCAATCACGAGGATTGGATCATCCTTGGCAGCCAATCACCCCTCCGCGAATCAGCAAACAACCTATCGCGCTTGCGCCTGAAGGTGAATCCACCTGCGAGTCGGCGCACGGCGCATGATTCAAATGGCCGCGGAGCGTGATAAAAAAGACTCAGATTGCGGCAAAGAATGAAAAATCCGCTCGTCCCCGCGGAAGCGGGGACCCAGACTTCGCCATAAGATTCCTGGATTCCCGCTTTCGCGGGAATGAGCGGCTATTTAGCCAGTCGGAGTCCCGACCCGCTTGATTTCCCATTCCAACTCGATGCCCGACGACTCTTTGACGCGCTTTCGCACCGTCTCGCCTAGCGACTCGATATCGGCCGCCGTGGCGCCACCGACATTGATCAGGAAATTGCAGTGCTTCTCCGACACCTGCGCATCGCCCACCATGAGGCCGCGGCAGCCCGCGGCCTCGATCAGCTCCCACGCCTTGGCTCCGGGCGGATTCTTGAAGGTCGATCCGCCGGTACGGCTCTTGATCGGCTGCGTCGCCTCGCGCGCTTCCGTGATCTTGTCCATAGCGGCAGCAATCTCCGCCCGCTCGCCGGACCTGCCCTGGAACAGCGCCGCCGTGAAAATGTGATCGTCCGAAACGCCGCAGTGGCGATAGGAAAATCCCATGTCGGCGTTGGAGAACGTCACGAATTCTCCGCCGCGCGTCACCGCGTTGGCATAAACCAACACGTCCTTGGTCTCCCCGCCATAGGCGCCCGCATTCATCCGCAGCGCCCCGCCGATCGCGCCGGGAACCCCGCGATAAAAGGCAAGCCCCGCGATGCCCGCCTCCTGCGCCGCCCGCGCCACCTTCACATCCGGCACGGCAGCACCGGCTTGGACGCGCGTGCCTTCGATAACGATCTCGTTAAAGCCGCGGCCGAGCCGCACCACTACGCCCGCCACCCCGCCGTCGCGCACGATCAGGTTGGAACCGAGCCCGACCACGGTCACCGGCATTTCGGGCGAAAGCCTACTGAGAAAATAGGCCAGATCCTCCTCGTCTTCCGGCATGAACAGCACCTGCGCCGGCCCGCCGACGCGGAACCAGGTGAGCTCCGCCAGCGGCTGGTTCGGCAACAGCCGCCCGCGCAGCTTGGGTGTCTTCAACTTCAGGTCGGGGACGATGTCGGGGAACATCACTAGCTCACAACCGATCGGGCCACGAGCGCGGGTCACGATGCCCGTGGATGCATCTCAAGACCACCACTTCATCGTCAGAGATGCCATAAATGATAATGTAAGAAAATGGCGCCAACGGTGCGCGCCGCAACTCACCGCGCAGGATCTGATACTGATAGGGGTTGTCGCGAACGGCTTCGAGGCTGCGTTGGATAGCCTCTTGGAATTTGTCACCCAATCCGGTTGATTGAAGGTCGTACCAATCGATCGCCGCAGCCATCTGGAGTCGCGCCCTCGGACGAATAACGACCTTCCAGCTCATTTACGGCGAGACCGGAGCCAAGCCCGCACATCATTCCACGGAAGAGAATCGCGCGGATCAGAACGGTGTTCCGCAAGTTCCCGTTCGATCTCGTCAAGCTCGCTCTCGGTCAACAATGGACGATTTTCGGAAACGCTGTCCCATAGCTCCTGCGCGAGCTGAATGCGCTCCTCTGGAGTCAGTTCTTCGACGAGTTCCTTCAACAGGCTCTTATTCATCGGCATCGCCTCTTCAGCTCTGGATGAAGCCCAACGATAGCGAACCGACGATTGCGGCTCAACCGGCTCAGGCTACCCCAGCGCCTTAAGCTCGCCCGTCAGCGCGTAGGCCCATTGCGTGATATTGCCGGCGCCCAGGCAGACGACGTAGTCGCCGGATTTGGCCAGGCCCTTCACGATGCCGGCGAGCTGCTTAGGCCCCGGAAGCGCAATGACCTGGCGATGGCCGCGCGCACGCACCGCCGCCACGAGTGCATCGCGGTCAATGCCTTTGATCGGCGCTTCGCCGGCCGCATAGACGTCGGCGACGATCACCGCGTCGGCGTCGTTAAAGCAGGTGGAGAACGGCTCGAACAGCGTGGCAAGCCGCGTATAGCGATGCGGCTGCACCACCGCGATGACCTGGCCCTTGGTCGATTCGCGCGCGGCGCTCAGCACCGCAGCGATCTCGACCGGGTGGTGGCCGTAATCGTCGATGATGGTAACACCGTTCCATTCGCCCGCGCGCGTAAACCGCCGGCGCACGCCGCCGAAAGAGTCCAGCGCCTTGCGGATCAACTCGTCGCTCACGCCCAGCTCGCGCGCCACCGCGATCGCGGCGGTGGCGTTGAGCGCGTTATGCCGGCCCGGCATCGGCAGCACGAGCTTGTCGATCACATGCGCCTGCGTCCCCGCCCAATCGCGGAACGCAACCGAAAACCGCGAGCCGCCGTTGGCGTGATGGAGATCGATGAGCCGCACGTCGGCCTGCGGATTTTCGCCATAGGTGATGACGCGGCGATCCTCGATGCGGCCGACGATGCGCTGCACGATCGGATGGTCGGTGCACATCACCGCGAAACCATAGAACGGAACATTTTCCACGAAGGCGCGGAACGCCTCCTGCACTGCCGCGAAAGTCTTGAAATGATCGAGATGCTCGGCGTCGATATTGGTGACGATCGCGATGTCCGCCGGCAGCTTGAGGAACGTGCCGTCGGACTCGTCGGCTTCCACCACCATCCAATCGCCGGCGCCGAGCCGCGCATTGGTGCCATAGGCGTTGATGATGCCGCCGTTGATGACGGTGGGATCGAAGTGGCCGGCATCGAGCAGGGCGGCGACCAGCGATGTGGTGGTGGTCTTGCCGTGGGTGCCGGCGACCGCCACACAGCTTTTGAGCCGCATTAATTCTGCCAGCATTTCGGCGCGGCGCACCACCGGCAATCGCTTGGCCCGTGCCGCGACAAGTTCCGGGTTTTCGCGCTTGATTGCCGACGAGACGACCACGACCTCCGCGCCGTCGACCAGACGGGCATCGTGACCGACGGTGATCTTCGCCCCCTTGTCACGCAGCCGCTTGACGTTGGCGTTATCGGCCGTATCCGAGCCCTGCACGGTATAGCCGAGGTTGATCAGCACCTCGGCAATCCCGCTCATGCCGATGCCGCCAATGCCGACGAAATGGATCGGGCCGATTTCGGGCGGCAGTTTCATGCCCAACAACTCCAAAAAATCCAAGAACTCCAGGAATTCACTGCCGTGGCGATATCACACCCGCAACCTTCAATACCAGATCGGCGAGCCGGTCGGCGGCATCGAGCACCCCGGTCGACTTGGCAGCCGCCGCCATTTTGGCGAGCCGGTCTGGATCGTCAGCGAGCGCGGTAACTAATGTGGCAACGCGCTCGGGCGTAAATTCCGCCTGTTCGATGCGGATGGCGCCGCCCGCCTTCTCCAGCACGCCGGCATTGGCGCGCTGGTCCTGATCGAGCGCATGCGGCAGCGGCACCAGTATGGCGGGGCGGCCGATGGCGGCAAGTTCCGCCACCGTAGAGGCGCCCGAGCGCGAGACCACGAGATGACAAGCCGCGATGCGTGCCGGCAGATCGGGAAAGAAGCGCGCAACTTCGGCTGTGACTTGCGCCTGCGCATAAGCCTGCCGGACACGCTCGAAATCTTCCTCGCGCGCCTGCTGCACCACCTTGATGCGTGCGCGCAATTTCGCCTCGAGCCGCGAAAGCGCCGCCGGCACGATATCGGCCATGATGCGGGCGCCCTGGCTGCCGCCGAACACAATGAGATTGAACGGCCCGCTTGCGGCGGGCGGCGCGTAAGGCGCGGATGCCACCGCCACCACCGCCGGCCGCACCGGATTGCCGGTGGGCGTCGCCTTGGCGGCGAGCGCGGGGCTGCCATCGAGCACGCCGGGAAAACTGGTCGCGATGGCCGTGACGCGCGAACTCAACAACCGGTTGGCGCGGCCCATGACGCCGTTTTGCTCGTGAATCACGGTCGGTATGCCGCGCAAGCGCGCCGCCAGCACCGGCGGAATGCTGGGATAGCCGCCAAACCCGACCACGGCCGCCGGCCGCAGGCGCCCAAGCAGCAGCCAGGCCTTCATCACGCCGAGGCTGAGCATACCAACGGTGCGCGCAAGCGAGATCGGATCGCGCCCGCGCAACGTGGCGCTCGGAATCACATGGGTTGCGCGCGCCGGGAATGTGCTGCCGTAGCGCGTCGCCCGCTCGTCGGTCGCAAGATCGATCACCGCGCCGCGCCGCGCCAGCGCAACACTGAGCGCCTCGGCTGGAAATAAATGTCCGCCCGTGCCCCCGGCGGCGACCACCACAAGCGGCGCGCCGCCAATTCTTTTTTCTCCCTCCCCTGAAAGGGGAGGGTCGGACCACCGCAGGTGGTCCGGGGAGGGGTCATCTTTCATTTCTCGGATCATGCTTTGACCCCCACCCGGTTTGCTCCGCAAACCGACCTCCCCCTTTCAGGGGGAGGTGAGAATTTAGTCAAGCCCGGCTCCCGGCGAACACGTTGCGGCTTGCGAGCTGTTCGGCGCGTGGGCGTTCGCGCGTCAGCGCCAGCAGCATTCCCATGGCATAGGCGAGCGAGAGCATCGACGAGCCGCCATAGGAGATGAACGGCAGCGTCATGCCCTTGGCTGGCAGCAGATGCATGTTGACCGCCATGTTGATGGCCGCTTGCGAGCCGAACAGGATGGCAAGGCCGGCCGCGGCAAATCGCGCGAACGGATCCTCGGTGGTGAGCGCATGGCGCAGCGCGCGAATGACAATGAAAGCGAAAAGCGCAAGCAGCACCAGACAGAGCACGATGCCGAACTCCTCGGCCGCCACCGCGAACACAAAGTCGGTATGGCTTTCCGGCAGGATGCGCTTGATCGTGCCCTCGCCCGGGCCGCGGCCGAACCAGCCGCCGCGCGCGAAAGATTCCAGCGCAATGCCGATGTTGAAGCTGTCGCCCGACGCGGGATCGATAAAGCCTTTGATGCGCCGCGTCACATACGGAACGGTGAAATAGGCCCCGGCCAATCCCGCCGCCGCGATGGCCGCCAGTCCCGCCACCCAGATGAGCCGCATCCCCGCCATGAAGAACAGCGCCCCCCATACCAGCAGGATCAGGAGCGTCTGGCCGAAATCAGGCTGCAACACCAGCAAGCTCACGACCAGGAGCAAAAGCGCAAGCGCGGCCGAATTGGCCGGCATTTCCGGATGGCGCGTGGAATCACCGAATAGCCAGGCGACGACGATCACAAAGGCGGGCTTGAGGAACTCCGAGGGCTGCAGGCTGAGACCGAACAGCGAGATCCATCGGCGCGCGCCCTTCACTTCGGGACCATAGAGCAGCGTGGCGGCGACCAGGATCAGGCTCACGATAAACACCAGCATCGACAGCCGGCGGATTTGGTGCAGCGACAACAGCGAGGTCGCCAGCAAGACCAGCACGGCCGGGATCACGTATAGCACCTGGCGATTGACGAAGTAGAACGGGTCCCGCTCCATCCGCAGCGCGACCGGCGGGCTTGCCGCGAGCGAGAGCACGAGGCCCGCCAGCATGAGGACGACGATCGCCGCCAGGATCAGCCGGTCGACCGTCCACCACCAGTCGCCGAGCGGCGAATATTCGGTCCGCGAGGTCATCAAAAACCCTCCTTCACCGGCACGACGCCCCCAAGCTTTGCCACAAGATCGCGAAAAGCCGCCCCACGCACTTCGAAATTGGGATACTGGTCGAACGAAGCACAGGCCGGGGACAAGAGAACCACCGGTTCCTTAACATTTGATTCTTGCGCATCGCGGGCGGCGAGCGCCACCGCGCGCTCAAGCGTGCCGGCGATCTCATAGGCGACCTTGCCATCGAGGGTCGCGGCAAAGTCCTTCGCCGCCTCGCCGATCAGATAGGCCTTGGCGATGCGCGGAAAAAAGCCCGCAAGCGCGTTGATCCCGCCGGACTTGGGCTTGCCGCCGGCTATCCAGAATATGTCGCTAAAACAGGCCAGCGCCTGCGCGGCGGAATCCGCGTTGGTCGCCTTTGAATCGTTAACGAACAGCACCGCGCCCCTGCGCCCCACCTGCTCCATGCGGTGCGCAAGCCCCGGAAACGAGCGCAGCCCGTTCTGGATTGCGGCTTCCGAAAGTCCCAGCGCCAATGCCGCTCCCGCCGCGCAGGCGGCATTCTGGGCATTATGCAGGCCGCGCAGCGAACCGATCCCGCCGAGCCGCGCGATCCGGTGCGCAGTGCCACCCGCCGCGCGCATGATCTCACCCGCCTCGACGTAAATCCCGTCCGGCACCGGCCGGCGCACCGAAACCCGCATCACCGGCACGCCATGGTGCTCGATCCGGTCGGCCACCGCCTGGCACCAGTTGTCGTCCACGCCGACGATCGCGGCGCCATCGGCCTGCACCCCCGCAACCAGCCGCTCCTTGACCGCAGCATAGTTGGCGAACGTGCCGTGGCGGTCGAGATGGTCTTCGCTGATGTTGAGCAGCACGCCAATACGCGGATCCACCGAAGGCGCAAGGTCGATCTGATAGGACGAGCACTCGATCACATGCGCATGTCCCGGCCGCGGCGGTGCAAGCGTAAGGATCGCGGTGCCGATATTGCCGCCCGACTCGGCGGCATGGCCGGCCGATGTGAGCAGATGCGTGAGCAGCGCGGTGGTGGTCGATTTACCATTGGTGCCGGTAATGGCGATGAACGGCGAATCGGGCGCGCTGGTGCGCCGCTCGCGGCAATAGAGTTCGATGTCGCCGATCACCTCGACCGCGGCGCTGCGTGCAAGCCCAACGGACCAGTGCGGCACCGGATGGGTGAGCGGCACGCCGGGCGCGAGCACAAGAGCAGCGATATTCGACCAGTCAAGCCGGCGCAATTCGGCCGTGGGAATGCCGGCCGCGGCGGCTTTGGCGACCGTATCCGCGCTGTCATCGGCGGCAACGACGTTGGCGCCGCCCGCGATGAGCGCGCGCGCGCTCGCCAGCCCGGAGGCGCCGAGACCGAACACCGCGACCCGCTTGCCGGCAAAGGTCGTGATCGGGATCATGGCAAACCTTCTTGGTCATTCCGGGACGCGCCGAAGGCGCGGGCCCGGAATCCATAACCCCGGTCAGTGAGCATGGATTCCGGGCTCGCCGCCATCCAAGTCGGCCTTGGCCGACTTGGACACTTAAATTCCGATCTCGGGTAAACCCGAGATCGGCGGCGCCCCGGAATGACAAAATTTGTCATCGCAGCTTCAGCGTGGCGAGTCCGACGATTGCAAGCACGATGGCGATGATCCAGAACCGGAATACGATCTGCGGCTCGGTCCAGCCGAGCTGTTCGAAATGGTGGTGGATCGGCGCCATCTTGAACACGCGCTTGCCGGTGAGTTTGAACGAGATCACCTGCACGATCACCGATACCGCCTCGAGCACGAACAGCCCGCCGACGACAGCGAGCACGATCTCATGCTTGGTCGCAACCGCAACCGAACCGAGCAGGCCGCCGAGCGCGAGCGCGCCGGTGTCGCCCATGAAGATCGAAGCCGGCGGCGCGTTGAACCAAAGAAAGCCAAGGCCCGCGCCGATCACCGCCGCGCACAACACCGCCAATTCGCCGGTGCCGGCCACGTAGTTAAGCTGCAGATAGTTCGTGAGCACGACGTTGCCGACCACATAGGAGAACACGCCAAAGCATCCCGCCGCGATCATCACCGGACCGATGGCGAGCCCGTCGAGGCCATCCGTCAGATTCACCGCGTTGCCTGCGCCGACGATGATGAAAGCGCCGAACACTACGAAAAACCAGCCGAGATCGAAGATCAGCTCCTTGAAAAACGGGAACGCCAGCGAAGTTGCGAATGGCGGCCGCCCCAGGCTCGCGATGGCATAGCAGGCCAACACCGCAATGACTGCCTCTGCAGCAAGGCGTTTGCGGCCGGAATAACCGCCGTGCGTCTGCCGCGTCACCTTGAGATAGTCGTCGTAGAAACCGATCAGACCGAAGCTGAGCGTGACCGCGAGCACGATCCAGACATACGGATTGAGCGGATTAGCCCATAGCACCGTCGATACCACGATCCCGGACAGGATCATCAGTCCGCCCATGGTCGGCGTGCCCTTCTTGGTGATCAGATGCGACTGCGGGCCGTCGCTGCGGATCGGCTGGCCCTTGCCCTGCCGCAGCCGCAGCAGATCGATGATGCGCGGCCCGAACCAGAACACGAAAATAAGCGCCGTCATCATCGCGCCGCCGGTGCGCACCGTGAGATAACGGAACACGTTGAGGAAACCAATCTTGTCGGAGAGTTCGGCCAACCAATAGAGCATCGGATCAACCTTGTGCGGGCGCCGCAAATGCGGCTCGGGAAAACTGGCGCGCGAGCGCCTTGACGATGGGAGCCATCTTCGAGCCGAGCGAGCCCTTGACCATGACGGCATCGCCCGCGCGGATGGCGGTGAGCACCTCCGCTTCGAGCTCCGCCGCGGACACCGCATAGCCGCCCCGGCGATCGGAGGGAAGGGCTTGCCACAGCCTTTGCATCAGCGGGCCCGAGCAGAACACGAGATCGATGGCATTGGCCGCAATCGGTTCGGTGAGCCCGCGATGCAGCTCGGCGCCCTTATCCCCGAGCTCCAGCATGTCGCCGAGCACGGCAATGCGCCGGCCGCGCGGGCCGATCGGCGCCTGACCGAGCAGCGCGAGCGCAGCGCGCATCGAGGCCGGATTGGCGTTGTAGCTCTCGTCGATCAGCAGCGCCGCCCCGCCGGGCAGTTCGAGCGCGATGCGCACGCCGCGCCCCGTGGCCGGAGCAAGTTCGGCAAGCGCGAGCGCAGCCCGCGCCAGATCGGCGCCGGCGAGCACCGCGGCTGCCAGCACGGCGAGCGAGTTGAGCACGAGATGGCGGCCGGGCGCACCGATTTTGTAGGTGACATCGGTGCCGAGAATGCGCGCCTGCACAGTCGAATTTTCGGGCTGCAATGCGCACTTGACCAGCCGCGCTTCGGCCCTTTCATGCTCGCCGAACGTAACCACGCGCTTTACGCCCGCGCTCTTGGCCGCCCCCTCAATCCGCGCGAACTGCTCATTGTCGCGGTTGACCACCGCCGCGCCGTCCGGCTCCAGCCCCAGAAAAATCTCCGCCTTGGCATCGGCGATCGCCTCGAGCGAGGAGAAGAATTCGAGATGCACCGGCTCGACCGTGGTGATGATCGCCACATGCGGGCGCACAATTCGCGTAAGGGGCGCAATTTCGCCCGCGTGGCTCATTCCCATTTCGAATACGGCAAAGCGCGCGCGCGCCGGACAACGCGCAAGCGAGAGCGGCACGCCCCAATGATTGTTGTAGGAGGCAGCCGAAGCATGGGTCTCGCCGGCGGCGGAAAGCGCCAGCCGCAGCGCCTCCTTGCTGCTGGTCTTGCCGACCGAACCGGTGACGCCGATCACTTTGGCCTTGGTACGCGCGCGCGCGGCACGTGCAAGGTCGCGTAAAGATTCGAGCACATCCGGCACGACCAACAGCGGCGCGGACTTCGGCATCTGCGCGCGCTTCTCCGCCGCAACCACCGCGAGTCCTGCGCCCGCTTTTAGCGCCGCCGCGACGAATTCGTGGCCGTCGCGGGCGTCGCCGGTAATGGCGAAGAAGGCTTCACCCAGGACCAAGGTTCGGCTGTCGATCGAAATACCGGACACATTGACGGGGAGCGGACCTTCGCCTTGCGCATGCATGGCGGCGGTCATCGCCTCGGTGGTCCAGAGCGGAGGCGAACTCACGCGACTTTCTCCTTGAGCGCCGCCGCGACCGCATCGTGGTCGCTGAACGGCAATGTCCGGTTGCCGATAATTTGGCCGGTTTCATGGCCCTTGCCGGCGATCAATAGCACATCGCCCTTGCGCATGCCGGCGATGGCGTCCCGAATCGCCTTGTGGCGATCGCCGATCTCGACCGCACCGGGCGCCGATTGCAGAATTGCCGCGCGGATCGCTGCGGGATTTTCACTGCGCGGATTGTCGTCGGTGACGATGACGCTGTCGGCATTCTGCGCCGCGATCGCGCCCATCAGCGCACGCTTGCCCTTGTCGCGATCGCCGCCGGCGCCGAACACCACCACCAGCCGCCGCTTGACGTAAGGCCGCAAGGCTTCGAGCGCCTTGGCGAGCGCGTCGGGCTTATGCGCGTAATCGACAAAGATCGGCGCGCCGTCTTTCTCGCCGACCAGATCGAGCCGGCCCTTGGTGCCCTTCAAGCTTTCCAGCGCCGCGAACACCGCAGCGGGCGCGCTCCCGGTTGCGATCGCAAGACCGGCGGCGACCAGCGCATTCTCGATCTGAAACGCACCGACCAGCGGCAGCGCCAGCGTGAATTGCTTGCCGCCATGCGCAATCGTCAGCTTTTGCGCAAAGCCGTCGATCTCGGTTGCGAGCAAGCGAATGCCCTCGCCTTTATGCCCGACTGTGATGAGTTTAAGGCCGCGCGCCTTGGCCGCCGCCACGACCGCATCGGACTGCTCGTGATCGACATCGATCACGGCGCTACCGCCCGCGACCACCAGGACCTCGAACAGCCGCAGCTTGGCCGCCAGATACGTTTCGATGCTCGGGTGATAGTCGAGATGATCGCGCGTGATGTTGGTAAAGCCCGCGGCCGCAACCCGCACGCCATCGAGCCGGTGCTGATCGAGCCCGTGCGAAGAGGCTTCGAGCGCGAGATGGCTCACGCCCTCACCGGCAAGCTCATCGAGCGTGCGATGCAGCGCGATCGGATCGGGCGTGGTGAGCGAGCCATAGACTTCGCGCTTGGGCGCGACCATGCCGATGGTGCCGATGCTCGCGGCCGCATGTCCAAGCTCGGCCCAGATCTGCCGGGTAAAGGCCGCGACCGAAGTCTTGCCGCTCGTCCCCGTGACGGCGGCGATCACAGCGGGCTGACGCGGATAGAATCTGGCGGCCGCGAGCGCGAGCGCGCGCCGGGCGTTCTTGACCGGCACGAAGGCGATGCCCGCAGGCAGCCGCTCCGGCGCCCGCTCGCCGACGATGGCGACGGCGCCGGCGGCGGCGGCGTCCGCCGCAAAGGCAAGCCCATCGGCCTTGCCGCCCGGCACCGCCACGAACACATCTCCGCGCTTGACCGCGCGGCTGTCGGCGGAAAGCCCCGCGACATCGAGCGCGGCAGAACGTACATCCAGCGTGGCGGAGTCGATGAGAAGTTCGGCGAGCTTCATATCTCCCCTATCGTACCTAAGGTGTGCACACATCTTCATCGTGTGACGGCGAGCCAATGGACGAATTCACTCTACCTCATGCTGAG
>CAZNSG010000372.1:0-6264 GCA_964575715.1 uncultured Hyphomicrobiales bacterium | reverse complement strand
GGCGTCGAAATCGTCAGGCGGCAAAACCTTGCCGTCGATATCGGCCGCGACTTGGCCAGCGCAAAATATGAGTTTCTGCGCACCCTCGGCCGTTACGACATGCGAATAATTTGCGAATGGTTTGGCAATGTCCTTGGGGTTCGTCCGCGTGATTTTTGCCATGACATTATTTCCCCTCGGTTCAACATCACGCCTATTGCTTTGGTGCCATTGGATCATGCCCTGTTAGCTTGGCCAGTGCCGCTTGGCGGGCGGTTTCGGCACGCATGAAAGCGGCAAAGTTCTCCGGAGTGTTGCGCGCCGCATCGGGAATCGTCATGCCCAGCGCCTGCATGCGTGTCTTGAAGGTGTCGGAGTGGATCGCCTCATTTAGCGCTTTGTTGAGAAATGCGACAATCTGCGGCGGCAACTTTGCGGGTCCCGCGAGACCGACAAATCCGCTGTGATTAAAGTTGCTGTAGCCAAGCTCCTGCATGGTCGGCACATCAGGCCAGCCCGCGATCCGATTTGGGCCTGCAATCGCCAATACGCGCACCTTCCCACCGTCAACGAGTGGCTTGGCGGCGGAATAAAATGTAAACGTGGCCTGGACGGCGCCCGTCACCACCGCACTGGCAGCTTCGCCGGAGCCGCGGTATGGCACTTCCACGATCTTGGTGCCGGCGGCGCTGTTGAGCTGCGTCAAAGAAATTGCCGGTGAGGTAGCAGGCCCCGAGGTGCCAAAACTCACCTTGCTCGGATTTGACTTGGCGTCCGCGATCAGATCGTTGAGCGACTTGTAAGGAAGGCTGGCGTTGGCAACGAGTACCAGCGGCGGGCCGTCCGTGATTTTTCCGATCAGCGAGAAGTCGCTAATGGCACTGTAGGGCACCTTGATATAGTGCAGGTTTTGTACGTCAGCGAGCGCATTGACCAGCAGCGTGTAGCCATCCGGCTCCGCCCGCCAGACATGTGTGGCGCCCACCACGCCCGAGGCGCCGGTCTTGTTCTCGACCACGATCGTGGCACCGGTCTTCTCCTGCATGATCGCGGCTAGTATGCGTGCCGGCACGTCGGTGAGCCCGCCAGGAGCGAATGGAACGACGAAGGTGATCGGCCGGTTGGGATAATTCTGCGCCTGCGCGGGCAATGCCAGACCGGCGGTGAGACAACATAACAGCGCTTGAGCGAACTGTCTTCGTTTCATGATGAACCCCTTCCGAGCTTGTCAACTTCATGCCGCCTTGCGGCTGCACAGATCGAGCGCGAGCGCTAAATAAATTTTGGCCGCGGCAACACAATCCGCAACCAGCACATGCTCGCCGAACGCGTGCATGTTAGCACCACGGCTGTCAGGATGCATCCGGCCCCCAGGACCAAAACAGACGCAGGGCACGCCATAGGTTGTGAGGTGCACGGCGTCGGCGCCCGGTCGGCGAATGATCGCGGCTGGCCGCTCGCCGGTAACGGCCTGCTGTGCCTCGCCAAGCGCCTGAACGATTGGCAATTTTGGGTCGAGCACGACCGGCGGATCGGTGACATAGAGATGTAACGCAGGCTCCGGGATACCCTTGCGGTTGCCGAAAGCGCGTAGGACTCCGCGCAAGTCGCGCTTAACTTGATCAACTGTCTGGCCAGGCACGGTGCGGATATCGAGGTAAAGACTGCAATCGTATGGATTACGTGACAGCCGCCACGGCGCACCCCCGCGGATCGCGGCGATTGTGACGTTGGGCCGCTCCCCATTGTATTCATGCGCGGCTTCATAGTTGCGAGCCCACTGTGCGATGTCGCTCTGCAATTCGTGCATCACCGCAATGGCGTTGATTACATGCGGCCGGTTGGCTAGCGCGGAATGCGCGACCGTGCCGCCGACCGTGATGCGCAGCCAGATCACGCCCATATTGGCGCTAGCAATCCGCATACCGGTCGGCTCCGCCAGCAATGCAAAATCAGCGGTGACACCGTGGGTGACGAGATGACGTGAGCCGATGCCATAGCCGGAATATTCGGCGCCTTGAAATTCCTCGATCGCGGTCTTCTCGATCTCGCCCACCACGCCGCCGAAGGAGATATCGCCAGCAAGTTCGAGACCAGCCTTGGCGATCGCCTCGATCGCGATCAGCGCCGAGGTAAGCCCGCTCTTCATGTTGTTAGCGCCGAGTCCCCAGACCCAACCGTCGCGATAGATCGCCTTTGGCTGGAATCCCTCGCCCACAAGATGTTCCTCTTGGCCTGAATAGGAGGTGTCCATGTGGCCGGTGAACAGGAGATTGAGCCCGTCACCGCGTCCGCGCCGGTGCCCTACTGCGTTCGGCCTGCCCGCATCCACGAGCGGCAGATCGGTATCCATGCCAGACTTCCGCATGCGTGCGACAAGATATTGCGCGACGCCGATTTCCTTGCCGGTCGGACTGCCGATGTCCACGAGATCCATGAGCAGCGAGCGAACGTTATCGTCGGTAATATAGGCGGCGGCCCTAGCGAAGTCTGGATGGCTCATGTTGATTCCAAGAGTCCAGTCGGAAAGAGGCCCGGAGCCAGATAGTACATCTTGCGGTACCGGTGAGGCGAGACACTTATCTCCAAAAAAATTCGCATTGTGTGCAATCCTCAAGTATCCCACTTACGGCCAGAAATGCGACAGAGGCTGCCGGTTGTCGAGAAATTATGCGGCCTCGACAGATAGAACGCGAGCATGGCGGCTATTCCAATGTGTCAGTACACGCGATTGACCGGCGGTTCGTTGTGCACCAGCACGCGCACGACATTGTTCCATGCCGATCGAAATAGCAGCGCCGATGCCTGGCGGGTGACGCCCGCAATGTGCGGGGTCAACAACAGACGGTGCGCGCCTTCCCCCTTGAGCGCGAGCAACGGGTTGTCTGAGCCTGGCGGTTCGGTCGAATAGACATCGACGGCCGCGCCTTGGATGCGGCCGCCTACAAGGCAGGCGGCAAGAGCCGCTTCGTTCACGATACCGCCACGCGAGCCCTGAATCAGCACCGCGGACGGTTTCATCTTGGCAAGTTCCAGCTCGCCAATCAGATCTTTCGTGTCTGGAAGCAACGGCACATGCAACGTGACGATGTCGGCTTGCGCCAATAATTCATCAAGCGGCATCGGCTGTGCGCCAATGGCATCGGCCGCGCTTCGATCGCTCATGGCGGGATCGAAATAGCCGATGCGACAGCCCATCCGATGAAACGCCTGCGCGACCGCGCGGCCAATGGTGCCAAAACCGACAACACCGGCCAGAAGGCCTTCCAGCCCGGCAAGATTGTCCGCCACCATGCGCGCACGGAACTTGCCGTAGTTTCCGCTCTTGATTTCTGCGTCGGCCCAGGCGAAACGCCGAAGCAGCATTGACGCGGCCGTTACCGCGTATTCGGCCACCGCGCTGTTGCTACCTCCCGCCACATTGCTCACGGGAATGCCAAGTCCGACAAGCGTCGCGCGATCGAGCCGGTCGACGCCCGCGCCGGTCACCTGCACGATTCGAAGGCGCGCATTCTTGAACAACTCGCTGGGAAGTTTGGGCCCTACCGCGGGGATGACCAGCGCGCTCGCCGATTTGATCCGCTCCGCAACCTTCGGATCGTCCGGCGCGTGATAACTCACGGCCAGACTCGGCGGCGGCAGCGCGTCGGCGCGCGCAAAGTCCGCCTCAGGCCGCAAGCAAAGTACTTGATGTGTCATCTGAGCAGGATATCAAAAACTCGGATATTCGGTCGTGCGCGCGCTCACGTCGGGTTCGGCAAAAAAGCACAAAAGAACGAGAGGCTCGCTTCCGGTATTGCGCGTCATGTGCTTCTCGTTGGGCGGAATAAGCACAATATCGCCGGGCTTGATCGGAATTTCACCGCTCTCGGAGTGAGTGACACCGCTCCCCTTCAATACATAGATGCATTCCTCGAACCCATCGTGCAAATGCGGACCGCGCGGCTTGTCGCCCGGCCTGGCGGGCGGAATTTCGGCGATCCGAAACGTCACGCGCGATCCGATCTCGCCGGAAACCGGCTCAAGCGAGACGCGCCCGGGCAAACCCAAACGTTTTGCTTCGGTTAGTTTGAGCAGCCGCGCCATCAGCTAACCTGCCGCAAGTGCTTGATCTCCGCCGTCCCGCCCTGAACGGCATCGAGTTGCCGGTAAATCTCGCGTGCCTCGCGGGCGATAGCGTCGGCAATGTCGGCGAGCATGCGCTGCCCCTTCTCGGCGGTCGCATGCTGGGGACTCCCGAACCAGCCGGTTGGCGCAATCGAGCGAATATCGGTCAGCACCGGCTGGAAGGTGCGGGTTCGGCGCAGCCGGTCCATCTTATGTCCGTGCGCGTGATCGGATGAATCGTCGATCCGATCGAGGTGAACGAGTTCGGATCGAAAAGCCAAAACCGCGAGCGCCTCGATTTCGCCGCCATGGGTGAGTCCGTTACAGGAGTGCCCATATAGCTCCTCAGCCACGTAGCAGGCCTGCACGGTGAGCACGGTCATGCCGTGGTCGCGATGAAGCGATTCCGCGGCAATAGCAAGTGAGGGAATATTGCCTTCATGCCAATTCAATATCAGGAGATATTTGGCGCCGTGCTTGGCCGTCGAGACGCACGTCTCGGTCGTTACCCGTATGTAGGTGTCAGGGCTCAGCGTAATGGTTCCCTCGAACGGCATGTGCATTGGGGTAACGCCAAACGGTGTCGCCGGAAGCACGAGACCGTCCATCCGTTCCGCAACTGCGTGGCCGATGACATTGGCAGCGAATGTATCCGTGCCAGTTGGCAGATGTGGACCGTGTTGCTCGACGCTGCCGCACGGCAGAATCACCAGCGGATTCTTCTTAAATTGCGCCGCAATCTCTGGCTGCGATAAGTCGGCAAAATAGCGGCTAGGCAACATGACGGCTTCTCTCTGCGAGCTTGCGATGGGATTCCGCAATCACGTCTGCGATGCGCACAGCCTGGCCTTGCTTGTCGATGGAACGCAACGCGGCAAAGACGATCGCGATAGCGATATTGCCGTTTCGCGACGACAGCTCGTTCGGTTTGCCGGTACGGCAGCTCTCGGCGAACATTTCCAATTCGGCGCAAAACATATCGCTTTTCGGAATTTTTAATTCTTCGCGGCTGCCGTAGCCGCCCTTGCCGCGTTGGATATAGAGCGTTGAGGTCTCGTGCAATTTATCCGGCGTATCCCACGTTCCAAAATCGATCTCGTAGTGCATCAGGCCCTTGGAGCCGAATACGCGAATGGCAAAAATACCCGGCGAAGTCCATGACGCGCCGACATAGCCGATCTTGCCGTCAGCAAACTTGAGTAACGTCATCGACTGGTCATCGACCTCCGCGCCGACCGGCGAAAGTTTTGACGCCATTGAGCTCGCCTCGACGATCTCGCCGCCGAGATAGTGGAGAACATCGAATTGGTGAATTGCGAGTTGCGACAGCGGGCCGCCGGGCGCCTTATCCTTGTACCAGCGCCAAGTTTTTGGCGTGAGCTCAAGTGCGCGTTCGTTGGAGAAATTCGCTTCCATGAATGCGACGCGGCCAAGCTCGCCTGCATCGGCGGCTTCACGGATTTTGCGGATGCCTGCCATCAGCCGCGCGCTGTGTCCGACGGTGACGGTCACCCCATACGATTTTTCCAAAGCCTCGATCTCAAGTCCTTCTTCGAGCGTGCTGGCGATCGGCTTTTCGGTATAGACATGCTTGCCGGCCTTTGCGACCTCGCGTGCGATCGGCAGATGCTGCTCGTTCGGCACCGTCAAAATGACGCCCTTGATCGCGGGATCGGCAAGCATCCACGCCAGATCGGGCACCGCGGCAACTCCGAACTCCTGCTGGAAGGCTGTGCGCTTTTCCTCCGTCCGGCTAAATCCAGCAACGATTTCGAGCGCTTCCGATTGGCGCGCCGCGCGGGTCAGCACCTTGGCCCAGCGGCCAAGTCCGACAATGCCGACTTTCACACGATTGGCACTCATAGTTGCTCCAATTCTGTCAATACCATAGCACAAGTGGCACTTTCATCGAACGTCCCGATCGTCTTCGAGAGCATATAAATTTGTATGATCGTGCCCCGCACGGTCCGCAGACCGTCATTCGCATTGCTTTGTCGGCGTCCGAGTTAAGTTCACTTAACCACCCTTTACCCGCCATCAAAGCGGCATTTCGAAATTGGCGGCCCGTTAGCCGGGCCAAAAGGGCAGCATAGAATGTGCAGAATGACGTTATCAAATACATGCATTTCGTCATCGGGCAACTGTTGTCATTTTACGATCCCCTTATTGTCCGTTGGC
>CAZNSG010000371.1:0-10064 GCA_964575715.1 uncultured Hyphomicrobiales bacterium | reverse complement strand
CCGCCGTCTTCACGCCGGCCTCATGCTCGCGCAGGAGCCCAATGATCTGCTCTTCCGTGAACCTCGATTGCTTCATCGTCCGTCCCCTCTCAGGTGACGGACTCTACTCAAATCTGGAGGAAGTTCAGGGGCTCAGGTCACCGCCGTTGACACCTGGCGAGAAATATCGTTGAGGCATACGGTAATGGCCTTACCGGTATTGCAAACCGGAACTTTTTTCGGTGCTCCTCCCGTCGAAGGAACATTAAGAAATGCGATCTGAAGTTTAGGCGAATAATATGATAGGGAAAGACCAAACTTACTCGCAGGGTCCAATGGTTTTTGCAGCTGAAAGGCATATGCGAAAAAGCCAATAGAACCAAGGCCAATAGAACCAGAACCCAAATCTAATCCGCGGAGATGACTTCCATCTTTCGCCTGCTCTCCACTCGGAGCGGTCAACGTTGCGTTGACATTATCGAGGATGAGATCGGCTGAATAATCTGCTTTGTTTGTCACCGAAAGGGAAACAGCCACCGACTGTCCACGCCTTGACAGTTCGAGAAGGCAAATCTCGAATGTGCTGCCACTCTTGCACCGATCCACCTGGACTGGTGGTGGCGGAGGCGGAGGAGCCTGAACTTTGACAGGTGGCGGCGCGGGAGCCTGAGCAATCACAACAGGTGGAAGTTTTTCGAGCGCCTTTATCAAACTTGGCCCATCATTCGCCGCGACATATTCACCGCCCGTAGCCTTAGTGATGCACTCCAGGGTTTCACGATCTCCTGGTTTTTGAGCAAGGCCCACGATGTGAACCTTGAGGTCAATTCCCGCCGTGCTTAGTTGCTTGGCGACCTCGCAAACATTGCCACCGCATTCCTCACGGCCATCCGTAATCAACACCACCGAATTGTGTGCACCTTGTTGGGCTGCAAATAAATCTTTCGCCTGCAGCAATGATGCAGCGATAGGCGTCTCTCCCTTCGGCTGGAAGCTGTCGATTTTAGCCGCAAGCGCTTGCGCTGACTGAACTCCTATATGCGAGAGCACCTTAATGTCTTTACAGGCAACACGATCAACAGCTCCCTTCGGCAGACGAGGATTTCTTGCCACATCATTACCAAACACCATGAGGCCGACATTCGTGGTAGCCGAAATCCGGCTCATCGTTTGACTGAACGCTTTTTTGGCTGCGGCAATCTTGGGTTCATTCCCGGCCGGCTCTCTCATCGAACCAGAAATATCAACGATGAAAAGAACGTTGTTCTTTGGCCCCTGTGCGGAACTCGACGTTAGGCTAAGACCAATAAATGCAGCGGAAAGCAGCAATGAAACGCGCTTCATGGCATCCCCCGAAAACTAACTGATCACAACTTTATCGAGTGCAATTATAGGGCGCAATGCCGTTGCGGCCACTAAAGCCAATTCGGCGCAGTGTCTCTTGTGGGTCATTCAGGTCATTTTGCCACATTTTTCGCATGTCTGGTGTTCTACAGGTCGCGTCCGGGATAATGACCGCAAAAATTTTGTGCTAGGAAAAAATCCCCGGCGATGTCGGCGATGCCGCCAACTTCGACCGATCCAGGTGACACGCAAAACTACGTTCTGTGCCATTTTCAATGTCGTTGCCGAACATACGTAGATCGACGGAAGGAGCTTACTTTGGGTGAGTGCCGGACCCGCTATGGCCGACGAATGCACGGCAATGCTCAATGATGTCGGCAAAGATTGAAGGGAATTGCCGATCTAATTCTGATCAGCGGGGATGAAAGGGATCATGCCTTTGGCGCGGTTCATTTCACCGCTCTAAATCGGTCTAGGGCTTCCTTAGTCGCTTTACGGCGTTGTTCCATTTCGCACATGCTATCGCGCCTTCGACTAGGATGGCCGCATTTGGCAGTGAGCCATTCACCGAAGGAAGGCGGCCAAGCCCAATTGATGTTGTTCGGAAGAGGGGTCGTGCTGTACGAAGGCATACGAACCATTTCTTCGAATATGCTATCCGGAATCTCCATTTCCTTTAGGTACGCTTGCACTTGTCGCAGTGCCATCTGATATTTTTCCTGCGCTTCTATGGGCGTTAGTTTCCCGTAATATTCAGGATCAAACGAAATCCGATGTATATGAATATCGTTTCCCGAACGCTCTACCCCTCCTGCCCAAATTAGAAAACATGCGCTCGCGCATGTGCATGCTGTTGATTTGTCAATTTTTGCGGCTCGACTACAGAGCCATGTTCTGGCTTGTGGTGCAAAGTTCAGAGTATTCGGAGCATTCGTTGCAAGACCCAACCTTCTTATAAGCCTCCCAATCTTGAAAGCTTCGAATATATTCCCTCCAGGAGAAATAATATTAACAGCATTGATATCCTCGGTGCTTTCCCTTAAAGCGCGCTCAAATTTATCGTAATCTCCTGGCACTATTTTCCCGACAATGAACAACTGTAAAGACGAATCCAATTGGATGTTCGCAGCCGATGCTGGATTCAGCAAAAACAATGATATTGGTGTGAGTATCAATGCTAATGATCTTATAAATGTGATGAGCATCGCTGCCTCGCAAGAAAAGCAGTCCAACTACTGACATAGTCGTTTGCTGAGCGAGTGTCGCTATCGGCCAGAAACCACCACGCCAAATTCGGCTTGCAATTTATAAGATCAAATCAGAAAACCGCGACTTGCGAAATGGGATTCTTTCGCCAATTCGCATTACAAAAATACCACTGTCAAACAGCGCAATGGGTCATTTTCGACTCCCACACCCGTTAAGATCGCCGCCATAGTCTGGCAGCGGACATCGCGGGCGTGGTCCAAGCGTTGGCTATGGTTGACAATCCCCGCATAGATCCGCGGGAACTGCTCACAATCCGGCGCTACGGGCAGGGTTTGGAGGTTTGAATATCGAGCGAGGTCATTTCGCCGCTCAGCACGAAATCGCTGTAGTCGAGCAGGAACGCGCGCGAGATGCCGTTCTCGTAGAGCTCGAAGGTGACGGCATAGACCGGTGTCTGGTCGGTGCTCTTTTCGGTCCGGTCGAAATAGCTCACCGTCACCGGCCAGCGCGTGAGATTGGCGAGCGACGGCTGCTTGGCCGCGGCGTCGGTCGGTTTCTTTTCATTCGGACCGATGGGACGGCCGATCACGGCGAGCGTATCGTAAACCTTCTCCCCGCTCTCCGAGCCGTCGTAATACGCCGTTTCCAGCAGCGTCTTGCCCTCACGCGCGGCGGCAATGATCCGGCGCGTGTGCTCGGTCGGAAACACCAGGTTGGTCGCCAGATCGAAGGACTTGCTGCCGGGCTTGGTCAGGTGCACGCCCAGGCTGTTCTGGCTGCGTTCGGCAAAGCCGACGACCGAATCCTTCAACTGATCGTTGAAATAACTCTGAATATTGAATTTCATGCTCTTGGCTCGCCCATCCTCCCAGGTGACGGCGCGCATGTCGGTCAACAACGCCCTGCCTTCACCGCTGTCGAGCTCCGACATTTGACGGAAACGCAGCTCGTATCCCTCGCAGACATTGCCCGAAAAATCGTAGAGGATACGGCCGCGCGCGGCCTGCATCGGTCGCGTGCCACGCGTGCGCGCAAGCTTTAGGTCATAGACCGCCCGATGCGGCACCAGTGTAATCACACTGCCCTGGGCCACGATTACGCTGGGCGACAACATTTCCGCTGCAAATAGCGCGGCAGTCGCAAGCGCGAGCCGGATGGGGATGGCACTCGTCAACATATCGCAACCCTTCTATCTCGCCCTTATTAACAAAATAGGACCGGGATTGTTCCTTAGCAATGGCTGTTTCTTGCACCGCCCGCTTGCAAGCGTGCGCGCGATCAGCGAAGAAAAAGACGGCTTTTTCACGACTTTACCAGCGAAACAGGAGACATCATGGCAGGCCAGGTAGCAAAGAAAATTGCCGATCTCGGCATCGTTTTACCCACCCCGGCAGCCCCGATCGCCAACTATGTGGGCTTTGTACGCACCGGCAACCTGCTCATCGTATCCGGCCAGCTCTGCCTTGATGCCGAGGGCAAGCTCGTGGCCAAGGGCAAGCTCGGCGCCGGCGTCTCGGTCGAGGATGGACACAAAGCGGCGCGGACTTGCGCGGTCAATCTGCTCGCGCAGGTCAAGGCGGCACTGGGCGATCTCGACAAGGTTGCGCGCGTGGTGCGGCTGGGCGGCTTTATCAATGCAACTCCGTCCTTCCTCGACGGCCCTAAGGTGATGAATGGCGCCTCCGACCTCATGGTCGCCGCCTTCGGCGACCAGGGCCGGCACGCGCGGACCACCGTGGGCGTCGCCGTGCTCCCGCTCGACGCCGCGGTCGAGGTCGAGGGCATGTTCGAAATCGCCTGATCCCATGCCCGATTGGCTCACCGCCCGTCCCGTCGCCCACCGCGGCCTGCACGACGCCACGGCCGGCGTGATCGAAAACACGCCATCGGCCTTCCACGCCGCCATCGCCGACAACTATGCCATCGAGTGCGATGTGCAGATCACCGGCGACGGCGAGGCCATGGTGTATCACGACGACAAGCTCGGCCGATTGACCGAAGGCACTGATCGGCTCGCGGCCCTGTCCGCGGCCGAGCTCAAACGTGTGGCCTTCAAGGCGACGGACGATCATATGCTCACCCTGGGCGAACTGTGCGAGCTGGTGGCCGGACGCGTTGCCCTGCTGGTCGAATTGAAGAGCCGGTTGGATGGCGATAGGCGACTTGCGGTCCGAACCGCCAAGACGCTGGCGAGATATCAAGGCCCGGTCGGTGCCATGTCGTTTGATCCCGAGCCCATAGCCGTCCTCAGAGAAATGATCCCTCCGCTGCGGCGCGGCCTAGTAGCCCAGCGGCGCGAGCGCGCGGCACCCGGCGACCACGGCGGCTCCGCGCGCACGCACGCAGCCCATTACGCGAAGCACGCGCTTACCGCCCGCCCGCAATTCCTCGCCTATCGGGTGAAAGACCTGCCGACCGCCGTTCCGCGCTTTGCCCGCAATGTGCTTGGCCTACCGCTGCTGACTTGGACCGTGCGGACACCTGCCGACCGTGCCCTTGCCGCTCAATGGGCCGACCAGATCATCTTTGAAGGCTTTCGGCCCTAAAAAGTGGCAAACTCTTCCCATGCCCGCGCCGCACGCCCGCCCGTTTACCGACCTTCGGATCCGCGTTCTCCCGGCCATTGCCGACATCGCGCCCGACGACTGGAATGCCTGTGCGAATCCAGCCTTGGCGCAAGCGGTTGATTCAATCTATGAGCCGCGCGAATCAAATTCGAAAGCATCTCGACCAGACCCTCAATTCAACATCTACAATCCCTTCATCTCGCATGATTTTCTCTTCAGCCTTGAAGCCTCCGGCTCGGCCACCGCCCGGGCCGGCTGGCAGCCGCAGCATCTACTGGCGGAAGCACCGGACGGCACAGTACTCGGCGCGGTGCCGTGCTATCTGAAATCCCATTCGCGCGGGGAATATGTGTTCGATCGCGGCTGGGCCGAGGCCTACGAGTACGCCGGCGGTCAGTATTACCCCAAGCTGCAGGTCGCGGTGCCCTTCACTCCCGCGACCGGCCGCCGTCTGCTGCTGCGGCCAGCGGCCGACGCCGGCGCCGTGCGCGCGGCCCTTGCAGCGGGCCTGGTCGAGCTATGCCACCGGCATCAGACGTCCTCGGTTCACATTACCTTCATGACCGAGCCGGAATGGCATTTTCTTGGCCAGCGAGGCTACTTGTTACGCACCGACCAGCAGTTTCACTGGGAGAACACCGGCTATGCCTCATTCGAAGCATTTCTATCGGCGCTTGCCGCCCGCAAGCGCAAGACCATCAGGCGCGAGCGGCGCGAGGCGCTCAGCAAAGGCATCAGCGTGCATTGGCTGACCGGCTCCGATCTCACCGAAGCGGTCTGGGACACGTTCTTTGCCTTCTATATGGATACCGGTTCGCGCAAATGGGGCCAGCCGTATCTCTCCCGCGCGTTCTATTCCATGGTCGGCGAACGCATGCGCGATCGCATCGTGCTCATCATGGCCAAGCGTGCCGGCCGCTACATCGCGGGCGCCATCAATTTCATCGGCTCCGGCACGCTTTTTGGGCGCCATTGGGGCGCAAGCGAGCACCACCCGTTCCTGCATTTCGAACTCTGCTACTACCAGGCCATCGATTTCGCCATCGCTCACAAACTTGCCCGCGTCGAGGCCGGTGCCCAAGGCGAACACAAGCTCTCCCGCGGCTATCTGCCGACCACCACCTATTCCGCCCACTACATCGCCAATCCGGCGCTCCGCCGCGCGGTTGCGGACTATCTGGTGCGCGAGCGCGCCCATGTGGAAGCCTTCGGCGAGGAGCTTGCGGCGGCCGCGCCATTCCGCAAGGATTTGGCCGAACAAGAGTGACGGCAAGTCACATCGCGCGCTTTCAGGATGAGTGGGTACCGGTCAGCCGCACCCAAGTCGGCTATAGCCGACTTGGGCGTTAATATCTGCCGATATCGGGTAAACCCGATTTCGGTAAAGCGCGCTCACTTTAAAAAGAGCGCGCGTTCGGACGCAAAACCGGATACCACTTTTTCTGAACGCGCGCTGGGGAGACATCATCATGCCGGCCTACGATCCCAACAATATCTTCGCCAAAATCCTCCGTGGCGAGATGCCGAGCTACAAGGTCTACGAGAACGACAAGGTGCTGGCCTTTCTCGACATCATGCCGCGCGCGCCCGGCCATACGCTGGTGCTGCCCAAGGCCGCCTGCCGCAATATCCTCGATATCGCCCCGGACGACCTTGTCGCCGTAGCCTTGGCCGCGCAGAAGGTCGCCAAGGCAGTGGTGCAGGTGTTCAACGCCGATGGCATCACCGTTCAGCAGTTCAACGAGGGTGCCGGCGGCCAGGTTGTGTTCCATCTTCACCTGCACATCATCCCGCGCAAAAACGGCGTGCCGATGAAGCCGCCCGCGGCCGAAAAGGAAAAGCCCGAGATATTGTCTGAGCACGCCATGAAACTGGCAGCGGCGCTCTCCGGGGCTTGATCCGTGCAGCGTTCCCCACCGGTGAAAAATCGCAAATCGCTGTTGTCGGACCACGATTTTGGGTCGCAGCGGCTTGAACGGGCGCTGGCTTGCCCGGGAAACATCGCTATGACAATTTCCCGTGCGTGCCGTTAATGTACGCTGCGGACCGCTGTTAGCGGTCCATCGCTGCGGCAGGTCGTGTCACACATCCACTGGAGAAAAGTATGAAGTTACAGCATTTTATCCCGCGCTTGCTTCCGGTGTCGGGCTTAGCACTCGTCGCGGCGTTGAGCTTGGCTCAGGCGCAGCAGGCGACGGAGTATCAGCCCAGCGTCGGACAGGAAGGCAAAGACGTTGTCTGGGTACCGACGCCTCAATCGCTGGTGGACAAGATACTCGATTTGGCCAATGTCAAAGCAAACGATTTCGTCATCGATCTCGGCTCTGGCGACGGCCGCACTGTGATCACCGCGGCGAAGCGCGGCGCCAAGGCGATTGGCATCGAGTACAATCCCGATATGGTCGAATTGTCGAAGCGCAATGCGGTCAAGGAGGGTGTCACCAAAAAAGTGACATTCGTAAAGGCTGACATATTCAAAAGCGACTTCTCCAAGGCGACCGTGATTACGCTGTTCCTGCTCCCCGAACTCAATGTCCGGCTGCGTCCCAAGATTTTGAACATGAAGCCCGGCGTCCGCGTTGTATCCAATTCGTTCGACATGGGCGACTGGACGCCGGATGAACGGGCCACCGTGTCTGACGACTGCTCGTCGTATTGCAACGCTCTTTTTTGGATCGTTCCTGCGAAAGTGCAAGGCAAGTGGAAAATGCCGCGCGGCGGGTTTGTTTTGGAGCAGAAGTATCAGCTGCTGTCTGGCACAGTGAAAGTTGGAAACGTCTCCGCGGCGATTAACGACGGCAAGATGACCGGGGATCAGATTGCGTTCTCTGTCGGTGACACCCGTTACACGGGCCGGGTGAACGGCAAAACCATCAAAGGAATCAGCAAGTCAGCGAATGGCGAGACGAAATGGCGCGCAACGCGCGCCAAATAGGCGAACGCCGCGCAGTCAAACAACGCAGCGACAGGAAGCGCGAGCCGCCGCTCCCGCTTCTTCATGTCAGGAGCGCTGCCATGCGGCCGCCGTCCGGCGCCGGAGGATTCGCGAGAATCGCTCGGGGCATCCGGACATCAGACCCCGAACGCCAGCGCGCCCGCCACCAGCACCGCTTCGCCGGCAAGCACGCCGGCAAATGGCGACCGCCGAATAAAGAAGAAAGCAAGAAAGCCGAAGCCTAGGGCGGCAAGGCGAACGCTGAGCGGAACGCCTGCGAGCGCCCCCGGCGGGAACAGTATGATGCGCGCCACCACTCCGGCCACAAGCGCGACGGCCACCGCCCGCACCCACTGAATGATCTCCGATTTTTCATCGAGCCCGCGCCCGAGCACGATGCCGAGCCAGCGCCACATCTCGCTCGGCAAGAAGCCGAGCAGCATGAGTGCCACATAGGGTTCGAGCAGCAGCGCGCTCATGCTGCCCTCCGTACCCGCCCGATCGCATAGGCCAGCGAGCCGCCCAAAATTCCGGTCCACAACAGGTCGAGCTCCACTTTGCTATAGGCGAGCACCGGCCCGATCACCAGGCCGAGCGCCAGCGCGATCTTTTCAAGCCACAGCCGGCTGTTGCGCGCGGTCGAGACCAGGAACGACATCGGCGTGATGAACATAGCCGCGGCGCCGAACAGCGCCGGTAGCGCGGCCGAGAGATAATAGCCGGCGGCGGTGGCCGCCACGCCGGTGGTGAGCAGCATCATGCCGATACCGTTGCAGAACGGAATGCGGCGCTCGCGCGCCATGCCGGGCGCCAGCCGCATCGCCTCGACCCACACGCTCACCGCCATGAAATGCACCGGCACCAGGAGCTGCCAGGCGCGCGTGCGCTCACCCCTCACCAGCGGCAGCAGCGCCACCACCATCGGCAAGAGCCGCACGCTCGAGAGTCCGACCGCCAGCGCGCCCTCGATCACGGCGGTGCCCGAGCCGAGCGTGGTGGCCAGAATCACCTGCGCCGGCCCCGCCCACAGCACCACCGTGGACAGCATGGCCCACACCACCGGCAGCCCGTAGTCGTGGCAGAGCGCGCCAAAGCCGATGTATGTGACGGTGATCACGAACATGAACACCGATGTGGCGGCGGTCCGCGCGCCAAATAGAAAGGCAGCGGCAGAGGAGTCGAAGGGGCGATCGGGCGCGGGCATCGATTCCTATCCTGCGGCCCTCAACCGTCGGAAGGCAACAGCGAACATGATCCTCTTGCACATGCGAGCCGTGCAGAATACGAAAGCCAGCGTAACGGAAGGAACGACGTGACGAAAAAAGAAAACTACCCGTTCCAAAGCTCCGATGACGAGCGGCAGAGACTCATCGCCCAAGGCGGTCTGGTGGCTCCGTTAACGTGCCGGCTCTTTGAAAGAGCAGGAATAACATCGGGCATGCGGGTCCTCGATATCGGGTCTGGATCGGGCGACGTCGCTTTCCTGGCGGCGCGATGTGTGGGGCCGCAAGGCACTGTCATCGGGGTGGACCGCGATCCGGCTCAAGTCGCATTCGCCGGACAGCGGGCGAGCGCGGATGAATTAACGAACGTGCGTTTCATGGCGGGAGATTTTCGGGAGATCGAGCTAAGCCCACCGGTGGACGCGATCGTTGGCCGTCTCGTGCTCATGTATGCGGCCGATCCCCTCGACGCTTTGCAGCGCGTTCTGCGCAATCTGAAAGCGGGAGGCGTGATCGCACTGCAGGAATCGATCATTGACTACGATGGTCCGGTTTTCATCGAGCCGCTTGATTGTTTGGCCGCCAAGGCCGTGACGTGGTTCCGAGCGGGATTTCGGCACGCCGGCGTTCATGCCCGCATGGGAATGCGGCTGTTTGGCCTGATGCGTGCGGCGGGTTTGGCGCCATCCACCGAAATCGAAATGCTGGTGCCCATTCAACAGGGGCCGGACGGCGCACTCTTTGGCACCATTGCTTCCGTGGTGCGCTCGCAGATTCCGTCCATCGTGGCCAGCGGCGCCGCCACCG
>CAZNSG010000370.1:0-11881 GCA_964575715.1 uncultured Hyphomicrobiales bacterium | reverse complement strand
TCTGAGCCTGAGCGGGGCCTCCGACGCCAACGGCTTCACCGTGGCCTATGAGATTTCCACCGACGACGGCAGCACCTGGTCGAGCACGACCGATGCGCAGGTGTCGCTCGCCGACGAGAGCTATCAGTTCCGCGCGGTGGTGACCGACCCGGCCGGCAACAGCGCGAACAGCAACGCGGTCAGCGTCATCGTCGACAACACCGCCCCCATCGCAATCAACGCCTCGCCCAACGGCGACGAAGACACAACGATCACGATCACGTTGTCGGGCTCGGACGCCAACGGCATTGCGTCTTATACGCTGACGAGCCTGCCGTCGAACGGGCTACTGTACACCGACTCGGGGCTAACCACCTTGGCGGCGACCGGCACGCCCTATGCGAGCAACACGCTCTACTTCAAGCCGAATCTCAATTACAACGGCGGCGCGTCGTTCACCTATACGGTGACGGACACCGCCGGCAACTCGGACGCGACGGCGGCCACCGTCAGCATCACCGTCAACGCCGTCAACGACGTGCCGGTGGCGGCGAACGATGTCTGGGTGCTCTCGGACACCGCGATTGCGGCGGGAATTATTACGCCATTCTGGTTCACCCATAACGACACCGACGCCGACGGCAATCCTCTCTTCATCACCGCCGTGGGCGGCCTGACGGGGTCCGGGCTTACGGCGAATTTCGTTTCCGGCCAGCTTGTCAGCATCACCGGAACAGCAGTCACAGGCACTTACACCCTCACCTACACACTGAGCGACGGCACTTTGACGGATACTAACAACACCGTGACGCTCACGGTTCTTGACACCACCAACGGCGTGAACACCATCACACTTGGTACAGGCAGCCTCGCAAACGACTTCTCATACATCGACGGCCAGAACGGTAATGACATCATTACCGGCGACCTGACGCTGGTCGGAAACGCCGGCATCGATACCTTCATCGGCGGCGGCAATGACGACACCCTGTCCGGCGGGGCGGGCGACGATAAGTTGTTCGGAAATAATAACCTCGACAAGTTATTTGGTGGCGATGGCAACGACACGCTAGACGGCGGCAATGGAGCCGACAGCCTTACCGGCGGCGCCGGCAACGACATCTTCCGCTTCGTAGCGACCGGCGATGGTATCGACAATATCCTCGATTTTAGTGTTGCCGATGACACGATCCAGCTCGCGGCTGCTGGTTTTAGTGGCCTCGGAGCGACGATCGATGCAGGCGAGTTAGTAATCGGCGCGGGGCCGGTGGGCACCAACGCCCAGCTCATCTACAACTCTGGCACCGGCACGCTGACCTACGATTCGAACGGTACTGGTGGAGGCGGGAGCACCCAATTCGCCCAAATGGCCACTGGACTGTCGCTTACTACTGCCGACTTCCAGATATTCTAAAGCGCGTAGGGCGGATTAGCCCGCGTAGGATGGGTTGAGCCATAAGCGCGTTGACGCGCGTCTTCGACGCGCTATGGCGAAACCCATCACCTTGACCGCCGAGACAATGATGGGTTTCGCTGCCGCTCAACCCATCCTACGCGCTCACTCTCGCGCCTCGCGGCCATGCCAGATGCGCAGCGAGCGTAGCCCGGATAAGCGAAGCGCAATCCGGGGCAAGCGACGATGCGCGGACAGGTTGATCCCGGATTTCGCTGACGCTCATCCGGGCTACGGTGATTACGCCGGCTGCCCATCGTCTCACACACGGACGATCGCGATGGGTTTCGCTGCCGCGCGAACCCATCCTACGCACTGGGGCCGGGCGGGCCGAACCCGAACACGCCGTAAAAGACCGCAGCGGCAGCCTTCAGGAACGCCGCTTCGGCATTCCCGATTTGTCCCGCGATGACCTGGTTTTCCAGCGTCGCCAGTTTATCGAATCGGACAACCGACGGCGCCTTCAGCCCGTTTGCCGCGGTCGGTTGGATGGACACGGCGTCCGGCGCCTCCGCCGCGCGGGACTTCGAAGTGATGAAGGCAAGCACCACATCGGAGCGCCGGGCATTGTCGCGCGAAACGACCAAAGCTGGACGCAGCTTGCCGCCCGAGAGATCGGTAAACGGGAAGCGGCTCAGAACAATGCTGCCGAATTCATACATTCCGGGATCGAATATCCGACTCGCCATACAAGTCCGGCTCGTCCGCGAGGAAGTCGAACGCTCCACCCTGCTGCGCCATGCGCGCCAGCGGTACGTCGGTCAACGTTTCCACGATAGCGCGTACTCTCTGACGGGCCGAGACCCCGCGCTTCTCGACCTCGTTGGAGAGCTTTCCCGCTTCGATATTTTCCAGCACGTAGCGCATGGATTTATCCTAGCCGCTTGAGCGGGCTTCGGCAATCGGCGCCGGCACCCCGCCGCAACCGGCACATACGAAACAGCCCCTAGGTCTGGTTATGGCCACCTATGACGTCCCTGCGCTTACGCCGCCTCGACTTCGACGAATTCCTTGCCGGCCTCGGTTGGGACAGGATCGCCAGCGTCGCGGCAGTCCTCGACGTAAAGCGCAATCGCCTCGCGGATATTGGCCAGCGCTTCGGCGCGGCTGCCGCCCTGGCTGACACAGCCTGCCAGCGCCGGCACGCTGGCGACGTAGCCGCCGTCGGCTTCCTGTTCCAAGACGACTGTGTAACGCATGACCGTTCTCCTTGTGCGAATACCCGTACCACTTATGCCAGCGGCGTTAAAGGATCATACCGGCGGCACTTAATCATGACCGTCATCCTGCGGTGGCCGTCATAACAGGCCGCAGGCTGGCTTCGGCCGACAGGCCGTAACCCAACCATGGCCGCGCGCAATCGTTGGGCTTACGCGCGTCCGTAAAAAATCGGCAACGGCGACTTGAATTCCCGGCGACGTGAATTCCTATTGCGGCGCGCGGCCTTCGTACTCGTCGATCAGCGTTTTCGCCGCGTCGACGATGTCCTTTAACGGATTGGCGTCGCAGTAATTATCGACCCAGACCATCAATCTCCGCGTGTCGGTCGGTATCGACATGTTGCCCGCCGATCGTTGGTAGACGTTGTATGCCGTGACAAACCCCAACACCCACGCTTGGCTCTGCTGGCTGAGCGGCTGGTTTCTTTGCCGGTCTGCGTTCCAGGTGCCGCATGAGGCGGCGCCGGAGCCTAAAATCGGCGTTGCTTCGGCCAAAGTCGACACGCCGACGAGCCCAGCTATGACCACGGCACAAATCGCGTTCATGCGCACCCCTACGCCGCGAGCTATAATATCACGCAGCTCCGGCGATGGCGGCCGGTTACCAGACTGTTGTCGTTTTCGGTTAACGCCAGAGCATGATCCCGAAAAGTGGGAACCGGTTTTCGGAAATGATCATGCTCAAACAAGAAGCTAGCCCCGCACTGTTTCCATCTAAATCGATAGGCTCTAACGCCCGGCCAGGCGCGCCGCCGCATCCGCCAGAGTTATACCAACTCTCACAATTGGTCATTCCGGCCGAGCCGCCTTGGCGGCGAGAGCCGGAATCCATAAACACCTACGGTGATTATGGATTCCGGGCTCGCGGACTTCGTCCACGCCCCGGAATGACGAGTCAGAATTTATGTGGGTTGGTATTACCGGCCGGATTCGACGTTAACGATGCTGACTATGCGGCCGATCATGCGGGAGCGCAGCGTGACGCAATGTTTACGGCGATGGCCGCGGCGATCGACGGCAATCAGACTCTGGAACAAGCTCTATTGCGCCTCGGCGCTGCGTCCGATGCCGGCGCGCGCGAAGATCGGCGGCCAGCGCTCGATCTCCTCGTGCAGGAATTTCGCAAATGCCTCCGGCGTCGTGCCGACCGCCTCAAGCCCGAGCGCTTTCAGTTGCTCCCGCACCGGCGGATGTTTCAGCGCATCGTTGAAATGCTGCGCGAGCTTTTGCACGATCTCCTTCGGCGTTCCGGCCGGAGCAAGGATGCCGAACCAGGCGCCCGCATCCAGCTCCGGAATCGGCAGGCCTTCTTCGGCAAAGGTCGGAACGTTCGGCAGCGTCTCGATCCGCCGCGGCGCCGCGATGGCGAGCGCCAGCACTTTGCCGGAATCGATGATCGGCTTGGTGACTGGCGTGCCAAAATTGATTTGCACATGGCCGGCGATGGTATCGTTGAGCGCTTGCGCCCCGCCCTTGTAGGGCACGTGCCGAAGCGCGATGCCGCTTTTGGCCTTGAACAATTCGCCCGCGAGTTGCGGCAGGGTACCCGGCCCCGCCGAGGCGTAGCTCAAGTCCTGCGAGCCCTTGTACTTCACCAGGAACTCGCGCAGCGTGCGCGTGCCGACCGCTGGATTGACCAGCATGATCATCGGCGTGGTGATCATCAGCGACACCGGCGCGAAGTCGCGTTTGCTATCGTACGGCACGCTCTTGTAGAGCAGCGGATTGATCGCGAGCCCAATCGCCCCCATGAGCAAGGTGTGGCCGTCGGGCGCGGCCTTGGCCACCGCCGCGCTGCCCAGCATCGATCCGGCGCCCGGCTTGTTCTCGACCACGATCTGCGCGCCGAGCGTCTGGCTCACGCGCTGTGCAAACAGCCGCGCTGCCACGTCCGTGGTCGAGCCCGGCGCCAGCGGCACGATCAGTTCGATCGGACGGCTCGGAAACCCCTGCGCCTGCGCCGCAATCGGGGCAAGGCCGGCAAAACCTGCAAGCAAGCCTGACAGGATCGGAAGAATTGCCTTGCGCATCGGTCTCTCCCTCTCGTGTGCGAAGAAATTTATGGGCGCTATAGCGCAAACCCCCCATATCTTATCGCGGTTGATGGCCCGACGCCATGCATCCTCATGCCTAGACCGGCAGCGCGAGCGGCCGCGTGCGGAACACGAGCTGCCACTCCACCAGATCGTCCATCATCATGTCGGACGCGGTTTCAACCCGGTCGGCCAGCCGCGCGAAGGAGAGCGGCTCTACGGACAATACATTGACAATGGCAATCAGCCGATTGGCCGTCTGCCGCGATCGGCGTGCAAGCGTGTTGAAATCACCCTGCGCGCGAATCGCATTGAACGCGCTGCCGAACGTCGGGAACACCACGGTCAGGAAGATCAGCATAGTTTTCACCCCCTGCATGTCCTGGGGTGTCAGCAGCGCGATGACGAGCATGACGGCCGTGGCGACGAAAAGAATGTGGCCAAGCGCATACAGCCTGTGTTCGAGGGTTTCCATCAATTTGGCGTTCGGCTCATGGTATCTGATCTGGCCGCGCAGTTCCGCATCGCACGTCGCCGTTCTGACCATTTCGATATATTCGGAATTGACGACCTGCTGCGGCAACGGAAGCAGTCGGCGGATCGTCCGTGCATACCAGTCAACCCAGTCGGTTTCGCCCTCCGGTGATCGTCCCGGGCGCGGAATCGGCCCGACGGATGCGGTGAGCGCGATCAGCCGCATGTGGCGCAGACACTCGGCCAGCCGCCGGTATTCCAGCCAGCGCCGGTGCCATTGCCGCCTGCGTCCGGCCCACCAAACCAGGATGACGACGCCGATGATGACGAGTTCGATGATCTCCACAACGCCAACGAACCTAGTCCATCCGCCGTGGTGCAATATGAGGCCGAAAACCGCCAAGGCAGCCACCGTCGCCGCGGCGATGAAATTCGAGACGTAGACGCTGCGATAATCGCGCGCATAGTGAACCGACAGATGGTCGGCGGCGGCGAAGGCCGGCAGCAGAATTTGATTGATGGCGCCGGTGAGCCGATCGCTGCGATTGATGATTTTCAGGTAATCGGCCCATTGTGCGCGCGTGCTGGCAAGATAGGGCGGCAAATGAAAGTCGTCGCGTTGCGGCGCGCGGCCGCTGAAGGCAAAGAGCAGCAGCGAATACCACACGCCGAAATTCCATCGCCGCTCCTTCTCGGCGAGATAAGTCGCAAGATTTGAGCGCGGCGGACCGGACTGCGGCGGCGCAATCAGGATATGGATGACGCCATGAATCTCGGCAAGCGCATCGCGCTGCAGCAAATCCTCCTGGCGGACGCTTGCCGGCGTGAGCTCCATGTCGCCCGCCCACAGCAGCTTCGCGCGTGCCGGCTGGTCGGGATTGATGAGCAGCACCGGGATGCCTTCATTGACCGCACGGTCGACCATGCGCGCGGTCCCGCCCATACCGGCGGCTTCGTTCTGGTCCCAGATGGCGACCAGCAGATCGCAGTTGGCGAGCATCACCAGGCCCGCGGCCTCATAGGCGCGATTGGCCTGTTCGCGCTCGCCGTCGAGTTCGAACACCGAAGCTGCCCGCGCGATCAGCGCTTCGAATTCCTCACGCACGGCGGCGTTTTCAAAATCGCGCAGATATTCGCTCCGCGCGAAGGGGAGCACCGCATCGAGTCCATATCCCGCAGCGAGTCCCGCCTGCGCGACAATGCGATCGGCCCCCTCCGCCAACGCGGAAACCACGACGAGTTCGAGCTTGGTGTCGACCAGGCCGCCGCTGCTCGTGGTGATGATGTTGCGCGCCGACGCGGCGATGGCAGCAAGGATGCGATCGACGGTCTGGCGAATCGACGCCACGCCCTCAGGCGGCAGTTTCGGCCCGCGCCGATGCCCGGTTACGCCAACGCGCAGGCGCACGCGGGGCAGCAGGGGTCGCAAGGTCTCGGGCATGTTATCTCGCTGCGCCGCATGACGGCGGCGTGTATCCGGCGACCGACACATTAATCCGCCTGCGCCGCCGCTGACAATCGAGCTTATGCCGAAAGTGGCTTGCCCGAACGGGTTTGGGTATTTAGCGCAGCGAAAACCTGATCGGCGCGGCAAAGCTGCGCGCGGTTTCGCTCATGTTCGGCGGGAACGGCGGCAGCGGTTGGGCACGCTCGATCATGGCGAGCGCTTCCGCATCGAGCGCGGCATAACCGGAGCTGCGCGCGATGTGGCGCGCGAGCACCCGGCCGTTGCGATCCATGGTGAAGGCGAGCGTCACCACGCCCTCTTGGCCGCTCGCCTGGGCCGCGCTCGGATATTGCCGGTAGCGCAAGAGATGCGAGAACAGCAGATTGATCCAAGACGGCGGGAATGCATGCGCGCTGGTACTGCCGGGAGCCGGAGCGGCGGCGATGTTACCGGTATGGATGGGGGAGCGCGGCGCGGTCGCGGTGCGTGGTGCCGGCGGCCTGCTCTCGGGCTTGCTCATGGGGTTGGGCTGCTCGCGCGGCGGCGGCTCCGTCGTCGCGATCACCGGATTTTCGGTTGTGGGTAGCGGTCGTTCCAAAACTGTTTGATTTTGCGGCGTAGGCTCACGCGGCGCCAGCGCCTCCCGCATCTGCGGTCCGACTGCAATGTCGTGCTCCGACCAAGGCGCCACCGGCACGGGCGCGAGATCGATGATCGCCACCGGCGCCGGCGGCATTCCATCCGGCTGCACGCTGCGCAGCAAATAGCCCGCGGCCAATGCAAGATGCGCGGCCAGCACGACGGCCGCCGCAACGCTCCAGCGCGCGAACGCGCCGCGTTCATCGAATTCGAATAATGTGAGCGCCCGCGCCTTCATTTGCTTTCCCGTGTCTCAAGCCCGACCAGCGCCACCTTGAGATAACCCGCCGCGCGCAGCGTGTTCATCACCTCCATCACATCGCCATAACTCGCCGCGCGATCCGCGCGCAAAAACACCCGTTCGTCGCGATTGCCGCCGCTCGCCGCGTCAAGCGCCGACGCCAGCCCCGCGCGCGTGATCGGCTGATCGCCAAGATTGAGCGTAAGATCCGCCTTCACGGTAAGAAAGATCGGCTTGTCGGGGCGCTGCGCCGGCTCCACCGCCATGGCCGGCAGATCCACCGGCACATCCACGGTGGCCAGCGGTGCCGCGATCATAAAGACGATCAGCAGCACCAGGATCACGTCGATGAACGGCGTGACATTGATCTCATGAGTCTCGGCGAAGTCGTCGTCTTCGCGTGCAAGGCGGATCGCCATATCGCTACTCCAGGTTGGCGCTACTCCGCCGCGCGCGAAAGCGCAACCGGCCTGCGCTCGCAGTCGCGGCTCAAGAGCCGCATCACCAGCGCGCCCGCATCCGCCAAAAGCGCGCGATAGCCGCCGATCTGCCGCGCGAACACGTTGTAGATCACAACCGCGGGGATGGCGGCGAACAGGCCGAGCGCGGTGGCAAGCAGCGCCTCCGCAATGCCGGGCGCCACCACCGCGAGATTGGTGGTGTGCGCGTTGGAGATGCCGATAAAGCTGTTCATGATGCCCCAGACCGTGCCGAACAAGCCGACGAACGGCGCGGTCGCGCCGATGCTGGCGAGCACGCCCATGCCGCGCCCAATTTGCCGGCCGGCCGCGACCTCGAGCCGTTCGAGCAGCCAGGAGATGCGTTCCTTCAAACCTTCGGCATTGGCATCTGCCGAGAGCTGCACTTCGAGCACGGCAGTGTGGACGAGCTTGCCCACCGGATCGCGCGCGTCGGCGAACTGTGCGCTCGCCTCCGCCAGCGAGCGGGCGCTCGCCAGCACGCCGAGCGCCGCGCGCGCTTGCTTCTTCGCACACCACAGTTCGTAACTTTTGGCGAGCCACGCCGTCCAGGTCACGATCGAGGCTAACACTAGTCCCACCATCACCACCTTCACCACCATGTCGGCGTTGAGAAACATGCCCCAGGGCGACAGATCGCGCGGCAGGACGCCGGTCGCAACAATCGGCACAGCAGCAGGCGCTTGGGCCAAAGCAACCTCACCAGCGCTTAGTGCGCATAGTGCAATGAGAATGCCGAACCCAAGTCCCATCATTTCCAACGATGCACAGGCCGGCGGCACCCACGCGCGGCGAACTTTAAGCATTTGAATTCCCTGCGAATTATTCGTAACAACAATAATCCCATATTCTTGGCCGCGTCCAGTTGCGGCACGCAGATGCACGATTTCGCTTTCAGCCATCTACCATAAACTACTCCAGCAATGGGGATAGGATTGAGCGCCATTATTGCGCACCGTTGCCACACTTGATTGATTGCCCCTTGCACTCGCGCTATTCAGCGTATCAAGGAGCGTCTCATGGAAGTGGTGATTGTCGGCGCCGGCATCGGCGGGCTCACGCTCGGCCTGCGGCTGCAGCAAGCCGGCATCCCCTGCCGCATCTTCGAAGCCGCGCCCGAGATCAAGCCGCTCGGCGTCGGCATCAACCTGCTCCCGCACGCCAGCAAGGAATTGACCGAACTCGGATTGCAGGCGGCGCTCGCCGAGGTCGCGGTCACTACCAGCGAGATCGCTTATTACAACCGCTTCGGCCAGCTCATCTACCGCGATCCATCCGGGCGCCACGCCGGCTACGACTGGCCGATGTTCTCGATCCATCGCGGCGATTTGCAGATGGTGCTGCACGCGGCTTTCGCCGCGCGCGCCGGCAGCGACCGCATTGTCACAAGCGCACGCTGCACCGGTGTCGAGCAAAATGACCAAGGCGCCACCGTCCATTTCGAGCACACGCTGACGAAACAAAATTTGCCGTCGCAGCGCGGCGATATCGTCGTGAGCTGCGAGGGCATGCATTCCGTGATCCGCAAGCAGTTTTTTCCCAACGAGGGCCCGCCGCGCTACTCCGGTCTCAACATGTGGCGCGGTGTGACGCGCTGGAAACCGTTCCTCGACGGCGCCACCTTTGTGCGCATCGGATGGCATAAACCGGCCAAGGTGCTGATCTATCCGATCCGCAACGATATCGACGCCGAAGGCCGTCAGCTCATCAATTGGGTGTGCGACATCGAGCAGGAAACTCCCATCGCGCAGCGCGATTGGAACCGTCAGGGACGCATCGAGGATTTCATCGGCGCGATCGAGGATTGGCGCTTCGATTGGCTCGACATTCCGGCCATGTGCCGCGCCGCCGATCAGATTTTGGAATATCCCATGGTCGACCAGGATCCGCTGCCGCGCTGGAGCTTTGGGCGCGTCACGCTGCTGGGCGACGCCGCGCACCCCATGCAGCCGCGCGGCGCCAACGGCGGCGCGCAGGCGATCCTCGATTGCGGCGCGCTTGCGGCCTGCCTGCAGAGCATCGCCGAGCCGGTCGCTGCGCTCAAAGCCTACGAAGACCGGCGGCTGCCCGCGACCACGCAAGTGGTGCTGACCAACCGCCAAAATCCGCCCGATGTTATACTCTACGAGGTCTATAAGCGCACCGGCGACAAGCCGTTCCGGCACATTGACGATGTGATCAGCCAGACGGAGCTCGCAAGCCTGCTCAAGCGCTACCAGCGCATTGCCGGCTTCGATCGCGAAAAGCTGGAAGCGGTAAGGTAGTTATCTCAATCAGCCTCATGGTGAGGAGCGGCGCGAAGCGCCGCGTCTCGAACACACAAGTCGGGTTTACCCGACTTGTGCATTATTACGTGCCTGATCTCGGGTAAACCCGAGATCAGGTGGCTGCCCCCATCCTTCGAGACGCGCCCTATCGGGCGCTCCTCAGGATGAGGGCAGAACAATCGAGCGCCCTACAAAGTGGCAAGCGATTGCGTCAGCCACGTAATCTATGATTTTCTGAAAAAATGCCGTCATCGCCAACCATCTTGCTGTTCGATTCCGGCCTTGGCGGGCTGACTGTTTATCGCGAGATCGCAGCCTCCCGGCCCGACGCGCATTTCATCTACGCCGCCGACGACGCCTACTTCCCCTACGGCAATCACGGCGAGCGCGAGCTGGTGGCGCGCGTCTTGTCGGTGATGGCTAAATTGATCTCGGCCTGCCGCCCCGATCTGGTGGTGATTGCCTGCAACACCGCGTCCACTTTGGTGCTGCCGCAACTGCGCGAAAAATATTCCGTTCCCTTCGTTGGCACCGTCCCGGCCATCAAGCCCGCCTGCGCTTCCTCAAAGAGCAAGCTTGTCACGGTACTCGGAACCGAGGCGACCATCGCGCGCGAATACACCCGCGCGCTGATCCGCGAATTCGCCCAAGACTGCGCGGTGACGCTGATCGGCTCGCGCCGGCTTGCGGTGCTGGCCGAGGCGCGGCTCCACGGCGAGACGATCGGCGACGCGGACATCGTGGACGAAATCGCGCCCTGCTTCGTTACGAATGACGGCGCGCGCACCGATACGATCGTGCTCGCCTGCACGCATTATCCGTTGCTGCTCGACCGGTTCAAAAGTCTCAGCGTTTGGCAGGTCGAATGGATCGATCCAGCGCCGGCAATAGCCCGCCGCGTGGTCGAGCTGCTGGGCCCGTCAACCTCGTCCGAACTCCCCAAGCCCGCACGCCTGATCTTGACTTCGGGGCGCATTCCCTCGCCTGCGCTCAAGGCTGTTTTGGCGCAATTCGGCATCGCGGCAACGGAATCCGGCGCGTTTGACACCCTCCCCCATACCCCCTAAAAACCGCCTATCTCGCGGGTCGCGCCCAAAAGGCTGGCCCGCGCGACGTTTCGCGACCCGCGGTTTTTGACGCCTGCTTGGCCTTAAAAACCTGTCGGTTCCGGAAAATCCGGGACAGAGGAGGGCGCGTTTCCTCGATCAAAGTCAGCAACTTGAAGAGGACGCGATGACCAAGCGCCACCAGGCGAAATACAAGATCGACCGCCGCATGGGCCAGAATGTCTGGGGCCGCCCCAAGAGCCCCGTCAACAAGCGCGAATATGGCCCCGGCCAGCACGGCCAGCGCCGCAAGAGCAAACTCTCCGACTACGGCGTGCAGCTCAAGGCCAAGCAGAAGTGGCGCGGCTATTACGGCGGCATCCCCGAGCGGCAGTTCCGCGGCATCTATCAGGAAGCGCGGCGTTTAAAGGGCGACACCGGCGCCCACATGGTGGGGCTGCTCGAGCGCCGACTCGATGCCGTGGTCTACCGGGCCAAATTCGTGCCGACCATGTTTGCCGCCCGCCAGTTCATCAACCACGGCCATATCAAGTTGAACGGCAAGCGCGCCAACATCGCCAGCATGCGCATCAAGGTTGGCGA
>CAZNSG010000369.1:0-13764 GCA_964575715.1 uncultured Hyphomicrobiales bacterium | reverse complement strand
TGACGTCAAGCAGGACACATGACCCCATGAAGCCGTCGATGGGAGCCGCTGTCCGCCTTCACCGGATTGCTGTCCGCGATCGACCGGAATCACTGTCCGCCTTCAAATGGAATGCCTGTCCGCCATCACCGGAATCTGCAGCCTGTCTGATTTTCTGCCAAGCGGCCTCGATCGCAGCTTTCGAGAGTGGCCGACTCGCATCGGTGGTTGAGGGCAACACCCACGGCGAGGCTTTGTTGATTTTTTTCAGCTCATCGTTGATCTTTTCCAGCCCCTTCAAAATCTGCCACGCCGGTGCATTGATCACAACAACTTGCGGATTTTCGTCGGTTTTCGTTTCCGCCAGCGTGATCGTCCCTTTGTCGAAATCTACTTGGTTCCATCGCAGATTCAACACCTCCGATAGTCGGCAGCCGGTGAACAGCAAGAGCTCTATCGCCGCGGTGGTGACGCGCGCGTACAGCGTGCGGCGGTTCTCAGGCTTTGTTAGGTGCTTCGACTTGGCGGTGCGCGGATCGATGCTCCACGGTAAGCCCTCAGTTACCGCAAGCCTTAGTGTGGCACCGAGTAGGCCCAGTTCGTTAGCCGACAAGAACCGCTCGCGCTTGTTTTCCTTATTGCGCTCGATTTTGCTGCACGGATTGGAGTTGTTGGGGCGCATCCCCCACAGCTCGGCCAGGTTGAAGGCCTTTGAGCACACCGCGAGCACGAAGTTCGCCTGGCGTGGCGTGGCATCGAGTTCCCGGTGCAGCTTCTCCATGTCCCGGGGGGTCACCGCCGCTACCTTGTGGCGTCCGAGCTGTGGACGGATATGGCGCTCCACCAGACGCTTGATCTCTTCGCGCGTGCGCGGCCGGTTCCGCTTCTCTACATGCGCGGCGATGTAGCGATCGAGCAAGTCGTTCACGAGCGGCGCATTGATGTAGGCCCGGCGCTCGGCCACCGGGTCCTTGCCGGCGCGAACCGCATCGAAGATGCGGAGCGCGTCCTTGCGTGCGCCATCCGCCGTGATCTTGCCGTGTTTGCCGATGGTGAGCCGGCGCGAGCGGCCTTGTTTATTGCGGTACTGCACAAGGTACGAGCGCACGCCGCTCGCCAGCACCCGCAAGCCGAACCCGGAAATGTCATCATCGAAGACCACATGATCCACCGACGCGGGTTTTACGCTCTCGACGAACCTCTTCGTCAGTTTCGGCATAGCTCACCCCAATTGTTGGACGGCACGTGGACGGTGGCGAACAGCGCCCTACAGTTCAAGAAACATGCATCACTGCGAGCTTGTGGACGGGTTGGGCGGCCTGGACGGCTATCGGCCCTTACTGGCCACGTTGCACACGCCACTGAACCAGCGACCACGCCTTGCTTACGGCGGCGCCATGTAAGCACCATGTAAGCAGGAGAGATCGAAATCAAGCGTATGTCACAGACTCAGGTGGTAGTCAAAATCCTTGACATAGGCAGCTAAATCGCAATCCAGCGTATAGCATGTAAGCAGGTAGAAATGTATCATAACAGACTACGAATCTGGGGGTCTGAGGTTCGAATCCTTCCGGGCGCGCCAGCGGCTGTCATGTCATATTTTTGTTATTTTTCGCCTACGCGGCGCCATGCAGACTGCGATCGTCTTGCAAGTCGGATTCATAGTTGACCTCCCAAACCTATCGATGCCTGCCTTGGCGAGATGCTGCATTCGGGAAAGGTGGCGATGATGCACGGACGACGCGCCTTGATCATCGGGGGTTCCATTAGCGGGCTGTTGGCGGCGCATCTGCTGCGCGACGTCGGCTGGGACGCCGTCGTGTTCGAGCGCAATGCGGTCAAGCTTACCGGCCGCGGGGCCGGCATCAGCACGCAAGTTCAATTCATCGACATCCTGCGACGCATCAATATTCCGTTCGATGATTCCATGGGCATTCAAGTTGACACTTTGATTTGCCTCGATCGCAACGGCAACATCGTGCGCAAAGAGCCAACGGCTCGGACCATGAGTGCATGGTCGCGGCTCTATGGTACAATGTTGGATCGGCTTCCGGCCGAAAAATATCGCCTCGGCATGCAATTCGAGCGCGTCGAGCGGAATGACGACGGTGTCACCGCCATTTTCTCGAACGGCTCGCGCGTGCAGGGCGATATACTCGTCGGAGCTGACGGCATTCGTTCGAGCGTGCGCGAAGAATTGCTGCCGCAATTGCAACCGAACTACGCCGGATACGTCGCGTGGCGCGCCATGATCGAGGAGAGCGCCGTCCCGGAAATGAGCCGAGCGGAGATCTTCGGGCGCTATACATTCTGCCTGCCGGAGGGAGAATTGTTCCTGGGTTATCCGGTCCCCGGGCGCAATAACGAAACGAGCGTCGGCCATCGCGCCTACAATATCGTCTGGTACCGGCCGATTGATCCCGCAACAGCCCTGGTCGATCTGTGTACCGACGTTACGGGACGATACCACGACACCGCGATTCCTCCCCCGCTGATCCGGCCGCAAGTCATCGCCGATATCAAAGCAACGGCGCGCATGCTGGTGGCGCCGCAGGTCGCCGAAATTTTTGAACATTCTGTGCAACCGTTTTTCCAGCCGATCTACGATCTGGAGTCGCCGCAGATCGTATTTAAGCGGGTCGTGCTTCTCGGCGACGCCGCTTTCGTGGCGCGGCCGCATGTGGGCGCGGGCGTAACCAAGGCGGCGCTCGATGCCTTGAGTCTGGCCGATGCGCTCAGGGCGGCCGGAGAGAATTTGGATGCGGGTTTGGCGCGCTATCAACGCCAGCAGCTTTCCTTTGGCAGGGCGCTGGTTGCGCTCGGCCGAGAGGAGGGCGCGTACTTAAGCGCTCAGCTCAAGCCGCGCGAACAGCGGAGCGGTGAAGAACTGCATCGCGATTTCAATAGCGTGGTCTCCGTGCACAATTCGCGGACCGGGAAGATCCAGCGGCTGATCGCGGGCCGGAGGGCGGGGGTGTGATTAAAAGGCCGAATATTTCAACCTTAAACATTCATACTTGAAATATCTTGCCAAGGGTGCCCATGAGTGCCATTGTTATGGCGTTTTCGCAGGGAAAGGCGGCAGCGCATGAAGATTGCGTGCCTCGGCGGCGGACCGGCGGGACTCTATTTCGCCATCAGCATGAAGCTGCGCGATCCCGCGCACGACGTCACGGTGTTTGAACGCAACAAACCGGACGATACGTTTGGCTGGGGCGTGGTGCTATCCGACGAGACGCTGGACAATCTGGCGGCCCACGACCCGGTCAGCGCCGAGGCAATCCGCAGTCACTTTGCCTATTGGGACGATATTGCCGTGCATTATCGTGGGCAGCGTATTGCGTCGACCGGCCACGGCTTCTGCGGCATCGGGCGAAAAAAATTGCTCCTGCTGCTGCAGCAGCGGGCGCGTGAGCTTGCTGTCGATCTGCGCTTCGAGACCGAGATTGAAAGTGCCGCGGAATTATCAAAGACTCATGATCTCGTCGTCGCCGCCGATGGGCTCAATTCAAGAATCCGCAATGAGTATGCCCAGTACTTTTGTCCGGAAATCGATAATCGCAAGTGCAAGTTTGTCTGGCTCGGCACGCAGCAGAAATTCGACGACGCGTTCACCTTCATCTTCGAGGAAACCGAGCACGGCTGGGTCTGGGCGCATGCCTACCAGTTCGACGCGGATATGGCGACGTTCATCGTCGAGTGCTCGGAAGCAACATGGGAAAAATTCGGCTTTGGCGAGATGACGAAGGAGCAATCGATTGCTGCATGCGAACGTATCTTTGCAAAATATCTCGGGAGTCAAAAGTTGCTATCGAACGCGCGTCATATCCGTGGCTCGGCCTGGCTCAACTTCCCGCGGGTGCTGTGCAAGAAATGGTCGCACGCCAATATCGTGCTCATGGGCGATGCAGCGGCCACCGCGCATTTTTCCATCGGTTCGGGAACCAAGCTCGCGATGGAAAGCGCGATCTCGATGGCCGGCTATCTGCACAGCGAGCCGACCATGGCGGCGGCTTTCGCAAAATATGAGGACGCCCGCAGATTTGAAGTCCTGCGGTTGCAATCGGCGGCGCGCAACTCGCTGGAATGGTTCGAGGAGGTCGAACGCTATCTGCGCCTCGACCCGGTGCAGTTCAAATATTCGCTGCTCACCCGTTCGCAGCGCATCAGCCACGAGAATCTTCGCCTGCGCGACAAGGTCTGGCTCGAGCGTGCCGAGTCCTGGTTCCAGAGTCAGGCGGGAAACAACGGGAAGGCGATCCATCGGCCCATGTTCGCGCCATTCCGGTTGCGCGATATGACGCTGAAAAATCGTATCGTCGTTTCACCGATGGCGCAGTACAAGGCGATCGACGGCTGCCCGACCGATTGGCACCTGGTTCACTATGGCGAGCGGGCCAAGGGTGGTGCGGGTCTTGTGACCATCGAAATGACCTGTGTCAGTGCGGAAGGGCGGATATCGCCCGGCTGTACCGGGATGTATTCGCCCACGCATGAGGCGGCATGGAAGCGGATTGTCGACTTCGTTCACGCCGAAACCGATGCTAAAATCTGCTGCCAGCTGGGGCATTCAGGCGCCAAGGGCTCCACACAACTTGGCTGGCAGGAAGCCGATGCGCCGCTGAAGGACGGGAATTGGCCGGTGTGGTCTGCGTCCGACATCGCCTGGTCGGAGCGCAATCAGCGTCCCAAGGCGATGGATCGGGCCGAAATGAATCTGGTGCGCGAGCAATTCGTGGCCGCGGCCGATATGGCGGAGCGGGCCGGGTTCGACATGCTGGAGTTGCACTGCGCGCACGGCTATCTGCTGTCATCGTTCATCACGCCGCTCACCAACAATCGCCGCGACAAATATGGCGGCGCGCTGGAAAACCGCATGCGCTATCCGCTTGAAGTTATTCGCGCGGTGCGCGCGGTTTGGCCCGCTGGCAAGCCGATCTCGGTTCGCATATCCGCCAACGACTGGGTTGGGGCGAGTGGTATTCAGCCGCAGGATGCGGTCGAGATCGCACGCATGCTGCAGGATGCCGGCATCGATATCTGCGACGTATCGGCCGGCCAGACGTCGAGGCAGGCTCGTCCGATCTACGGCCGCATGTTCCAGACGCCTTTTTCGGATCGTATTCGCAATGAAACCGGCATGGCGACCATGGCGGTGGGAAATATCTACGAACCCGACCATGTCAATTCGATCCTGATGGCCGGCCGTGCCGATCTCGTATGTCTGGCGCGGCCACATCTTGCCGATCCGTATTGGACGCTGCACGCAGCGGCTGCGCTGGGCGAGCGGGAGCAAATTTGGCCGGCGCCCTATTACGCCGGGCGCGATCAGCTCTACCGGCTTGCCGCGCGCGGCGAGACCACGGCGATGCGGGTTTGAACCATGATGAGCGCTCCGCAGTCTTCGTCGCGCCCGAAGGCCGACAACAAGGCAAAGCTACGGCTATGGATTCGGCTGTTGCGTGCGAGCAGACTGATCGAGGCCGATGTGCGCGAACGTTTCAAATCGCAGTTCAATGTGACATTGCCGCGGTTCGACGTGATGGCCGCGCTCTATCGCGAGTCTGACGGCATGTTGATGAGCGAGATTTCGCGCTTTCTCATGGTTTCGAACGGCAACGTTACCGGCATTGTCGATCGCCTCGTACTTGATGGACTGGTGGTTCGAGCGCAGCGCGATGGTGATCGCCGCACTTCGTTCATCAGGCTCACCCGCAAGGGCCGGACGATGTTCGAGTCGATGGCAAGCGCGCATCAAGATTGGATCAATGAATTGCTCGCAGGCGTGACGATCAAGGCCGCGAATGATCTGTCGGAAAAACTGAAAGCTTTCCGGAGCAATTGGGAAGGTGAGGCATGACGGAAAATCTTAAGCGCAATCCCAAGCATTTTATTTGGCGGATGGAAAAAGATGTCGCCATTATCCAGCTGAGCCGGCCTGAGCGAAAAAATCCGCTGACATTCGATTCCTATGCCGAGTTGCGCGATACCTTTCGCGATCTGCGGTATGCCGATGACATCCATGCAGTAGTCTTCCTGCCCAATGGCGGAAATTTTTGCTCAGGCGGCGATGTGCATGACATTATCGGGCCGCTCGTGGCGATGGACATGAAGGGGCTGCTGGCGTTCACGCGCATGACCGGCGACCTCGTCAAGGCAATGCTCAATTGCGGCAGGCCGATCATTGCTGCGGTCGACGGGGTGGCGGTCGGCGCCGGTGCGATCATTGCCATGGCTTCCGATCTGCGCATCGCAACACCGGAGGCGCAGACGGCTTTTCTCTTCACCCGCGTTGGGCTTGCCGGCTGCGACATGGGGGCGTGCGCGATGCTGCCGCGCATCATTGGCCAGAGTCGCGCGGCGGAGCTGCTCTACAGCGGCCGCACCATGACAGCGCAGGAGGGCGAGCGCTGGGGATTCTACAGTCGGCTGGTCGCGGCCGAAACGCTGGAACAAGAGGCATTGACGCTGGCTCGCCGAATTGCGGCCGGACCAACTTTCGCACACGGCATCACCAAGACCCAGCTCAATCAGGAATGGTCGATGAGCCTGGAGCAGGCCATCGAGTCCGAAGCGCAGGCGCAGGCGATCTGCATGCAGACCAAGGATTTCGAGCGCGCCTTTCGGGCATTTGTCGCCAAGCAGAAACCGGTATTCGAAGGTAACTAATGTCCGACAAGAGCTTTCTCCAGTGGCCATTCTTCGAGGACCGCCACCGAGTCCTCGCCGAGGAAATCGAGCGCTGGAGCGCATCGCAGCTGCCGATCGACCATGGCGACGTGAATGCTGCGTGCCGCGACTTGGTGGCCAAGCTCGGCCGTGACGGCTGGCTTATGCATTCGGCGATCGATCCGGAATTGCCGGGTAATCTGGACGTGCGAAAGCTTTGCCTGATCCGTGAGACGCTAGCCCGCCATGATGGTTTGGCGGATTTCGCCTTTGCAATGCAGGGACTAGGCACCGGGGCCATCAGTTTTTTCGGCAGCAACGAGCAGCGGCAATGGCTGAAACTGACCAGAGCGGGCAAGGCCATTGCGGCATTCGCATTGTCGGAACCGAAATCGGGTTCCGACGTTGCGAACATGGAGATGTCGGCAGCGCGTGAGGGTGATCATTACATCCTCAACGGCGAGAAGACCTGGATATCCAACGGCGGCATCGCCGATCGCTATGTTGTGTTTGCGCGTACGGGCGAGGGACCCGGCGCCAAGGGGATTTCCGCATTTCTGGTGCCGGCGGAATTGAAAGGGCTATCGGTTGCAGAAAGAATAAAAGTGATTGCGCCACATCCGCTGGCGCGGATGAGATTCGATAATGCGCGCGTTGCAAGCTCCGCTATGATCGGCGCGCCAGGGGAAGGTTTCAAGATCGCAATGACGGTGCTTGACACCTTTCGCTCGACGGTGGGAGCGGCCGCGCTCGGGTTTGCCCGTCGCGCGCTGGACGAGACGATCAAACGAGTCCGAATGCGCGAGCTGTTCGGAGCGCCGATGTTCGATTTGCAGATGGTGCAGGCGAAAATCGCCGAGATGGCGCTCGATGTGGATGCGTCGGCGCTTCTGGTGTACCGCGCCGCCTGGACAAAGGACATGGGCGCGGCTCGCGTCACGCGCGAGGCCGCCATGGCTAAGCTATTCGCGACCGATCGGGCGCAGGACGTGATCGACAAGGCCGTGCAGCTGCACGGCGGCGATGGTGTCCGCCAAGGGCATATCATTGAGAGCCTCTATCGTGAGATCCGGGCGCTGCGGATTTATGAAGGTGCGTCCGAAGTCCAGAAGGTCGTCATAGCGCGGCAGACGCTTTCGGGGGGATGAGCATGCTTGGGCGCACTGTGCATATCGATACGTTCACCCGTGACAATCTTCCGCCTATCGATCAATGGCCGGAGATTCCGCTCGATGGATTTGACTATCCCGATACCTTGAATGCCGCGGTCGAATTGACCGACCGGATGGTCGCGCGCGGGTTTGGCGATCGCATTGCGCTGATCGGAAACGGGCGCCGGCGTACCTACAAGGAGCTCTCGGACTGGACAAACCGAATCGCGCACGCGCTGATCGAGGATTACGGAATTGCGCCCGGCAACCGCATCTTGATCCGCTCCGCCAATAATCCGGCGATGGTTGCCTGCTGGCTGGCGGCGACCAAGGCCGGGGCGGTGGTGGTAAATACAATGCCGATGCTGCGCGCCAGTGAACTTAGCAAGATCGTCGATAAAGCGGAAGTCGGGCTTGCGCTTTGCGATACGCGGCTGATGGACGAGTTGGTGGTCTGCGCGAAGGACAGCCGGTTCCTTAAAAAAGTAATCGGATTTGACGGCACCGCCAACCATGACGCCGAGCTTGATCGTATTGCGCTCAGCAAACCGGTAACCTTCGATGCGGTAAAGACCGGGCGCGACGATGTGGCGCTTCTTGGTTTTACCTCCGGCACAACCGGGGAGCCGAAGGCGACCATCCATTTCCATCGCGACCTGCTGATCATCGCCGATGGCTATGCCAAGGAAATGCTACGGGTGACACCGGACGATGTGTTCGTCGGGTCACCGCCGCTGGCGTTCACTTTCGGCCTCGGCGGTCTGGCGATCTTTCCCTTGCGGTTTGGGGCAACGGCGACGCTGCTGGAGAATGCTTCGCCCGCGAACATGATTGAAATCATCGAAACATATCAGGCGACCATTCTATTCACCGCGCCGACCGCTTATCGCGTGATGCTTGCGGCCATGGATGGCGGGGCGGATCTTTCGTCTTTGCGGATCGCGGTCTCGGCCGGCGAAACCTTGCCGGCGCCGGTGTTCCAGGAATGGACCAAGAAAACCGGCAAACCGATACTCGATGGCATCGGCTCCACGGAGTTGCTGCATATTTTCATATCGAACCGGCTGGAAGATGCCGCTCCGGCCTCAACCGGCCGCCCGGTCACCGGATATCAGGCAATGGTCGTCGATGACGATATGAAGGAAAAAGCGCGCGGCGAAATCGGCCTGCTGGCGGTTCGTGGCCCGACCGGTTGCCACTATCTCGCGGATGAGCGGCAAAGCAAATATGTCCGCGATGGCTGGAACCTGACGGGTGACGCATTCTATCAGGATGCGAATGGCTACTTTCACTTCGCCGCCCGCATGGACGATATGATCATTTCCTCCGGCTACAACATCGCCGGGCCGGAAGTGGAGGGCGCGCTGCTCACTCATCCCGATGTCAAGGAATGCGCGGTCATCGGAATACTGGACGCGGAGCGCGGCCAGATCGTCGAAGCGCATGTGGTGCTCAAGCAGGGCGTCATCGGCGATGCGGACACTGTCCGCAAGCTGCAAGACCATGTCAAAGCAACCATCGCACCTTACAAGTATCCGCGATCGGTGAAGTTTACCGACGCTTTGCCGAAGACCCTGACCGGCAAGATCCAGCGTTTCCGGCTGCGGCCAAATACTCAATGAGAATGCTCAATGCAGCGAGGCAATTCGAATGACGCAACAGCAGACTACACACAAGTTTGTCCATCCGCGAAACTGGAAACCGGCCAAGGGCTATGCCAGTGGCGTCGTTGCCGAAGGCCGAACCGTATTTTTGGCTGGACAAATTGGATGGAACGCCGAGCAGAAATTCGAAAGTCAGGATTTTGTCGCGCAGACTCGCCAAGCGTTGAACAACATTATTTCGATCTTGCAGGAGGCCGGCGGCAAGGCTGAGCATATCACGCGGCTGACTTGGTTTGTCACCGACAAGCGAGAATACCTGTCGCGATTGAGCGAGGTCGGCGAAGCCTACCGCAGCGTGATGGGTAAGCACTTTCCAGCCATGACGATGGTAGAAGTGGCAGGCTTGATCGAAGACGGAGCGAAGGTTGAAATCGAAGCATCGGCCGTCCTGCCCAAATAAATTCTGGTCTCGACTTCAGAACAATCGGATTGAGCATGTTACTGCACAATAGTTTTCGCTTGGCATCAGCCTCGCACCAATGGGATGATGGTGGCAGGCGACCGACCTGGAAAGTTAGCGAAAGCGAGGGCCTATGGAATTCGGCATCTTATTCACGTCGCATCCAAACACCGAGACAGAGCCATATCCCCACCGCGACGTGCACGCGCGCGTGACGCGCCAGATCGTGCGCGCCGATGAGCTCGGCTTCGATTATGCCTGGCTGGCCGAGCATCATTTCAGCAACGAGTATGGCATCATGCCGGATGTCTTTGTCTATGCCGGCTATCTCGCCGCGCTGACCAAGCGGATCAAGATCGGTACGGCGGTGGTAACACTGCCGCTCGCCAATCCGCTGCGCGTGGCTGAAAATGCGGCCTTTATAGACATCTTGAGCAAGGGCCGGTTTCAGCTTGGCCTCGGCTCGGGGTATCGCCAATATGAATTTGAGGGTTTCGGCGCCGATTTCGACGGCCGGCGGGACGTCCAAGAAGAAGCGCTGCAGGTGTTGATGGAGCTCTTCCACAACAAACGCATCGCGCATCAGGGCAAGCATTACAGGTTCAAGGTTGACGGCGACTATGAATTGTTCCCGCATCCGCTGCAGCAGCCGCATCCGCCGATCTTTCTGGCGGGCGCGACCGAGCGCTCGATCGGAGTGGCCGGGCGTATGGGTTTTGGCCTCCTGCTGTCGAGTTGGACGCCATTTGCGGAGCTGGCGCGCCAGACCAAGGTCTATCGCGCCGCGCTGGAAGCAACGCCGCCGACGCTGCGCAAAAATCCGGCGCGCGGGCATGTCGATGTCGCGCGCTGGGTCTATGTGGCGGAGACTGATGCCAAGGCAAAGCGCGAAAGCGAAGCCGGCATTCTGCGCAGCCTGCAGCACTTTTCCAGCGGTCACACCTCGGGCTATCTCGGCACCGTCTCGCAGGACGTGGGATCGAGCCCGCGCAATTACGATGCGCTCACACGCGACATCATTTTGCATGGCTCGCCCGCGACATTGGTGGAGAAGATCAAGACCTTGCGCGAGATGACAGGCGCGGAATCGATCATGCTGCATTACCCGCCATGGTACGGCAGCGAGAAAGCGCTTGCCTCGCTCGAATTGTTCTCCGGCGAGGTGATTCCAAAGTTCAAGACGGATGCGCGGGCCAAGATCATTGCCTGAATGCCGAAAGCGCATATGTGGCGCATTGTTGCGCGTCTCGGCGCAAGCAGACTAATACCAACGGCGAGATCGGATGACTCACTGTCCCCGTCACCCTGAGGTGCGAGCGAAGCGAGCCACCGCAAGTCGGGCCTTGGCCGACTTGCGCATTGTAATTCCGATCTCGGGTAAACCCGAGATCGGTGGGCGACGGCAGCGCAAGTCGGGTTTACCCGACTTGCGCTCTTAATATGCCGATCTTGGGTAAACCCAAGATCGGTGGCCGTACATCCTTCCAGGCTCGGCGCTGCGCGCCGAGCACCTCAGGATGACGTTCATTACTTTACTCCGTTGGTATAAGGCGTCGGCTCAAGCAGCTCATGAAGGTCAGATGAGTTTCTCCGAAAGCATCTGATATGGTAGAGACTCCCGACTGCTCATTCGCTCCAGCGCTGCGGGAAGAGCGGTGCCTGCGCAGGGAATAAATGACATGACAGATTCGCGTTTTTTTAAGCAGCCATCTGGGTTGACGGTCGGCGAGATCGTTTCGATGACGGGAGCGGTGCCACACGATGACGTGCGGCTCGAACTTCGTATCACCAATGTAGCACCAATCGATCTTGCCGGACCGTCTGATCTCACCTACATGGATAGTCCCAGGTTTGTCGACAATTTGGCGTCGACACGCGCCGGTGCGTGTTTGATGAGCGAGCGCTTTGTAGACCGGGCGCCTAGCGATCTGATGGTGTTGCAAACGCGTGACCCTTATCGTGCGTTTGTCACCGTGATGCGGAAATTTTACGCCGACGCCTTGAACCCGACTTCGCTGTTCGAATCGGACGGAGTGTCGGCGGGCGCATTCGTCCATCCCACGGCCCGGCTTGAGAACGGCGTGAGGGTCGATCCGGCCGCAGTGATCGGTCCGCGGGCCGAGATCGGAGCCGGAAGCGTGATCTCAGCCAATGTCGTGATCGGACCGGAAGTTCGCATCGGCCGGGATTGTGCGATCGGGGCAGGCAGTTCGATCATCAACACGCTCATCGGCAACCGCGTCATCATCCATCCCGGATGCCATATTGGGCAAGATGGATTCGGCTACCTGTCAAACGCACAAGGGCACGTCAAGGTTCCGCAGGTCGGCAGTGTCATTATTCATGATGACGTTGAAATCGGGTCCGGAACGGCCATCGACCGCGGCGGCATTCGTGACACCGTGATCGGCGAAGGGACAAAGATCGATAACCTGGTTCAGATCGGCCACAATGTGGTTATCGGCCGTCACTGCATCATCGTAGCGCAATCGGGCCTCAGCGGAAGCGTGACGCTGGAAGATTTTGTTGTGCTGGCGGCACGGGTCGGCATCCACCCGCATGTTACGGTCGGCAAGGGGGCGGAGCTTGCTGCGCGATCCACCCTGATGCGCGATGTTCCCCAAGGTGCGCGCTGGGGAGGCTTTCCCAGCGCCAAGCCGTTCAAACAATTTTTCCGTGAAATGGCGGTGCTCGAACGGCTCGCCAAGCCTGGTAGCAGCACTACAGGTTCCGCAACCGACGAGGGTGGGCAATCGGTCTAGCGGACTGAAAGGAACGCGCTAGTGTCCCGAATCCGAAGTTCGCTTATATTCTCAGCCCCCCGTTAGCGAATTTCGGATTCGAAAGGACACTAGCAATGTATGATTCTAGTGTGGTTTTGGTTCAGAAGTTCCCTTGTCGGACTCGCGGCGGGGATTAAGGGAACTTCTGAACCACCACACTAGCGATGACAAAGTATTTCAGTTTCGATCGGCGGCGACGGTCGCGGTTCGAATTCAGGTTGCGAAAAATCTGCTGGATTGAAGAGGACCAATGCAACAAATTCCGCCGGGAGCGAAGGGGGCGTACAAGTTGCGCGTGTTGCCTCAGCATCTCGCCAATCAATTCAAGGACGCAATGTTGCCGCAGGTGCTGGCCACTCCGGTGATGATAATGATCATGGAAAACGCCGCTCTCAATGCAATTCGATCATATCTCGATGCGGGTGAGAGCGCGGTCGGTACGGGAGTCGAGATACGGCATCTGGCCGCCACGCCAGTGGGTCATGATGTTGGCGCCCCAGCCATACTCTCGTTCGCATTTGTTCGCGCCCGTTCGCGAATGTCCAAAAAGCACTGAGACACCAATAGTTTTCCGACCGCCGCCATCCACTGTTGTTTGCTGATGCTCCCTTGCAGCCGGAAAAATTGACGGTATCTATGACGGTATAATCAATCTGATCCTGCCCTCATTAGGGCGTGGAGATACCGTCATGACCTTGACCGACACGCGCATCCGCAACGCCAAGCCGAAAGCAAAAGCGTACAAATTGAGTGACGGCGGCGGAATGTATCTTCTCGTCACGCCGGACGGCGCACGTTACTGGCGCTTGGATTATCGTTTCGCTCTGAAGCGCCGCACTCTTGCTCTCGGCATCTATCCAACCGTAACGCTTTCCGACGCACGAACTCGCCGCGAAGACGCGCGAGCGCTGCTGGCCAAAGATATTGACCCCAGCGCGGAGAAGAAGACGACCAAGCGTGCCGCAAGACACGGGAGGGAAAATACGTTTGAGGCAGTTGCTCGGGAATGGATCGCCAACCAGCGCAACAGATTGGCTCCGAGGTATTGGGCACTGCTCCTGGCGCGGCTTGAGGCGGACATCTTCCCGCAGGTTGGATCACGGCCCGTTGCCGATGTA
>CAZNSG010000368.1:0-14285 GCA_964575715.1 uncultured Hyphomicrobiales bacterium | reverse complement strand
CGGCCGCTTCGATCCCACCAAGCAGCGCGCCATCTGGCCCTCCACCGGCAACTACTGCCGCGGCGGCGTCGCCATCTCGCGCATCCTGGGCTGCCGCGGCGTCGCCGTGCTGCCGGCCGGCATGAGCACTGAACGCTTCGACTGGCTCGAACAATGGGTGAGCGATCGTGCCGACATCATCCGTACACCCGGCACGGAGAGCAACGTCAAGGAAATTTACGACAAGTGCGCCGAGTTGGAGCGCGACAAGGATAACGTCATCCTCAATCAGTTTTCCGAGTTTGCCAATTACCTCATTCACTATCACTGTACTGGCGCGGCCTTTGATCAGGTGTTTACTCATCTCAAGCGTGGCAATGCCGGTTATCGGCTCAAAGCCTTTGTCAGCGCGACCGGATCCGCCGGCACCATCGCGGCCGGCGACCGGCTAAAGGCGAAGCACGGCACCCTCATATGCGCTGCCGAAGCGGTCGAATGCCCGACCATGCTCAACAACGGATACGGCGAGCACAACATCCAGGGCATCGGCGACAAGCACATTCCGCTGATCCACAATGTGATGAATACCGACTTCGTGGCCGGCGTCACTGACCTCGCCAGCGATTCACTCAATGCGTTGTTCCATGGTAATGCCGGGCGCGGCTATCTCACCGGTCGCCGCAAGATTGATCCTTCTTTGGTGTCAAGCTTCGACGATATCGGCATATCCGGCTTCGCTAATATCGTCGCCGCGATAAAGCTCGCCAAGCATTACGATCTGGGCGCTGACGATGTAATCATGACGGTGGCGACGGATAGCGCGCAGCTTTACGCAAGTGAGCGGCAGAATTTCATCAGACGCCGCTATCCCGACGGGTTCGACGAGGTCAATGCCGGCGAGGTGTTCAACCGGCACCTGGAAGGCGTCGTCGATGACCATGTACTCGAACTGACACATACCGAGCGCAAGCGCATTTTCAATCTCGGTTATTACACCTGGGTGGAGCAGCAGGGCGTATCGATTGAGGATTTCGACCGCCGCAAGGATCAAAAATTTTGGCAAGGTCTCGTCGGTGATTTGCCGGCCTGGGATCGCATGATTGATGAGTTTAATGCGGAGACGGGCGTAAAGCCTGTGCATTAATCGCAATGGCCAACACAAAAAAACCGGAAAGCCGAACGGCACCGCGCCCTTACGCGGAACTGCGCCACGACTTGATGCGTCGCGACCGCAGCCTTCGCGACAAAGTCGTTTCACTCGAGGAAGCGGTGTCATTCGTGCGCGATGGGGATTCAGTTGGTATCGGCGGCAGTACGATGTCGCGCACGCCGATGGGGCTCATTTGGGCGCTGATCCGTGCCGGCAAGAAAGACTTGTCGTGCTGCCGGAGTATAACCTCCAGCGATGGCGACCTGCTGTATGCCTCTGGCATTTGCGATCACATCGTCACGAGCTGGTTCAGCCAAGGAATTCTCTGGGGCGTGTCCAAAGTGATGCGTCACTACGTGGAGACAGGAAAGGTGCGCTTCGAAGAATGGAGCCACTTGGCGATGGGCATGCGCTTTCGCGCGGGTGCCATGGGTGTTCCCTTCATGCCGATCCGGTCGATGCTGGGGTCCGACGTAGGCAAGCAGCGGTCCGAGGCGCTCAAATTGGACTGCCCGTTCACCGGCGAAAAGCTTCTGTTGGTGCCTGCACTCAATCCAAAAGTTGCGCTGATCCATGTACAACGTTGCGATTTCTACGGCAACGCGCAGATCGACGGGTTACAATTCATGGACATCGATTTGGCGATTGCGGCCGACAAGGTGATCCTGTCGACCGAGCGCATTGTGTCGAACGACCAGATTCGCCGTGCGCCTGACCAGACTAAGATTCCATTCTTCGCGGTCGATGCGATAGTCGAGTTGCCGTTCGGCTGCGCGCCGCATGAATGTTACGGAATTTATGAACCAATGTTTCGCCACATGAAATACTACGTCGACCTCGTGAATGGCGATCCGATCAAAGGCATGAAGGAATATCTCGACAGGTACATATATGGACCAAAATCCTGGATCGAGTTCCTGAGTCTGATAGGCGTCGAAGAATTAGTCGAGGCCGCGCGGGCAGGGGAGGGCATATATGATGCTTAAGGCACCCACCCATACCGCGACGGAATTGCTGACTATTCTTAGCTCCCGCCAACTCAAAAGCGGGCAGGTGGTGTTCGCCGGTGTCGGCATTCCGCTTCTGGCTGCTACGCTCGCGCAGCGGGTGAGTTGTCCCGGGCTGACCATCTTGTTCGAGGGCGGCGTCATCGGCGCCTATATCGAGCCGGGCAAACTGCCGCCTTCGACCAATGATCAGCGCTGCACGGTGCGCGCCAATATGGTGTTGGGCAGCGCAGAAGTGCTGCTGCTGCTCCAGCGCGGTTATGTGGACGTCGGCTTTATGGGTGGCGCCCAGATCGATCAATTCGGAAACCTCAACAGCTCCTTCATCGGCGACCCTGCCCATCCGAAGACCCGTTTGCCGGGCACCGGAGGCGGCAATGACATCGCCAGCCTCGCGCAGATGATCGTTGCGTTGAAGCACCAAAAACGCCGTTTCGTGGAGCACGTGGATTTCATCACCAGCCCCGGCTTTCTGCGCGGTGGCAAAACCCGTTACGACAGCGGTCTAGTGGCCGGCGGGATGTATCGCGTCGTCACGGATCTGGCAGTATTCGATTTCGATGAAAAGGAGCGACGGATGCGGGTGATCGCGCTCAATCCAGGCGTGACCCGCGAGCAGGTCCAGGACAACACCGGGTTCAAGTTGAACTTTGCCGATGACTTGGGTGTGACCGAACCGCCGACCGACCAGGAGTTGAGTGTAGTGCGCGAGCTTGATCCCGAGAGATTTTACACCGCCTAATGCGCGTCTGCACAAATTCGAATTGTAGCGATAGGGGAGTTGGAAATGACGCAATTGTCTGGAACGTTCGGCATCGCCGCGCGAAATTTTACGACTTATCCGGAAATGCCGGATATAAAGGCATTGGTCGAATACGGCGTGAAGATGGAGCAGTTCGGCTTCGACTCACTCTGGGTATGGGATCACGTGTTGCTCGGCGTGCAGCCGAATTTCCCCATCATCGATTCGCTCACATTGCTGACGGCGGTCGCTGCCCGTACCAAAAAGATTAAACTTGGCACCGGCATCCTGGTGCTGCCGCTGCGCAATCCCGTGATGCTAGCTAAGCAGTTGAGCAGCATGGACTTGCTGTCCGACGGACGCATGCTGATGGGAATGGCCTCCGGCTGGTACCGGCGCGAATTCGACGCCGTCGGCGTGCCGTTCGAGAAGCGCGGCAAGATCATGGATGAAAATCTTGAAATCCTGACCCGTTTCTGGACCGAGGATATGGTCAAGGGCGAATTCACTTATCATAAGATTCCCGCCGGTGTGATGTATCCCAAACCGGTGCAAAAGCCGCGCCCGCCAATCCTGATCGGCGGCTATGTCGATGTTGTGCTCAAGCGCGCCGCACTCAGCGGCGACGGCTGGCTGACGTATTTCTATCGGCCGGAAAGCTTTGCAAAATCGTGGGAGAAAATCCGCAACTTTGCCAAAGAGGGCGGTAAGGATCCTGACAGCTTGCTCAATGCCACGCAATTGCCGATCAGAATAGGCAAGTCGCGCGCCGCGATCGAAAGCGACATGATGGATTGGCTGGGTAAGGAATGGGATTATGCGTCGTGGAGTGAATCGACCAAGGACAGCGCCATTCTTGGCACCGTCGATGAATGCGTGGCGCAATTGAAAGAGCATCTTGCTGTCGGCGTCCAGAAACTCATCTTCGTCCCCTATAAGTATCAACCTGAACAGGTCGAGATTATCGCGCGCGAGATCATTCCGCGACTAAAGGCGTAAGCGTCGTCGTCACCAGGCAGCGGTGCATCACGCCACAATCAAGAAAGCCAAGGACCTGAGAATGCTGATGGAGGCCAAAGACAAGCCGGCAAAGGCGAGCAATCGCTGGTTTGATGCGCTAATCAGCGTGGCCGACCTGTTCACCATCGGCATCGGGCCGCCAAGCTCGCACACCGTCGGGCCGATGCATGCGGCTTACCAGTTTTTCGAGCTGCTGGGTTCAGATGCTCCGCTAGATACGGTGATCGAAACGATGCGCCAGACCGGTGAGGATATGCGGCGGAAGTACAAGGAGACCAGTCTCGGCGGATTAGTCGTCAATGTTGTCGGATGCTGACGTGTCAGCGCGATGATGATATTCGCGTATTCAATTCTTGCGCCGGTGCGCGATTGCGCTGATACTTGAATGCGATGGAAATGAACAAGACGTATCATTGGACTCGTTAACGCGAACGAGTTATGGCTAACAGCCAAAATCGAAAAAGTGAGATTATCATAGGTCAATAAATTAGATTACATCAAAATCATCGCGGGAGAGATCGGTCTTCCGACGCCGAAGGAGCAACCGCCTCGGAAACTCTCAGGCAAAAGGACCGCGTTGATTGATAGACTCTGGAAAGAGGCGCGCGTTGCGTCCGCCGACGGGATAACGTTCTCAGGCAAACAAACAGAGGGGGCACCATGATAGCGGCACGATTGCTGCAATGAGGTGCCCAGATGAAATTTGGTTTTTTTCTCATTAGCGTTCGAATGGTGCAATGCGCGAACCTGTGGGGTCGCGCATGATAGAGACGCATCAAGCCGCGCCACTGCTGCGGACGCCGCTTTATAGGTTTCACGTCGAGCGTGGTGCGCGAATAGTGCCTTTTGCCGGTTACGAAATGCCGGTGCAATATTCCGCTGGCATCATGACCGAGCACCGGCACACCCGCGCCGCTGCCGGTTTGTTCGACGTCTCTCACATGGGACAGATTGCGGTATATCCGAATTCCGGGCGTGTAGAAGATGCGGCCCGCGCCATCGAGGCCTTGGTGCCCATTGATGTCGTAGGAATTGCGGAAGGGCGGCAACGCTATTCGCTGTTTACCAATACGACTGGGGGTATTCTGGACGATCTGATGATCGCCAACCGTGGCGACCACCTGATGCTCATCGTCAATGCCGCTTGCAAGATCGCTGACTTGGCACATTTGCGCCTGCACTTAGAATCGACGTGCAAAATTACGTCGTTACCTGACCGTGCGCTCATCGCGCTGCAGGGGCCCTCGGCCGAAGCGGTATTGTCGCAGCTCGCGCCGGTGGTTGCCGCCATGCGTTTCATGGACGTGCGCTCCGTGCAGATGGTAGGCTCAGCGTGCGAGGTGTCGCGATTGTTCTATAAGCGGGAGACCGGATACGAGATCAGCATTGCGTCGGACTGTGTCGAACAATTGGTTCGTGCACTGTGCAGCGACAAATCGGTTATGCCGGTCGGCCTTGGCGCGCGCGACAGTCTACGGCTGGAAGCCGGTCTCTGCCTTTACGGGTCGGATCTCGATCCGACGACGACACCGGTCATGGCTTCGCTCGAGTGGGCGATCCAGAAAGTGCGCCGGACCGGCGGAGCGCGTGCCGGCGGATTTCCCGGCGCTGACATCATTCTTTGGCAATTATCAGGCGGAGTGGCGCGCAGGCGCATCGGTCTGAAAGCGGAAGATCGCACCCCGGCTCGCGGCGGCGCGAAGCTCTACGCGGATGATAAATCCACCGAAACGATTGGCACCGTGACGTCCGGCGGATTTGGGCCGAGCACGCAGACCCCCGTTGCCATGGGTTACGTGGATCGAGATGCCGCCGTGACCGGCAATCTGATTTTTGCCGATGTGCGCGGCAATCGAGTTGCACTGCGTGTCAGCGATCTGCCGTTCGTCGCGCACCGCTATAAACGAAATTGACATTCGCTCGGGAGAGAAACCGCAATGCTAAAATTCACTAAAGATCATGAATGGCTTCGTATCGAAGGCGATGTCGCCACCGTCGGAATTACCACACATGCGCAAGAGCAGCTCGGCGACCTGGTGTTCGTCGAGCTACCCGAGCCGGGAGCTCGTCTCGAAAAAGGTTCGGCGGTCGCAGTCGTCGAATCGGTCAAAGCTGCTTCGGATGTTTATGCGCCGGTGAGCGGCGAAGTCACCGAGGTCAATCAAGCAATCGCCAATGAGCCGTCACTGGTGAACAGCGATCCGCTGGGCAACGGCTGGTTCTTTAAAATCAAAATTGCGGACTCGTCCCAGCTCGCGGATTTGCTCGATGAGAAGGCATATGAGGCATTGCTTGAATGAAGCGCTTTACGAAGTCAAACCTCTAGCGAATGGCGATCCGAACAAGGTGAAACCCATGCCTGCCAGTAATTCCGACGTTGACTTTGACACGAGCGATTTTTCGCGCCGGCATATCGGGCCATCGCCCGCGGACATGATTGACATGCTGGCGACCGTCGGCGCGTCGGACATCAGCGAACTCATCTCGCAAACTGTGCCAGACGCAATCCGGCAGCAAGTGCCGCTCGCGCTGGCAGCCGGAATTTCAGAAGCCGAAGCGCTCCAGAAATTGCGCGCCATTGCGGGAAAAAACAAAATATTTACATCGCTGATCGGGCAGGGCTACTACGGAACAATTGTTCCGCCTGTGATCCAACGCAATATTCTTGAAAGCCCCGCTTGGTACACGGCCTATACCCCTTATCAATCCGAGATCAGCCAGGGTCGGCTAGAGGCTATGCTGAATTTTCAGACCATGATCGCGGATCTATGCGGGCTTAGCATCGCGAATGCCTCGTTGCTCGACGAGGCGACCGCAGCGGCTGAGGCGATGACAATGGCGCACCGTGTGGTAAATGAGCGCCCGAATGCTTTTTTTGTCGATGCGGAATGCCACCCGCAAACAATAGCGGTGGTACGCACGCGCTCTGAGCCGTTGGATTGGAAGATCATCGTCGGCAACCCGATGAAGGATCTTCAGACATCCGCGGTTTTCGGAGCATTGCTGCAATATCCCGGAACATCGGGTGATATTCGAGATTTCCGAACGGTCATTTCCGCCTTGCATGCGACCGGTGCGATCGCAGTGATGGCGACCGATCTACTCGCTCTAACCCTGATTACCCCTCCTGGTGAATTTGACGCCGACATCGCGATTGGATCGACGCAGCGCTTCGGGGTGCCGATGGGCTATGGCGGTCCGCACGCCGCTTTTATTGCGACAACAGACGCCCATAAGCGTGCGCTTCCCGGCCGTATCGTCGGTGTGTCGGTCGATCGCCGCGGCCGTGCGGCCTACCGCCTGGCGCTGCAAACACGCGAGCAACACATTCGCCGCGAAAAAGCGACATCTAATATATGCACTGCGCAAGTTCTACCGGCAGTGATCGCATCGATGTATGCGGTGTATCATGGCCCAGGCGGGCTTCGACACATTGCGCGGAAGGTTCATCGTACCGCAGCAACATTGGCTAAGGGGCTGAGGGAACTCGGCTGGTCCGTGCAACAATCTGCATTTTTCGATACCTTCACTGTCGAAGTAGACGAGCGGCAGTCGGATGTTTTAAAAAATGCCGTGGCAGAAGGGATCAACCTCCGCAAAATCGGTTCGGACGCGCAGGCCCGCATCGGAATCAGTTGCGATGAAACCACTACACCGGCGGTGGTCGAAGCGGTGTGGCGGGCGTTCGGCCCGCACTCCAAGGGAAAATCGGTCGCGCCATCATTCGACAATACGAGTGCGCAGACCGACGGGACGATCCCATCGCCCCTTTCCCGCCGCAGTGACTTCCTGACTCACCCAGTCTTTCACCGACATCGCTCGGAAACGGAAATGCTGCGGTATATGCGCAAGCTCTCCGATCGCGACCTCGCGCTCGACCGCAGCATGATCCCGCTCGGCTCCTGCACGATGAAGCTCAACGCCACGGCGGAGATGATCCCGATCACCTGGCCGGAATTCGCCAATATCCATCCGTTCGCACCGCTGGATCAGGTCGCCGGCTACAAGGAAATGATCGACGATCTCGCCGCCCAGCTGTGCGAGATCACCGGTTATGATGCGGTCTCGTTGCAGCCCAATTCCGGCGCGCAGGGTGAGTATGCCGGGCTGCTCGTCATCCGCGCCTATCATTTGAGCCGCGGCGATACCGCACGCAATGTCTGCCTGATCCCGTCATCGGCACACGGCACCAATCCGGCATCGGCGCAGATGGCCGGCATGGAAGTGGTGGTGGTCGCCTGCGATAGCAGAGGCAATGTCGACCTCGCCGATTTGCGCAAGAAGGCGGAGCAATATTCTAGCCGGCTCGCGGCGGTGATGGTCACCTATCCGTCAACGCATGGCGTGTTCGAGTCCGCGATCCGCGACATTTGCGGCATTGTTCACCAGCACGGCGGGCAGGTCTATCTCGACGGTGCCAATCTCAACGCGCAGGTCGGACTGGCGCAGCCGGGCAAATTCGGTGCCGATGTCAGCCATATCAACCTGCACAAGACCTTCTGCATTCCGCATGGCGGCGGCGGCCCCGGCATGGGGCCGATCGGCGTAAAAAAACATCTCGAGGAATTTCTGCCTGGGCATCCGATGATGCCGGGCAAGAGCGCGCAGGTCGGCGCGGTGAGTGCCGCGCCGTTCGGCTCGGCGGCGATCTTGCCGATCTCCTGGACCTATATCATGATGATGGGCGGGCACGGATTGCTTGCCGCGACGCAAGCCGCCATCCTCAACGCCAATTACATCGCCAAGCGGCTCGAAGGCCATTATGTGCTGCTCTACAAAGGCGAGCACGACCGCATCGCGCATGAATGCATCCTCGACACGCGGCCGTTCAAGGAGACGGCCGGCATCTCGGTGGACGATATCGCCAAGCGGCTGATCGACTACGGATTCCATGCGCCGACCATGAGCTTCCCGGTGGTCGGCACGCTGATGATCGAGCCGACGGAATCGGAATCGAAGGCCGAGCTCGATCGTTTTTGCGACGCGATGATCGCCATCCGCTCGGAGATCGCGGCGGTCGAGAAAAATGTGATGGACGCCGAGGATAACGTCCTCAAGAACGCGCCGCACACGGTACTCGACCTCGCCGACGACGGCTGGAAGCATCCTTATTCGCGAACCTTGGCGTGTTTTCCGGTGAAATCGCTGCTGCACGATAAATACTGGTGTCCGGTCAACCGCGTGGACAATGTCTATGGCGATCGCAACTTGGTCTGTTCGTGCCCGCCGTTGGAAGACTATCTGTCAGCAGCGGAATGAAAGCGGTGCTTGGCTTGACCGGAGTGGATGGGCTCATTAATCAGATTGGCGAAGTTTGTGAACCGGTTGTGTGCGGAAGGAAGCGAAAATGAGCGCCAGTGCCCGTCAGAAAATTGTCGAAACGATCGACACCAACCGCGACAAGGCGATCAAGTTTCTGCAGGACATGATCAAGATCCCGAGCGTCACCGGCGATGAAGCAAAGATCCAGGCGTTTCTGTCGGACTACCTGAGCAGGCTCGGGCTCAAGGTCGACCTGTGGGAGTCCGATTGGGAGGCGCTGAAAAAGCACCCCGGCTATATTCCAGTGGAACGCGGCTATGAGGGCCGCCCCAACATTGTCGCCACCTGGAAGGGCGCGGGCGGTGGACGCTCGATCCTGCTCAACGGCCACACTGACGTTATTCCGGTCGGCAATGGCGAAGGCTGGAGCGACAATCCCTGGTCGGCCAAGGTCAAGGACGGCCGCATCTATGGCCGTGGCTCCTGCGACATGAAGAGCGGCGTCGCCAGCCACATTTTGGCGGTCGAATTCTTGAAAGCGGCGGGCATCAAGCTCAAGGGCGACGTTCTCATCAACGTGGTCATCGACGAAGAAGTCAGTGGCCACGGCACGTTGGACACGGTGATCCGCGGATACAAGGCGGACGCGGGCATTTCCGGGGAGACCAGCGAACTTGCGGTACAGCCCGCCTGCATCGGCCGGATTTGGTTTGAGATTGAAATCCAAGGCAAGGCGGCCGGCATCCAGCGGCGCTATCAGGGCGTCAGCGGTATCGAGCTCGGCTACAGGATCACCAAGGCTGTGGAAGCGCTCGAAGCCAAGCGCCTGGCGATCGTCAAGCATCCACTCTATCCGAAACCGATCGACGCGCTGCCGTGCATGATCGGCGCCTTCCACGCCGGCAATTTCCCGAGTTCATTTCCCGCCACTTGCCTGCTGAAGGGCAGCATGGCGACCGTTCCCGGCGAGGACCATGAAGGCGTTAAGCGTAGCCTGGTCGAGCACATCGCCCAAGCGGCGGCGGCCGACCCATGGATGAAGGATCATCCGCCGAAGGTGCGGTTCGTCGGCTATGACGCGCAGGCCTCGGAAATTCCGAGCAATCACCCGATCGTCGAAACCGTGGGCAAGAACTACACCGAGGTGACCGGCAAGCAGCCGGAGATCAGCGGCCGCCAGGGCGCTGCCGACACCCGCTTCCTCAATCTCTACGGCAACACGCCGACTGTCATTTTTGGCCCAGGCTCGACCGCCGTGATGCATTCCGACGACGAGTACGTGTCGATCGACGACTACATCACTGCCATTAAGGTGATGGCACTAAGTTTGTACGATTGGTGTGGCGCCGAGGGCTGATTGGCCCTCTGATGAAAGTACGCCAGGCGCAAGGCTGCGTGGTTGATCAGATGATGATCGGCCAATGCGGCTGTACTTGCTTTCTCAGGTCGGACGAGTCGCAATGCGTTGGGCGCGCATCTGCTCTTCCTTGAGGATTTTTGGCTTGCGATCGTCAACGCCTACGCTGAAATCACGCGGATTCGGTATTGTCTCCGGCGGCAGCGCGTGAAGAAGCCGATCGGGCGGTTTTAGTTCGAGCAAGGCGGATGGCGCTAACAACAATTCAGGGCATCATTGGCGCGATTGCCCGCGTACACGGTCTGCGTGGCCTAATAAACAGCTTTCACCATTGCTCCCGGACCCAAGGGCCATCATCCTAACGACCGTTTTCCACGCATCGATGCAAAAGAATTTGGCTTGCATGTGATGGTCATTCTAATCATGATACCAACTATGCATGCGTGGTATAAGCTATAACTGTCGCATGGTTTGGAAGTGGTGTCGGGAGGTCGCGTCGATTTCGGCGCAGAACTAACAGCTTCGGAGGGTGGTTATGGGCTTCAAATTTAGACGGTACTTCAGCTTTATGACCGGCGCGGTGCTCGCCGCGATATCAATGTCGGCGGCCAAAGCCGCGGATGTTGTCAAAATTGGCGCGCCGCTCGCGCTCACCGGTGGACTTGCCGACGAAGGCAAGAAGCAAGAGACGGTCTGGAATATGTGGCTTGCCAAGGTCAATGCCGCCGGCGGTCTCAATGTCGGCGGCAAAAAGTTGAAAGTCGAATTGGTCAAATATGACTACCAGACGGATGGGCCGCGCTCGGCCCAATTGGCCGAGAAGCTGATCACCGACGATAAAGTCGATTTCCTGCTGGCGCCGTTCGGCTCCGGTCATACCAAGATCGTTGCCGCGGTCGCCGAGCGTTATCAGACGCCAATGGTTGCTTGCGCCTCGTCGTCGGAATCCGTGTTTGACCAAGGTCTGAAAAATCTGTTCGGTACCCTGTCGCCAAATGGCGGCATGACCGATGGGATGGTCAGCTTTTTGAAGACCAAAATGCCGTCGCTCAAGCGCGTCGCAGTTCTTGGCCGCGACGACGTGTTCCCGAAATCGATGGCACAAGGACTCTCGGCCGCCGCCAAAAAAGGCGGACTTGAGGTCGTATATGACAAGCTCTATGCGGTCGGGACGATGGACCACTCGGCAGCCGTGTCCGCCATAAAGGCTTCCAATCCCGATTGGGTCTATGTGACCGGGTACACGCAAGATCTCATTCTCGTGCGCAAGCAGATGCAAGATCTTGGCGTTAAGGCGCCCATCATCTCGATGGTAGCAGGTCCGGCGTATAAGGAGTTCACCGATGGCCTCGGTACGCTTGCGAATGGTGTGACCAGCTCGAGCTGGTGGCACCACGAGACGAGCTACAAGGGCGTCGGCGTGTGGCCGACGACGGCGGACTTTTACAAGGATTTCACCTCTAAGAATAAGAGCGACCCGGATTACGTGCATGCTTCCTGCGCGGCCGCCGCGGTCGTTCTTGGCAATGCCATCGAGCGTGCCGGTTCAATCGACAAGGCCAAGGTGCGCGACGCCCTCGCCAAAACCGATATCGTCACGTTCTATGGGCCGATCAAATTCAGCGCCAACGGCATGAATCAGATTCGCGATCTCCCTATCATTCAAGTGCAGAATAGGGTGATCAAAGTCCTGGCTCCGGCCGATATCAAAAACGCCGATATGCAGATGATCAAGTAACAATGCATCGAGCGTCGCCCGGACAAAAATGCAGTGTTTGGGCGGCGCTCGGTCTTTCTACAGCGTACTACTTCTGAAGCTGCGAAAGATTTCGTATGCCGTTCATGCCATCGATGCCTGCGGATGCTTTGGTCAAGCACGTCTACTCGATTGATCCGAAGTCTTTTCGCCATTGGGTGCATGTTGAAGAAGCAATCATGCGCGGCACGTCGGCGTTTACGCCGGGCGAGCGGGAACTCATGGCGGCTTATGTTTCGCGACTTAACAGTTGCACCTATTGCGCTAGTTCGCATTCCGAAGCCGCAATTATTCTCGGAGTCGAGCCGCATTTACTTGAAGGTTTGATGACGGATGTCGACACCGCATTGATCGACATGCGCTTTAAGCCAATTTTTAAATTCTTGAAAAAATTGACGCAAACGTCTTACAAAATGGTCCAGGCTGATGCGGACGCGATTTATGCCGAAGGCTGGGACGAACGAGCACTCCATGACATCATCATGGTGTGCTGCTGTTTTTCGTTCATGAATCGCCTGGCCGACGGTCACGGTCTTCCGTCCAATCCAGTACTCTTCAAGGCGCGGGCCAAGCGTCATGCCGTCGAAGGTTATCTCGCTCAGTATAGCGAAGAGACCAAAGTTTAAGCAGACGCGGCGCCGGGGCGAGGAATGTACCATCTCCAGACGTTGGTAAACGGGATAGTACTCGGCGCGCTTTATGCGTGCCTCGCTGTCGGCTTCTCCCTGGTCTGGGGCGTACTCAATATCATCAACATGCTGCACGGGTCGCTTATCGTGCTCGGCGGCTACCTGACTTTCTTTGCTTGGCACAGTTATGGAGTTCACCCGCTTATTGCGCTTCCCTTCGTTGCGGTGGTCCTGTACTGCGTGGGCTACGCCATACAATTACTGGTGATCAACCGCGTCGTTAACCAGCCGGTCCTCACCACGTTGACCCTGACCTTTGGCCTCGATCTTATCCTCTATAATTTTATGAACGTCTATTACACCGCGACGCCCGTACGCGTGACGCTCGATCTCGGTGTCGTCGATTTCGGAGGCATCGTTATGCCGGTCGACCGGCTGGTCGGCATGGCGCTGGCGTTGGTGCTGACCGCACTTTTATATGTCGTTTTGCGCGGCTCGCGAATTGGTCGCGCCATTGTCGCGGTACGGATGGACCGTTCGGCTGCCGAATTAATGGGAATCCGAGTTGAACAAATTTACGCAATCACTTTTGGAATCGGTGCATTGATGGCGGGCACGACCGGTGCCGTGTTCGCCATGATCTATCCCGTCACCACCAATCTCGCCGGTGCATTTCTCGGCAAGGCCTTCGTGGTCTGCGTTATTGGCGGCCTTGGGAGCGTGCAAGGTGCGCTGATTGGCGGATTTGTTCTCGGCCTCGTTGAAAGCTTTGCCGGACAATTTCTCGGACCCGAGCACGCCCTCACGGTCGGATTCGCCCTGATGCTTGTCCTGCTGGTTGTGAAGCCGACCGGCCTTTCCGGCATCAAAGGATTTGAATGATGCCGGGTAGCCTCCGCTATGTCCTGTTCGCGGTATGGGTGCTCGCACTGGCATCGACGCCATTGTGGGCCGACAATTATGTTGTCCGGCTCGCAATCATAATCGCGATGTACACGGCGCTGGTTCAGTCTTGGAATTTTATTGGCGGCTTTGCCGGCTATCCGTCGTTTGCCACCGCAGCATTTTTCGGGCTCGGCAGTTACGCAGGCGCCTTGACGCAAATCGCCGGGTTACCATCCGTCTTCGCCTGGCTGTTCGCCACGGCATTCGTCGGTGCATTCGCCGCATTGTTCGGCGTCATCATCTTGCGGCTGCGCGGCCACTATTTCGCGATCGCCTCGTTTGGCGTGGTCGAGGTGGTGCGGTTGGTTATTTCGTCCTGGGGCAGCCTTACCGGAGGTGGCGACGGTCTCAACGTGCCGTTGGTCACCGGCGGCCCGAACGCCGTGGCACAGGCCTTCCTCGCCGTAATGATAACGATCATGCTCGCCGTGTTTGCCG
>CAZNSG010000367.1:0-3524 GCA_964575715.1 uncultured Hyphomicrobiales bacterium | reverse complement strand
TACCGCGAACTTTCGGCAGGCGGTGAGCTTTACTAGTTCGGAACGGCACGCCCGAGTCCCCCAATAAGCTATTGAAAGTCAAAAGCTTTCCTGGCTCATCGGATTTGGCGCAACGGCCTCGACGAATGAAGCTCAAACGCTGCCTCTGACGTCGAACGATTGTCAGACGACTGGTGCATGACCGCGGCGCTTTGCCGTCGTGGTCCTCTGGGCCGAGAAGCGTCATCCCGCCGCCGGGGCGGGGTTGGCGCGCTTTCGTTTTGCGCGGGTCCGGGCCGCATCTCACGTCGGGGCGGATGGCGTCCCGCGGACGAGGTCAAGGCAACGCATGCCGACGATTAATCAGCTGATCCGCAAGCCGCGGGTGGTGCAGAAGGCCAAGAAGAAGGTCCCTGCGCTGCAGCAGTCGCCGCAGAAGCGCGGCGTTTGCACGCGCGTCTACACGACCACGCCGAAGAAGCCGAACTCGGCGCTGCGCAAGGTGGCCAAGGTGCGGCTCACCAACGGTTTCGAGGTGATCGGCTACATCCCGGGCGAAGGTCACAATCTGCAGGAACACTCGGTGGTGATGATCCGCGGCGGCCGCGTCAAGGATCTTCCGGGCGTGCGCTACCACATCCTGCGCGGCGTGCTCGACACGCAAGGCGTCAAGAACCGCAAGCAGCGCCGCTCCAAGTACGGAGCAAAACGACCCAAGTAATCGGGTCGTTTTGCGGAGATCTCCGGGCGAGCGAGGCGCAGCCGAGCGAGACCCGGGGAACCCGAGAGGCAGATTGAGGCCGGAGAGCCCGGTAAGAGAAGGTTAAAGAGAAGAAAAACGTGGATGACCGGGACATAGGCGAGCGAAGCGACGCCGTCTTCGACGACTATGCCCGGCCATGACGAAGAGGAGGAAGACCGATGTCCCGTCGTCACCGTGCAGATAAGCGAGAGATCAACCCGGACCCGAAATACGGGAACCTCGTGGTCTCCAAGTTCATGAATTCGGTCATGCATGCCGGCAAGAAATCGGTCGCCGAGAACATCGTCTACGGCGCTTTCGATCTGATCGAGAGCAAGACCAAGCAGAATCCGATAACGGCGTTCGAGCAGGCGCTCGACAACGTCATGCCGTCGATCGAGGTGCGCTCGCGGCGAGTCGGCGGCGCGACCTACCAGGTGCCAGTGGAAGTGCGCACCTCGCGGCGCCAGGCGCTCGGCATTCGGTGGATCATCTCAGCCGCCCGCGAACGGAACGAAAAGACGATGACCGAGCGGCTCTCTGCCGAACTGCTCGATGCATCCAATAGCAGGGGAAACGCCGTCAAAAAACGCGAAGACACGCACCGTATGGCGGAAGCCAACCGGGCGTTCTCGCATTACCGCTGGTGACGGGCCAGCCATTACAGCACGGACATCCCCATGCCCCGCACCCATCCCATCGAGGACTACCGCAATTTCGGCATCATGGCCCACATCGATGCCGGCAAAACCACAACTACGGAGCGGATCCTCTATTACACCGGGAAGAGTCACAAGATGGGCGAGGTCCATGAGGGCGCGGCCACCATGGACTGGATGGAGCAGGAGCAGGAGCGCGGCATCACCATCACGTCAGCCGCAACCACGGCGTTCTGGCGGGAGAAGCGCCTCAACATTATCGATACGCCGGGCCACGTCGATTTCACCATCGAGGTCGAACGCTCCTTGCGCGTGCTCGACGGCGCGGTCTGCGTGCTCGATTCCAACCAGGGCGTGGAGCCGCAGACCGAAACGGTCTGGCGGCAGGGCGACAAATACAAAGTCCCGCGCATCGTCTTTGCCAACAAGATGGACAAGGTCGGCGCCGATTTCTTCCGCTGCCTGTCCGACATTGTGGAGCGCCTGGGGGCAAAGCCGGTGGCGATCCAGTTGCCGATCGGCTCCGAGCAGCAGTTCAAGGGCATCATCGATCTTGTGCGCATGAAGTCGGTCGTTTGGGACGATGAATCGCTCGGCGCGAATTACCACGACGAGGACATCCCGGCGGATCTCGTCAACCAGGCCAAGGAGTATCGCGAAAAGATGATCGAGGCTGCGGTCGAGCTGGACGACGCAGCCATGACGGCCTACCTCGATGGCAAGGAGCCCGATGAGGCCACGCTCAAGCGCCTCATCCGCAAGGCGGTCATTACCGGAGCGTTTTATCCGGTGCTATGCGGCTCGGCGTTCAAGAACAAGGGTGTGCAGCCGCTGCTCGATGCGGTGGTGGACTTCCTTCCGTCGCCGCGCGACGTGCCGCCGATCAAGGGCATCGATTCCAAAGGCAATGAGGTAATACGCAACGCCGACGACAAAGAGCCGCTTGCTTTGCTCGCGTTCAAGATCATGGACGATCCGTTCGTCGGCACCATCACGTTCTGCCGCATCTATTCCGGCATCCTTTCGAGCGGCACCGGCGTGATCAATTCCACGAAAGATCGCAAGGAACGCATCGGCCGCATGCTCTTGATGCACGCCAACGATCGCGAAGATATCAAGGAAGCGTTTGCCGGCGACATCGTCGCGCTTGCGGGGCTCAAAGAAGTGCGCACCGGCGATACGCTGTGCGATTCGCAAAAGACGGTGATTCTGGAAAAGATGATATTCCCCGAACCGGTGATCGAAATTGCGATCGAGCCGAAGTCGAAGGCCGACCAGGAAAAGCTCGGCGCCGCACTCGCCAAGCTGGTGGCCGAGGATCCGTCCTTCCGCGTCCACACCGATCAGGAATCGGGTCAGACCATCATTCGGGGCATGGGTGAGCTCCACCTCGACATCAAGGTCGATATCCTCCGGCGCACCTACAAGGTCGATGCCAATATTGGTGCGCCGCAGGTGGCCTATCGCGAAAAGATCACCAAGACCGTAACCAAAGACTACACCCACAAGAAACAGACCGGCGGCCACGGCCAATTTGCGCGCGTCAAAATCGTCGCCGAGCCGAGTGTGCCAGGCGCAGCCTTCGAGTTCGAGAACGAGATCGTCGGCGGCTCGGTGCCGAGGGAGTTCATCCCGGCCGTGGAGAAGGGCCTAGAGTCCGTTCTTGGCTCAGGCGTGCTTGCGGGGTTCCCGGTGGTCGACATAAAAGTTTCACTGATCGACGGCGCGTATCACGACGTTGATTCATCGGCCATGGCATTCGAGATCGCCGCGCGCACCGCTCTGCGCGAGGCCTTGCGCGAGGGCGGCTCGGTGCTGCTCGAGCCCATCATGAAGGTCGAGGTGGTGACGCCGGAAGACTACACCGGCTCGGTCATCGGCGACCTCAATTCGCGCCGCGGCCAGATCCAGGGCCAGGACATGCGCGGCAACGCCAACGTCATCAATGCCATGGTGCCGCTCGCCAACATGTTCTCCTATGTCAACAATCTGCGCTCCATGAGTCAGGGACGCGCCACCTTTACCATGCAGTTCGATCACTACGAGCAAGTTCCGCAGAATGTCGCGCAGGAGGTTCAGGCGAAGTACGCCTGACGGGAACAAAATGAACGGTCAAAACATCCGCATCCGGCTTAAGGCGTTCG
>CAZNSG010000366.1:0-25860 GCA_964575715.1 uncultured Hyphomicrobiales bacterium | reverse complement strand
GACCCAGAACGCGCGGCCGTAGGTCGAGGTAACTGAATAATCAATCAGCGTTTGGCTGATATCGAAGCCGGCAGTGGTATTCCAGAAATCGAAACCAGACGCGATTTTGGCACGTCTCAGATTCTCCACCGCATTGCTGACCGCGCCATAAACGAGAAAAACGATCAGCGCGCAGAGGGCCGCCTGATAGGCAACACTGCGCGCCTTTGGATTGTAGAACAGCGAAACCTTGGGCTTGGTGATATCGGCAGCGTCCATCGACTGCTCCGGGACGCCCTGGCTCAATTAATGCGCTTTAGCGGATCGGCGGGGCGTATTGCAACCCACCCTTGGTCCACAGCGCGTTGTAACCGCGCGGCAGCTTCAGCGGCGAACCCTGCCCGACATTGCGCTCAAAGATCTCGCTGTAATTTCCGACGTGCTTGACGATCCGGTAGGCCCAGTCGTTTGTCAGCCCTAGCATCTCGCCAAACTTGCCTTCGTTGCCAAGCAGCCGCCGCAAATCCGGGATGTCCGATCTCGATTGTTCATCAACGTTGGCTCTGGTCACGCCAAATTCTTCCGCCGTCAGCATGGCAAAATGCACCCATTTGACGATATCGAACCATTGATCGTCGCCCTGGCGCACGACGGGACCGAGTGGCTCCTTGGAAATCACATCTTCCAAGATGACGTGTTCGTCCGGATTGACGAGCTTGCGCATTTCGCTGCGAATACCCGATGCGTCCGTCGTGTAACCGTCGCAGCGCTTGGAGTCGTAGGCTTTGATAGCTTCGTCCGCACTCGCGAATGTGACGGTCTTGAGTTTCATCTTGTGCGCGCGGAAATAGTCCGCGAGGTTGAGTTCGGTGGTGGTGCCTTGTTGGACGCAGATTGCAGCGTCGCTGAGCTCGAGCGCCGATTTAACTTTGAGCGCCTTGCGTACCATGAAGGCCTGATGGTCGTAGTAATTGATGCCGGTGAAATTGAGCCCAAGCGTCGTGTCGCGCGAACTGGTCCAAGTGGTGTTTCGCACCAGGACGTCGACCTCGCCCGACTGCAGAGCCGTGAAACGATCCTTGGCCGAGAGCGGCACGAATTTGACCTTGTTCGGATCGTTGAAGATCGTGGCCGCGATCGCGCGGCAATATTCCACGTCGAAGCCGGTCCAGCGGCCCTGGGCATCCGGCGCGCCGAAGCCAGCAAGCGTTCCGTTCGCGCCGCAATTGAGAATCCCCCGCGCTTTGACAGTATTGAGGGTTTGAGCCGAGACTTCCGATCCCACGACACTCAGAATTGCCGCCAGTGCAATGCAGATGAAAGCGCGGGGCATGATGGGATTCTCCCAGAACAGACTGTTTTCGCTGCGCGGCGACACGCGGCAGGGGCACCATAGCGCGTTTTGCGCTGACCGTCAGCGGTGAGTAACCCGACCCAGCAGGGCCGAGGCCCGCCTGCGCACCGCTTGTCGAGCCATCTCAGAACGGCTGGGTCAATAGGTCAAGGGGTTGACGGTCGCATCAAAGGGCGCGGTATATGCCGCGGAAGGACGAGGGCGAATCCATGACCAAACAAGGCGATGACCACGCGCGGCAGACTGACTACAAGCCGGAGACCCGTCTATCGACCGGCGGGCGCGATCCGTTTGCGCATCATGGCTACGTCAATACTCCAGTCTATCATGCGTCCACCCTGCTTTATCGCACCGCTGAGGATTATCTCGCGCATCGCGGGCACTACCAATACGGCCGGCGCGGTACCCCAACCTCGGAGGCGCTGGAATCGGCGTTGCGCGAACTCGATGGAGGCGCGTGCGCCGGTGTCGCGCTGCTGCCATCGGGTCTTGCAGCGATCTCGACGGCGCTGCTTGCGGTGCTGCGCAGCGGCGATCATGTCCTGGTCACGGATTGCGTCTATGGTCCGACACGCCGGTTTTGCGACAGCGTGCTGGTGCGCATGGGCATCGCTACGACTTACTACGATCCGCTCATCGGCGCGGGTATCGCCAAACTGATGCAGCCAAATACGCGTGCGGTATTCGTCGAGTCGCCGGGCTCGCTGTCGTTCGAAATGCAAGATGTTCCGGCGATCGCCAATGCCGCTCACGCGCGCGGTGCACTGGTATTGATGGACAATACCTGGGCGAGCCCGCTCTACTTTCGCGCGCTGGAGAAGGGCGCCGACCTGTCGATTCAGTCGGGCACAAAATACATCGGCGGGCATTCCGATGTGATGCTTGGCACAGTCTCCGCGAACCAAGCCGCGTGGCCGCAGCTCAAGGACATGGTGGGTACCAGCGGTCTGTGCGTGGGGCCCGACGACATGTACCTCGGGCTCCGCGGCCTACGAACCATGGGCGTGCGGCTTGCGCGCCATCAGCAATCGGGCTTGACGATCGCGCGCTGGCTCGAGGCGCGGCCGGAGGTGCTGCGCGTCGTGCATCCCGCGATGCCCAGCCATCCCGGGCACGCGATCTGGAAGCGCGATTTTACCGGCGCCTGTGGACTGTTCAGCATCGTGTTCAAGCCGGTGCGGCAGGAGGCCGTTTTTGCATTTCTCAACGCGCTCCGTCTTTATGGCATGGGCGCTTCCTGGGGCGGCTACGAAAGCCTAGCGATTCCATTCGATTGCACCGCAATTCGCACCGCAACAAAGTGGGCACCGGGCGGGCCATGTGTGCGCTTCCATATCGGACTCGAGGATGTGGGCGATCTGACCGCCGATCTCGAAACAGGCTTTGCCGCCTATGCGGCGGCGGTTTAATCTTGTAGCCTGCAACAATAATAAGAAGGCTTGTCTAATCTCGGCGCCATGCCGAGCAACTTGCCCCTGGCGCATCTGACACGGGCGACTTCAATCAATCTAAACAACGGCGTCATCGGTTACGCCACATTTCACTCGGGAGGAGAATAATCACATGAATCGGAAGAGCTTTATCGTCGGCATCCTTGCGGCGGGATGCTTTGTTGCAACGTCAATAGTGATGCCGACCACTGGCAATGCGCAAGCGGACCCGCGAGTCGCAAAATCAATTGCGTCTTTGAAGTCCATGGCGGCGAAATTAGGAGCGCCCAAGCTCGAAGGAAAAGAAGCCGTTGGCGGCAAGGACGCTCCCGGTCTGCTTTTCGGCTCGTCCAAGATCAACAACAATTTCGACGTCGTTGACGCAGTCAGCAAGGAAGACGGGAAAGGGATGACAGCGACTTTCTTCGTGAAGAGCGGCGCAGAATACATCCGCGTCTCGACGAGCGTGCCAAAGCCAGACGGCAGCGGCCGCGCAATCGGGACCATACTGGATCCCGCCGGCAAGGCGATCGTGGAAATCAATAAGGGGCAAGCCTACTACGGCGAGGTGACAATTCTGGGTACCCCGTACATCACCGGCTACGAACCGATGAAGGACGCATCGGGCGCCACTATTGGTATTTTCTATGTCGGCTACAAGAAGTAACGCCGCCGTCTAGAAAATAGTTTGCGCTGACAACTGCCAAGCCTCGCTTTGAGGCTTGGCAGTATTTTTATGCGGCGGCGGACCCGGCCCGCCGTTCGCGTTTGATGAAATAGAGATTGCGCAAATAAACGAACAGGCCAAATCCCTGGCCCAGAATGAATACCGGGTCGCGGATATAGAGCGCATAGCCGAACAGCAGCAGGCCGCCGCCAATCGAGAAAAACCAAAACGCCAGCGGGATGACGCTCTTGCCGGCGCGTTCCGAAGCAATCCACTGAACCACAAAGCGCATGGTGAACAAGGCCTGCCCGCAATAGCCGATCAATACGACCCAGGTGATCTTCATCAGAAACACATCGTGGAAATAGTTGCCAACCGCTTGCGATAGATCGACCAGCATTCAAACCTCCGAGATTTCGGGCGCGCTTTTCTTGCGGCGGATCAGCCACCATACGCCGGCGAGATCGAGAATACCGATCCAGAGCCGGTCCCACATGCCATAGTTCGATGTTCCGGTCAGGCGCGGCCGATCGACCACGTCGACATATCCGACGCTACCGCCCTCGCGCTTGACCAGCGCCGGGAGAAAGCGATGCAAACCGTCGAAATAAGGCAGCGCCAGGGACAGGTCGCGATGGAACGCCTTGAGCCCGCAGCCGGTGTCGCGCGTGCCGTCACGCAGAATTGCGCCGCGCACGCCATTGGCAATGCGCGACTGAAATTTCTTGAAACCGGACGCCTTGCGTCCGACGCGCTGACCGGCAATCAGGCCCACGCGCGGCGCGCCTGCTTTGAGCGCCTCGATCAATTGCGGGATGAAGGCCGGATCGTTTTGGCCGTCGCCGTCGAGCGTGACGACGATGGGCGCGCGCGCGGCTGCAACCCCGGTGCGCACCGCCGCCGACTGGCCGCACGAGTGCGCGTGCCTGATCTGCCGCAGCCACGGGCGGTCGGTCCGCAGCCGCTTGAGCTCCGCCGCGGTGCCGTCGCTTGAGCCGTCATTGACGTAGACGATCTCAAAGCCGTAGCGCCCCTGCAATGCCTTGGCAATCTCATTGACCAGCGGGGCAATATTGCCGGCTTCGTTGCGGACCGGTACGACGACCGATACCGCCGGGCCAGATGCGCGCGTGGTCGTTTCGCTCATGGTCTCGTGTGATTGCAAACCGATCGCTCCGCGAGCGTTTTTAGGCATTGAGCGAGCGGCGGGCAACCGTCTTGAGGCGCCGCCAGGATGGGCCCGGCAGCGCGTGCACATGACCCGCGGCATCGACCACAAAGCCAAGCCGGCGCATGGCGAACCAGTTACGAACCAGGATTGCGCCAAGAATACCAAATACCGCACTGGCGATGAGATCGCTCGGGTAATGCGCGGTAATCACCACGCGGCTTGCGGCAATCAGCAACGCATAGATCCACATGATTGGGCGCGCGCGCGGCCAGAGCGCGCCGATCGCGATGGCGGCGGCGAATGCGGTCGTACCATGGCCGGAGGGAATGCTGGCGTATTCCGCGCGCCAAATGAAGGGCATGAAGACCAAGGTGCCGCCGTCTTCAACCACAAAGGGGCGCGCGCGTCCGATCAGCCGCTTGAGAATGGTGACGAACAAGCCTGGCAAGCCAATGGCGAGAAACAGAAATCCCAGCCTTACCGTCACCGCGGCCAAGACCAGCCGCGTAAAGCGCGGCATGTTCCCCATCGCCACCAATGCGATGGCAATGAGCAGCGACCCGGCCGGCACGAGAAACCAGCCCGACTTGCCAAAGTCGGTAAACTCGTCAAAGGCGGCGACGAGCCACGGCGGCAGGCTGCGCGCAGCGATCGTGACCCGGCCGTCAAGAAACGCCATTGCGGCTGCGACAACAGCAATGGCCAAAACGGCGCCAGCCCACAATCGGCCGGGTGACGGCCACGATGGCCGCCGTCCGTCAGTGGCGCGCGGTTTGCGCATCAAAGTTGCGAGCGTGGCCGAGAGATTTGTCGCAAATTGCCGCAATCGACTGGGATCGCCACCGGCGCTCATTCCACTGGTCGCGCTCACGGCGCGTCCTCGGACTTGTAGATCGCGATCGAGATCGCGCGGCCGACGCTGGCGTTGATACCGTCGAAGCGCAAAACCAGCGCGTAGCGCAGACCGATCGCCTCCGCGCGCTGCACGAAATTGTGCTCCTGCCGTACTTCGACAAATACGAAGCGGCACGGACCTTGGCGCAGAAATTCCACCGCGCCGGCACCGTCGGTGAGCTGCGTCGGCGTGCCGACAAGAAACACCAGACTCGGCTCGTGAAAGCCGGCGGCGGCTGCAAGCGGCTGTTTGCAGTCGCTTTCGCGCAGGGCTTGCGAGAGCGCCACGCTTGGGAACAGCGCGCCAAGCGAGGGCGCAATCATCGCATAGAGCGATAGCGCGATCAGAATCGAGGCCGCCATCGCGCGCAGGAGCGAACGTTCCGGACCGTCGGCATCATAGAGCCGCCAGGCAAAGAGACCGAAGATCATTGCGCCGGCGGCGAACGGCCATGCGAGCAAGCCAAGCTGCTTCCCGATCGCGACCAAGCCGACAACCCCCACAATGGCAATGATGGTTGGCAGCACGAACCACCAGCCCGTCCCGCGCACCAGCCAGCGCTCGCGAGCGAGCACACGCGGGTCGATGACGCCGGCGATCAGGATCGCCACTGCGGGGTAAAGCGGCAGCACGTAATGCGGCAGCTTAGTCATCACGACCTCGAACATGATCCAAGACGGGACCAGCCAGGCGAGCAGAAAACGCGCGCCCGGCTCGTGGCGTGCCTTCCAAACGGTCGGCGCCGCCATCGCAGCCAGCGTCGCGCCCGGCCAGAAGGTCACCCAGAACAACACGAAATAGAATCCCGGCGGCGCGCCGTGGGATTCTTGACCGCGCGCCACCTTGCCGAGCAGATCCTGACCGATGGATTGCGCGAAGAAGCTATCGCCACTGCGGATGATGATGGCGAGGAACCAGGGCAGCACCAGCACGATGAACCACGCGATTCCGGGTAGCGGACGCAGAGCGGAAAGCCACCGCATGGAGCGGTCGAACGCGGACAGCGTCCCGGCCGTTATGATGACGAAGGCGAGGATCAGCGGGCCCTTGAGCAGCATACCGGCCGCCAAGGCCGACCAGAAAATCGCCGGCAATTTCCAGCCGGTCACGGCCGGATGCTGACCGCGCGCGCCGAGGTAGACGCGCGCGAGCGCACCCATGGCGGCGAGCACGGTCGCAAGCAACATGGCGTCGGTCTTAGCGAGCCGCGCTTCCACCCCGAGTAGGATGGAGGTTGCGAGCATCATCGCCGCGAGCATCGCGGCGCGGCGCGAAACGAACGCGAGCGCGGTCCAATAGGTGAGCAGCACAGCCCCAATGGCGCCAAGGAGCGATGGTATACGATAAAACCAAATCGTAGTGCGCGCCTGGGGCACGCCGAGCGCGTCTGCAGTGTTGACTGCAATTGCCTGCAGCCAATAGATGCCAACCGGTTTCTTGTAGCGGACTTCATCCTGAAAACGGATGTCGATGTAGTCGCCGCTCTCGATCATCTGCTTGGTGGCTTGCGCAAAGCGCGCTTCGTCGCGGTCGATCGGCGGAAGCGCAAAGAATCCTGGCAGGAAGGCGGCAAGCGCAACCAGAACCAGCACGACGATGGCGCGCGCATGCGAAGCAACGGCGAAATCGACGAGCGCCGTTAAGCCTTTGACCGGCAGTTGTATGCGCGCTTCCTGTGAACTGGTCGTCGTCATCGCCCGCGATCCGAGAATGGTTCGGACAATAGAGAAATGCCCCAAAATAGGAAGGGACTTCGGGCGCCGCATAAGAGCGATTATTGCGGTTATTGAATCCGTACCAGCACGCTCTCGGTCGCGCCCTTGGCGTCCATCACCGTAAGGCGGACAAATCCCGGTCCGTCAGGCGAGAAGAACAGCGTACGCTTGCCGGCCGGCGCCGCGACCGGCATGCCATTGACGAGCACCGTCAACGGCTCAACGCCGCCTGCGACCTTGAGCACGACCGGATCGGGCTTGCCATCAGTCGTGGCGAGTTCGATGCGTGCGCCGTTGGGCGGATACATGATGCGCAGCGAGGAGTCGCTCTCGCCCGGCAGGCCGCTGGACCGGAATTGCCGCATGGGCGGCGGCAGCTTGGCATTGGCGGCGAACAGCACGCCTTTGGGCGCCGGCGCGAGCGCGACCGGCGTTTGCCCGGTGCGTGCAAATGCATCGAACAGGATGGGCGCGGCGGCCAGCCGTCCGGTAAGACCCGCGACCGGAGCGCCGTCGGGCCTTCCGACCCACACGCCGATGGTGCGTTTGCCGTCAAAGCCAACCGCCCAGGCATCGCGATAGCCGTAGGACGTACCGGTTTTATATGCGATGCGGCCGCCGGCGGCGTTTTCCGGCGGCGGCGTGCCGAGCAGCACGTTGCCGAGATACCAGGCCGCTACCGGCTCGATCAGCCGGTTTGGAGTGGCCGGTGTATTGGCGTCATTGTGATTGTCGTTTTGGCGCTCGATCAAGCGCAGTGTCGTGCCAAGCCGCGCAATCCCGCTATAAAGCATGGTGAGGTCGGAGAGTTTGATGCCGACGCCGCCAAGCGCCATGGCAAGACCGGGCGCTTCGTTCTTGGGCAATACCAGCGGCGCGCCGGCCTGGGCGAGCCGTGCGCTTAAGCGGCTGGCGCCGACTTTGTCGAGCAGCGCTACCGCCGGCACGTTGAGCGACAATTGCAACGCGCGGCGCACGCTCACCGTACCCTGGAAAGTGAGATCGAAGTTCTCCGGCGCATAGGCGCCATAGCGCATGGGGCGATCCTCGATCAGCGTTTCGGGATGGACCAGGCCGTCCTCGAAGGCGATGCCGTAGATGAAGGGTTTGAGCGCCGAGCCGGGCGAGCGCAGCGCGTGCGTCATATCGACCCGGCCGGCGCGGCGGTCGTCGAAATAATCGGCCGACGCAACGCGCGCGAACACTTCGCCGGAGGCATTGTCGAGCGCGACGATGGCAACCGAGACGTCCGGTCCATGTGCGCGGGCGCGTTCGCGCGCCAGCTCCTCCAAATTCTTCTGCAGTGTCGCGTCGATGGTGAGACGGTGGATTCTACGCGTGGGCGCGGCGGCGATGATCTGATCGGCGGCATGCGGGGCGAGTATCGGCATCGGCTTGCGAGCGACCGGCACCGGTTCGCGCCTGGCAAGCTCGACCTCGTCGGCCGGAACGACGCCGGCGGAGGCAATGCGATCGAGCACGCGGTCGCGCGCCATGCGCGCTGAGGCAGCGGAGCGGTCGGGCCGGCGCTGCTCGGGCGATTGCGGCAGCGCAACCAGGAGCGCCGCCTCGCCCAGCGTCAGGCGGCGCGGCTCCTTGCCGAAATAGGCTAGTGAAGCCGCACGAATACCCTCGAGATTGCCGCCGTAGGGCGCAAGACTGAGATAAAGCGCGAGCACCTCGTCCTTGCTGAGCCGGAATTCGAGTTCGATCGCGCGCACCATCTGGCGAAGCTTGGCCGGCAGGCTGCGTTCAGCGCGCGGCTCAAGCAGACGCGCCACCTGCATGGTCAGGGTCGAGCCGCCGGACACGATGTGGCCATGTCGCACCCACTGATAGGCGGCGCGCCCGATCGCAAGCGGATCGATACCGGGATGCGAACGGAAGCGGCGATCCTCGTAGGCCAGCAGCAGCAAGAGGTAACGCTGATCGACGCCCTCAACCGCGGCCGGCAGCCGCCAGCGTCCCTGCGCCGTGGCATAGGGGCGCAATAGCCGGCCATCGCGATCGAGTACGAGAGTGGAGTACTCGATGTCGCCAACACGCGGCAGCGGACCGAGTGAAGCGATCCACCACGCGGCGACGAGCACCGCAGCTAAAACCGAGGTGCCGATGCCCGCGAAGATGAACCGCCAGGCTTTCATTGCCGACCTATTTCGCCGCCTGAATCTCTACCGTTCCGGTCCCGGTGCGGCCGTATCGGTCGGGCCGGTACATGTCCTCGACGTAGGCTTGCGGCAGGACGTAGCGGCCGGGTGAAACCGCGCGCACGACATAGGCAACCGTGAACACCACCGGATCGCCGGCCTTGCGCTCGAACGCCGCGCTGAAGCGATCGTCGCGGAACTCGGAATAGGTCGGTTCCTTGGCATCGGCGATCCACGACAGCGTGCCGGTGTTGCCCGAGGAGACAAGCCGCGGATTGTCGATCTCAAAGCCGGCCGGCAGATAATCGGCGACGATGATGCGGCCATACTGCGGCTGCGGCTCGGTGATTTTGAGCACAACGGCAAAGCGCTGGTTCTGCTTGGCCTTGGCGGGATCGGCGGGATCGCCGTCGAGCGTGTAGTAGAGCCGCTCGATCTTGAAGCCCTTCTCGGCGGCGGGCTCGGGCGTGAGCGGCGCGCCGGTGACCGAGACCACCGCCTGCAAGGGCCCAGCACCGGTGTTCGTCACCTTGAACGGCTGGCCAAGCTCGCTGGCGCGCAGGTTGCGATAGAAAGAGCCCTTGCGCGCCTCGCCGCCGACTTCGAGCAAAACGTTGCTTGAGTCTTTCGCCATCGCACGCGCGGCAAGAACCATCCAGGCCTCCTCCTGGGTGGAGGTATAGGTCGCAAATGCGCGCGCTTGTTCGATGCGCTGGAGCGCGCCGGTAATGGTCGGCCGCGGGCCGCCGTTTTCGCTGGCCAGCGTGACAAGTGCGGCGGCATCACGCAGCGTCGAGCCGTAATCGGAACGGCCGAACAGCTCGGGCTGCGACTGCCGCACCAGCGAGTCGAGCGCCGCGCTGTAAACGCGCTCGGCTCGCACGCGATCACCCAGCATGCCAAGCGCGGCGGCGACTTGCGCCTTGGCGATCGGGGTCTCAAGCTCGCCGAGCTTGGAATCGGCGAGATAACGCAGATCGCCGAGCGGAGCCGCGCCGTTACGCGCCAGCACATAAAGCGCATAGGCAAGGTCGCGGCCGCCATTCTTGTTCGGCTCGGGCGAATTGCTGACGAAATTACGCAACCGGTCGAGCGTGAGCTTGAAGGCAATATCCGGCACCGCAAAGCCACGCTCGCGCGCGCGCGTGAGGAAGTCCGTGACATAGGAGTCGAGCCAGATATCGTCGCCGCCAAGACCCCACAAGCCGAACGAGCCGTTCGACGCTTGACGCGCCAAGACTCGATCAATGGCGTCGCGGATACGCTGGTCGATCGCGCCGTCGAGCGCCAGATGCGCCTCGGCCGCAATCTCATTGACATAAAGCAGCGGCAGTGCGCGGCTGGTGATCTGCTCCGAACAGCCAAATGGATAGCGATCGAGAGATTTGAGCAGACTCGCGGCATCAAGCGCGGTCGAAATTCCGACCGAGAGCGCGACCGCGCCGGTGCCCGGAACAAGATCGGCGAACAGGTCGTTCGACAAGGTTAGGCTCTCGGCCTTGGCGATCGGCTTGACCGTACGGCGCGTGAGGATCTGCGTTGCCGGCTTGACCGCAAGCGCATAGCTGCGCTCCAGCGCAAAGGCGCCGGGCCCCGTGATCTGCACGCTGACGGTGGCGGTACCCGCGGCCGAGGCGGTGAGCGGGATGGCGATGGTCTCGCGTTGCTTGGCGCGCAAGCGCAGCGTCTGCGTTGCGCGCGCGCCGACCGCGGCCGCGCCATCGGCCTTGACCGCGATGTTGTAGTCGCCGGCCTGGCCCTCGACGTTGTCGAAGTCGAGGTGCAGCGTGCCGCGATCGCCGGTCAGCAGGAAGCGCGGCAAGGTTGCGGTCAGCACCACCGGATCGCGAATGGTTACATCGGCGTTGGCGCGGCCGACCCGGTCCTTGCTCCAGGCCACCGCCATCACCCGCACGGTGCCGGCAAACGCGGGGATGTCGAAGCTGACCTCCGCGGTGCCGTCGGGCTTTACGGCGATGAGCCCGGAGTAGAACGCAAGCGGCGCTTGCGTAGGCGGGCTGCCCTGCAGCTCGGCGCCGGCGCCGTCGCCGCCGGTCTTGATCTGACCGCGGGTACCCTGCATGCCGTCGATGAGCTGGCCATAGAGATCGCGAAGTTCGGCGGTGAGCCGGCGCTGGCCGAGATAGTATTCGTCGGGCGCGGGGGGCTTGTAGTTGGTGAGATTGAGAATGCCGACATCGACCGCGGCAACCACCACGCGCGCGTCCTCGCCTACGGCCAGGCCGTCAATTTTTATCGGAACGCGCAGCGCGTTGTTCGGGCGCGCGAGCTGCGGCAGTTTCATATCAAGCGCAAGCGTGCGCGCCTTGCGATCGATGGCGAACCATTGCACGCCGATGGCGCGGCCCGGCATGCGCTGGGCTTTGGCGTCGAGCGGGCGGCGCAATGTCGCCACCACATAGGCGCCGTTGCCCCAGTCGCGGCCGACATCGAGCTTGATGCGGGCGGTGCCGGGCTGCACATCCTGGGTGATCGAGGTCGCGAGCCGGTCGCCAATCACGTCCAGCGTGATTTTGCCGGCGGTGCGCGCGGTGATTGCGACCGTCATCGCTTCGCCGGGCCTATATTCCGGCTTGTCGAGCGCGATTTCGAGCATGTCGGGCGTATCGGCGCTCGCCTCGGTGTACCAGCCGGCGTCAAAGGAAACCGACGTGATCGGAACGGTCGGATCGCCGCTGGTGACTTCGAGCCGGTAGCGTCCCCATTGCACCGGCGCCGAGATGCGCACCGGTTTGCCTGCGACCAAATCAATGCGCCCATCGGCGACGCGGCGCGTGATCTTGATCGATTCCCAATCCCAGGAGCCGTCGCGGCGATACCATTGATAGCGCGTTTCGACCTTGAGCAGTTCGTAGCGCGCACCTTTGCGCGCGATGGTCTTGCCGTCGGGCGCCACGAGCACGACATCGAATGTGGCAGCGGCGCCGTCGGCGAGCGAGCGACCGGCGAACAGCGGCTTGACGCCGACCATGTTGGTGCTCGGTACGAGCGGAAGAGCGAGCTTGCGCTCGATCGCGCGGCCGCCTGCTTCGGCCATGCGCACGACGATCTGCGCCTCCAGCGGCCGGGTCGAAGACGGAACCTTGAGGGCATTGACCTTGAAGCGCGCCTTGCCCTGGGCATCGGTGGCCGGCAGGTCGGCGAGCGGCTGCCGGCTGGCGGCGACCGCTTCGTCGGCCAATCCAAAGAGATAACCGGCAAGACCGGGCCGCTCCTTGGCCGGGCCGTACACGATTTCGCCTTCCAGATCGAGCCCGGCAGCCGGCGCGCCGTAGAGGAAGCGGCCCTCGACCGTCACATCGGCCGGCGCGCTTTGCGACAGGCGCCCGGTGGGCGATGCGAGGTCGAATTCGAGCCGGTCGGGAATGTAATCCTCGACCATGAAACTGGTTTCGCCCACCGGCGGACGCTTGGGATCGGTATAGGCGCGCACGCGCCAGGTTCCGGTCGAAGCGGTCGAGGCGATCGGCACGCTCAAGGAACGGCCGCCGATACCCTGATCGGCAACTGTAACACGGCGGTATTCGAGCCCATCCGGACGCTCGACCACAAGCGTGAGCGGAACATTTGGGGCCGCAACGCCAGAAGCGTCGCGCACAATAGAGGTCACATAGACGGTCTCGCCCGAACGATAGACCCCGCGCTCGGTGTAAACGAAGGCATCGAGCCCGGACGGCACCGTGCGGCCGGCGACACCGCGGTCGGAAAGATCAAAGGCCGAAGTCTTGAGACTTAGAAAAGCGTAGTCACCGCCGCCGGCGGCAATCACCATGGCGGGCGAGAGCGCCCCCTCCCCGCGCGTCAAGCCGACTTCGAACTGGACATGGCCGCTTGAGTTCGTCGTCTTGGTCGCGAGAACTTCGTTGCCGCGCGAGAGCAGCCGCACTTCGACCTGGGCTTTGGGCTCGGCGGTCGCAAGCGCATGCACGAAGACGTGGATGCCGTCGTTGCCGAAATATGAGCTGAGCCCGAGATCGGAGACGATGAACCATTGCGTTGCGAGTGAATCGTAATTATCCGCTTTGGGGCCCGCCGGCTCGGCCACCATGACATAGACGCCGGGCGCCATATTTCCGACCGCCTGATCGACCGGAAACGCCGTAGTGACATCGGCATTGAGCGACTGTTCGACGGCAAGCTCGCCGGTCCACACTTTACCGCCGCGATTTTCCGCCAGGCGTTCGATCTGATAGCGGTCAAGATTGCGCTGGAAGTCGCGGCTAAATACGGATTCGGCCAGGTTGCGGTCGCCTATGCGGTAGATCTCAATCGAAACCGCCTTGGTATTGACGCTGATGATGGGAATTCCACGCTGGCCGGCACGCGGCAGGACATAGGCCTTGGCGGCAAAGCGCGCGGAGGGTTTGCGGTCGCGCACATAGACGGTGAAGCTGCCCGACTTGGGCAGAGTTTCGCGTACCACTGAGGGCAGACCGGCACGCAGCGTGACGTTGTAGCGCTCGCCGTGCTTTAGGCCCTCGACGCAGAGCTGCTTATCGTCGGCGGAGAGCGCCGGTTTGTCGATGCCGGCGACCGCAACAAAGGGAGAAAAATCGATGCGCTTGACCGGCAATTCCTCCGAGAACTGGAAGCAAACCCGCGGCGAGGCTGAGTCCGCATCGACCGAATAGTCGAGCAGGCGGAAGCCGTGTTCCTCGCGCAGCCGCTCATAGAGTCCGCGCACATCGGCGACCTCGTGCAGATCAAGCGAAGTGCGGAGCACATCGAGCGCCGGCCGCCATTGTTTGCGGTCGGCGAGCGTGCGGCCGAGGACGACAAGGCTGGTCGCCTCTTCGTTGCGGTTGGTGGTGCGCTGGTAGGCGGCATAGGCCGCGGTGCCGGCGCGATCGAGCAGGCGGATGCGCTCGCGCTCGTCGGTGGCCCTGATCTGCAGGATGGCGCGCGAGAGCCGCAACCAGTTGGCGCTGTCATTGGGGGCGAGCGCGACGATCTGCCCGAGCAACAGGATGCCGGTGCGAGGATCGTTGCGCTGGAAGGCGCTGTCGGCGTCCCGGCGGAGTTCGGCGAGCGATTTTCTCACCTGGCCGGCTTCGGCCTTGATCTGGGCTTCGAGCTTGATCACGGCCTCGGTGAGATTTTCGCGCTGGAAGGCTTTTTCGGCAGCGGCGGGAACAATAGGCAGGACAACAAAGGACATGGCCACAAAGGACATGGCAATAAGCGCGGCGACGAGGCCGGCGCGGACGGGCGCGAGCATGGTGGGGGTCCTCCTCCCTCGGCGGGGAACGCGAGCGGATACATTGGAGCAGAAGCCATGAACGTGTCGAGGTCGTGACCAAGGCAGGGCGTACCGGCGTCTGAGCGGGGCTGCCGCAGTGCACCACAACGCCGGAATTTCGACACGTCATTCCGGGGCGCGGATGAAGTCCGCGAGCCCGGAATCCATAATCACGGCAAGCGTTTATGGATTCCGGCTCTCGCCGCCAATGCGGCTCGGCTGGAATGACAAGTTGAGCGAGTTGGTATAAATGAGCGCGGCGGCAAGACACGCGCGGCCCCGTAGCTCAGGGGATAGAGCAGCAGCCTTCTAAGCTGAAGGTCGGTGGTTCGAATCCACCCGGGGTCGCCAAATTTCACAACGCCGTTCTCGCGCGGGACCGTTCAGACTTCCGTGTCCCGGATGCGGTGTGGCGTGAGCGCGTAAGCGCGAAACGCTGCACTGCTGATCCGGGACCGCCACGGACTGGAGCGATCCCGGGTCTGCAGCGCACCACTTCGCCATAGCGCGTCAAAGACGCGCGTAAACGCGCTTATGGCTCGTGCTGCGCTGCGCCCGGGAAACGTGTTTCCGTCAATCCATTGCACGATCAGCGCCCGACCTCGTGCGCCCGCACCTGGATGCGCAACTCGCCGAGCGCAGGCGCGGAGCGGCAGCGAATCCAGTCGCCGGGCTTGACCGGGCCGACGCCCTCGGGCGTGCCGGTGTAATAAACATCGCCGGGATAGAGCGTGTAGAATTGCGAGGCGAACTCGATCAGCCGCGCAATGTCGTAGATCAGATAGCTGGTGTTCGATTGCTGCCGCAGCTCTTCGTTGACGTGAAGCGAGAGCGGCACGTCGTTGGGATTGGCGATCTCGTCGGCGGTCACCATCCAGGGGCCGAGCACGGCATAGCCGTCCACCGACTTGCGGAAGCTGCGGTCTTCCTTGCCGCGCACGGTCATGTCGAGGCCGAGGCAATAGCCGGCGATATAGTCGAGCGCGTTGGCGCGCGGGATGTCGCTGCCCTGCTTGCCGATGATGAGCACCAGCTCGACTTCGTGATCGTTGCGGCGGTCGGGAAAGCGCAGCGGGATTCCTTGCGACGGCCCGACGAGCGCCGAATTGGCTTTAAGAAAAATACCGGCAACGCCGATGTCGAGCGGGAACCGGCCGTCGCTGTTCTTCTCGTTCTCCGGCGAGCGCATTTCCGCGACGTGCGCGCGGTAGTTGGTCGGCGCCGCCATCACCTTCGAGGGGCGCGCGACCGGCGCGAGCAGCCTGACTTGCGCGATTGGTTTTCCGGGCGTGGAGGCCGCCAGCTTTTCGAGACGCGCGCGGGCGGCCGGCAGCGCCGCGATCACCGCATCGCCGTTCATTGCATAAGGCGCGGCAGCTCTGATCTCGCTTTGCACCGCGGTGACATCGTGCACCTTGTCCCCGATCACAACGCCGAGCCGGTCATCGTCGAAGCGGCAAATTTTCATTCGCAAATCCCGGTTTGGCCTTCAGGATTATCGAAGGCGTGTTGTCATGTCTCCAGCTCGACGGTCTCGAAATCCGCCGGCATGACGATTTCGAGCAATTCGCAATCGTCGGAATAGTCGAGCACCTTGTGCTTGATGCGCTGCGGTTGCAGCCAGCAATCGCCGGCCTGCATCGTATGGGTGCCCTGTCCCTCGAACGACGACGTGATGGAGCCCTTGAGCACATAGATCATCTGGAACTCGGTGTCGTGAAGGTGCTCCTTCGACACCACCTTGGGATCGCAGGGCGCGACAAAGCGAATGGCGTGCGCCACCACCATGCCGCGGGTTGCGTCCTTGATGCCGAGATCGCGGTAGTGGGCGTAGTCGCGCAAGCCGTCGCCCTTGAAATCCTCCGGGCGAAAACGGTTGACCAGGAATTTGTGCCGCGGCTGCGCCTTGGCGGCAGTCTTCGCGCCGGTCCTTATTCTTTTCCTCGCGCGCACTGTGCTTTTTCGTGGTGGCGTCTGTTTTGCCCGTGCTTTGAGCGTTGCTCTTGCCATGGTCTTCGTGCCTCCGATTTTGCCGTCATGCTGCCTTAGATGCTGCCTTGGCGATGCTTTCGGAGCAAGACACTTCGGCGGCCCTTTTTAGTAAAGCGCTTCCGTGCGATCACTGCCGCAGGAGTTTAAGCAATGAAAGCATTCCGCTTTTACCAGACCGGCGGGCCCGAGGTGCTACGCTTCGAAGACGTGGAAATCGGCGCACCCGGCCTGGGCGAATTGCGCATCCGCCAGCAGGCGATCGCCGTGAACTTTCGCGATATCCTGGTGCGGCGCGGGCAGCATGCGGTGCGCGCGTTTCCCTCCGGGATGGGCGTCGAAAGCGCGGGCACGGTTGAGGCCTTTGGCAAAGACGTGAGCGGCTTCTCGATCGACGATCGCGTGGTCTGCGTCGCCGGGCCGGACAGCGCCTATGCGGAAAGCCGTATCGTGCCCGCCGCGCGCGCCGTCATATTGCCCGACGACATCGATGCGCGCACGGCTGCTGCGATGATGATCCGCGGCATGACCGCACGCAACCTGCTGCATGAGACCTACAGGGTCAAAGCGGGCGATACGATTTTGGTGCATGCGGCGGCCGGTGGGGTCGGCCTCATCCTGTGCCAATGGGCAAAGCATCTTGGCGCCACGGTGATCGGCACAGTCGGCAGCGACGAGAAGGCAAAAATCGCGCGCGCGCATGGCTGCGACCATGTCATCGTCTATACGCGGGAGGATTTCGCCGAGCGCGTGCGTGCGCTCACCGGTGGCGAGGGCGTGCCGGTGGTCTATGACTCCGTCGGCAGGACGACGTTCGAGGGCTCGCTGCGTTGTTTGCGCCGGCGCGGGGTGCTCGCCTCCTATGGCGAGGCGTCGGGCGATCCCGATCCGGTGCCGCCGCGCCGGCTTGGCCAGCTCGGCTCTGTTTTCCTCACCCATCCCAGCCTGGGGGATTACACCGCCACGCGCGCCGAACTGCTCGCGAGCGCGAACGACCTGTTTGCGATGGTGCGCAGCGGCAAAGTGCGCATTGAGATCAATCACAGCTATGCGCTCAAGGATGCACCGCAGGCGCACCGCGACCTCGAAGCGCGCAGGACAACGGGATCGGTTGTCCTGATTCCTTGACGAAAGCTTGCAAACGCTACGCGGCGTTGGCCTTGCGCATGGGTTGCATCAAAGCGGCCAGCTCATCGAGCGAGACGACGGCGGCGTATTTCGCCTGCAGGTCGAACAAATTGGCGCAATGCGCGAAATTGGAGCGATCGAAACAGCAATCGTCGATCACAAAAGTCGTAAACCCGTGCGAATGGGCATCGACCGCAGTCGCGCGCACGCAGCCCGAGGTCGACACCCCGCACACCACGAGCGTATCCACGCCCTGTTTGATGAGATAGGCGGTCAACGGTGTCTGGAAAAACGCACTCGCCTTGGTTTTGGCCAGCACCCATTCTTCGGCTTTCGGCGCGATCACGGCGGGGATCTCGTTGAATTTGGACTCGTTCTTCACGCGCGGCTTCCGCTTGGTCGTGCGTCCCGCGTAAAGCACGTCATACGGCTCGTTCCTGGTGAAGACGATCGGCAGTTTGAGCTCGCGGAATAGACCGATCAATCGCGCGATGCGCGGCATGGTTTCCCAGGAGACCGGGCCGCAGGCGGTGGAGAATTCCGCGATGGCTTCCTCGAGCGTCAAGCCTTCCGAACCGGCAAAACCGTAGGTGCAGTCGACCACGATGAGGCCCGGCTGTTTGCCGAACTTGATCTCGGCCAGCAATCCGCCGCGTAGATAGGTTTGCACGTCCGCTTCCGGAATGAGCTTCATCCATTCCTTCATCACAAGTCTCCTCTGTCGGCGGGTCGCATCGGCCGCTCGAACTGAATATACGATATATCAAAGCAATCGCGATTGTGCCTCCAGGCCGAGCAGGTGTTGTCCAACAAGCTCGAAGTTCGAGGCATTCGCCTGCACCTGCTGGGTCACCGTATGGATGTCGCGGAACCGCCGTTCGAACGGATTGTTCTCGAAGATCGCGGTGGCGCCGGCGGCATGATAGACGAAATTGGCCACATCCTTGGCTTGGTGCGTGGCATAGGTCGACGCCATGCGCAGCGCCACCTGCTGATCGCGCGTGAAACTTTCGCCCTGCGCTGCCGTCTTCCATAAATCCTCGATCGTCCGCAACAACATGCCGCGCGCCGATTGCAGCCGCGCCTCGGACATTCCCACCTGCGACTGGATCGCGGCATTGTCCCGCAGCGTGCTGCGGGTCAGATATGGGACCTTTTCACCGGCCAGGCGCGTGAACGCATCGAACATGGCGCGGCTGATGCCGAGCGCCACGCTGGCAAAGCCGATCCCAAAAATGTTGAATGTGGTGAAGCGGTAGAGCGGCCCCGTCTCGCGCCGTTCTGTTGCGGATTCGCGCGTGTAGGTATAGTCATCGGGCACAAACAGATCGTCGACGCAGTAGGAGTCGCTGCCGGTCCCTTTAAGGCCGATGACGTGCCACACGTCGGTGATCCGCGCGCGCGTTTTCGGGAACAGCAACGTGCGTTCGAGCGCCGTGCCGTCGGCGGCAAGGCGCGGCGTGCCGCTTGCATCGCAGAGGACGCAATGGCCGCCAAGCCAGTTGGCGTGCTTGTGGCCGCTGGCGAACCGCCACATCCCGCTCGCCCGATAGCCGCCCTCGACCGGGATCGCCTTCACTTTTGTCGATGCGGTCCCGTTCGCCAGGACCGCGCGCGGGTCGCCGAAGATTTCGCGGGCGTTCGCGGGCTTGAGATAGGCCGCGCCCATCGACACGCCCGAGGCTTGCGAGACGCACCAGGCCGTGCTCGCGTCGGCTTTGGCAAGCACCTCGATTGTCTGCATGAAGATGGCTGGGTCGACTTCGGCCCCGCCATACGCGCGCGGCAGCAGCAAGCGGAAGAGTCCCGCCTGATGGAGCGCCGCAACCACCTCCTCCGGGAGCGCGCGTTCCGCCTCGATCCGGGGTGCAGCGGCCTCGATCATCGGCGCGAGATCGCGCGCACGTGCGATAGGCGCCGCACCGTCGTCGAGACGCGCGGCGGCGAATTGATCCTGTGAAACCCTATTCATGCACGTTGCCCGTCCTCATTGTGGCGGGATCAACGCGGGCGTCAACCAGCCAAACACCGGATGCCGTGCGCATTGCTCTCCCCGGGAGGGAGCGTTAATCCTCGCTTTAGCCGAAAGCAACGACGGCGCGATCGGGCAGCCGACTAAGTCCAAGTTCAAGCCAACAGCAATCAGGATGATCCCCATGACCGACGCTCTGCGTGAAAAACTCATCAATGCCGGCCGCGTCCTGGTCGATGAGGGCCAAGGCGACTACGTCTGGGGCCATATTTCAGCGCGGCTACCTGACGGCTCCGGGCGGTTCCTGATGAAACCGGGCTGCATCGGACTCGAAGAGCTCTCGGCCGCCAACATCATCACCGTGGACCTCGAAGGCGAGAAGGTCGCGGGCGCCTGGCCGCGCCACAACGAGGTCTATATCCATTCGGAGATCATGCGGGCGCGGCCGGATGTCAACGCCGTGCTGCACACCCATCCGGAGCATGCGATCGCGTTCTCCTCGCTCGGCAAACCGCTGGCGGCCATGAGCAACGACGGCACCATGTTTTCCGGAAGCGTGCCGGTGTTCGCCGAGACCACCGACCTAATCACGGACCAACCGCGCGGCCGGGCGGTGGCGAAGTGCCTCGGGGCTGGTAATGCACTCATCCTGCGCAACCACGGCATTGTCACGGCCGGTGGTAGCGTCGAAGAAGTGGTGTTCTTCGCGATCAAGCTCGAGCGCGCCTGCCGGATTCAGCTGCTGGCCGAATCCGCCGGCGGACCGAAACTGTTTGTGAAAGAGGAGGAGCTCAAGGCCAAGCGCGCGCGCACCAATCGCGGCGACTCGCAGGGCAACGCGTTCAGCTATCTGGTCCGGCGCTGGCACCTGCGCTGCGGATGCGAAGTGCCGAAACAATACCAGGCAAGATTGGAGAATTTCGACCGCTCGGGCTACAAGTCGGGCTGAGGGCAATCGCAACTCCCTCGCGCCCTTACCGGGCATTCATGCTCTTTCCCAACGCTGCACACCAAGCGCCTTTATTGGGTGCAAAAAAGGAGACGATCAATGACATTGCGGATACGGCGGGTGATCACAGGCCACGATGCAAATGGCAAAGCCACGGTCAAGATTGACGAGATCGCAAAGAACATCACTTCGAGCCGGCCGCAGCAATCCGCGGTCGTGGTCTGGACCACCGACACGCTGCCCGCCAACAACGACGGCGATTTCGACGGCGCCACCCGTAAGACCGGCACCACGCTCCCGGGCGGCAGCGTATTTCGCGTGGTCGAGTTCGGCCCCGGCGTAGCGCCACGCAATCACCGCACGGATTCGATCGACTATGCGGTGGTGATGTCGGGCGAGATCGACATGGATCTTGACGGCACCGTGGTGAAACTGAAAGCCGGCGACGTGCTGGTGCAGCGTGGCACCATTCATAACTGGATCAATCGCGGAGCTGAGCCTTGCGTGATCGCATTTGCACTGATCGACGCCAAGCCGGTGACCGCGGGCGGCAAGGTGCTCAACGCTGCCGGTTAAATATCCACCACAGCAATTTAGCGCGGCAACATCACCACCGCTTCGACCTCGTAGAGCGCGTCCTCGCGCGCCAGCGCGGGCACACCGATGGTCGTGCTCGCCGGCGGCGAAGCGGTGTTGACGTATTTATCGCGGACCTCGCGAAAGGCCGGCATGTTCTTGCGAATATCGACCAGGTAGTTGTTGAGCTTGACCACGTCGTCGAAAGTTGCGCCGACGGCGGCGAGCGCGGCTTTGAGATTTTCAAACGCCTGCGCCGCCTGCGCGCGGAAGTCGCCTACGCGCCCGTCACGGCCGAAGCCGAGCTGACCGGCGATGTAAACGATGCGGCCGGGGCCGGTGACCTCGACGACGTGGGTATAGCCGCCGGGCTTGGGAATGGCGTCGGGATTGAGAAAGCGCATGTTGGATTGCATGGATTTGGAAGACATGGGTGCTGTTACCGGAATGAAACTGCGCCGCACCATGCGGCGCATGGCGGCATTATAAACGCCTGCATGCGCGCCACCACCACCCCCCGTTGGTGCGTCGCCGCAAATGTGCTCCCAGAACGCATAATTAACGAATTTGTGCGCAACTTTTTTGCTGGATTGGCGTCGTGTAAATGGAACACGGCTGGCTGCTTCAACATACCCGCAATGAGCAATCTGACCATACCGCTATCGATGGACAATGCCAACACGAGCGGCGCGAAGTCCGTCACGCCGCTATGCCTCGTCATCGACGAGGAACCCAGAATCCGACATTTCCTCTCCCTGATCCTGCAGGGTGCTGGAGTCGACGCGGTGGAATTTGCCGTTGGCAAAATGCTTCGCATCGACGGTCAAGCACGGCCCGTAGACATTATTTTCCTCAACATCGGGCTCAATACGAGTGAAGCCACCGCAACGCCCAACGCGTTGGGCAGGTCAAATTATTCCGGCGCGGTGCAGCTGATGAGCACTCACGGATTGGTGGTGCTCGAAAATCTCAAGCGGATCGGCGAGCAACACAAGCTGCGCATGCTGCCCGTGCTCAAAAAGCCATTCGAGGCCGCGGCGATCAAGAAAATCCTGCAGGCACAAAAGCTCGGCGACCGGCCGGCCATGGCCGCGCGTGTTCGGCTCGACGAAGCGCTCAAGAATGGCTGGATCGAAACCTGGTATCAGCCGAAGATCAATCTGCGCAAGAAACAGCTCGCCGGCTGCGAGGCTTTTGCCCGCATCCGGCACCCGGAGTACGGCGTGCTGCCACCCAGCGCTTTCCTGCCGGGGGCGGACGAGGCGACGCTATTGGCGCTTGCCGAACAGACGCTGGTGAAGGTGCTGAAGGCCGGATTGAACTTCTCCCAGCTCGGCATCAATTTGCGCATCGCCATCAACATGAGCATGGACCAGCTGGTGGAAGTGCCGGTGACCGAGATTGTACGCACCTACCGTCCGCAGGCCAATGGGTGGGCGGGGCTGATCATCGATGTCACCGAGGAGCAGATCGTCACCAATATCGAACGCGCCAGCGACATCGCCAAACAATTACAAAATTATAATGTCAAGCTCGCGATCGACGATTTCGGTCGCGGCGTTTCATCCCTGATGAAGGTCAAGGATGTTACGTTCGCCGAGATGAAGCTCGACCGCATCTTTGTCACCGATTGCAGCGCCGACAAGGTCAATGCCTCGATCTGCAAGTCGGTGATCGATTTGGCGCACAGTTTCGGGGGCCTCGCGGTCGGCATCGGAGTGGAGAAGGCATCCGACCTCTCGGCGCTGGTGAACATGGGCTGCGACCTGGGGCAGGGTTACTTGCTCGGCCAGCCGATGGCGGAAGAGCGGTTCGTGGCGTTGCTCAAACAGCGGGTGGCTTCGCATGCTCCCGCGTCGAACGGATCGGCGCAGCAGAATAAGCGCAGGTGAGCGTCCGCCGGTTACCCCTGGGCATCTCAATGAGTCCAGGAGCCGCGGCGCGATTGCGCGAAATTGTCGGCGTAGGACAGGCCCCGGCGCGCCGCCTGCTTGGGCTCGAATACCTGATAGGCGATGCCATTGCGCTCGCAATAGGCCACCGCCTCCTCCTTGCTCTCGAAGCGCAGTTGCACTTGTCGCTTCATGTCGGATGAGCTGGTCCAGCCCATCAATGGCTCGACCTGCGAGGGCTCGTCCGGTTCGTAGTCGAGCACCCATTCCTTGGTCTTGGCCTGGCCGGACTGCATGGCGTTCTTGGCTGGCCGGTAGATGCGTGCGGTCATGATCGAAGTGTCTTTCTGGCGGGATTGCTAGAAGTGCTTTTTTGCAAAGGCTCTGCCAGATCCGGTTTTCAGGTAGGCCTCGAACATATCTGCCTTTGTGTGATCCGAAAACGCAATATAGCCGATCAATTTCCAAGGCGTGAATTTGCTCGTGTGTGGTGATCGACCGCTGTTATGGTCTGATAGTCGCCTCTTGAGATCGAGCGTACCGCCTACATAGTGACGTTCTGGATCGGCAGTGCTCTGCAACATGTAAACGTACTTCATTGGGTCCGCCTTCGCCAACCGCCTTCGTCCGCCGGCGGACTTCGGCGGTCAAGAGGCTACGGCGTGACATCCGCCTCCGTACGAGAGTATTGCGGACTTGTCACGCCGTAGCGCAAGCGGAGGCGGATGGTCGGGGCAGCAGGATTTGAACCTGCGACCTGAAGTACCCAAAACTTCCGCGCTACCAGGCTGCGCTATACCCCGCCGGTTCAGCCAATTCGATACATGCTTCGCTTAACCCTCACAAGGCAGCTCACCGCCGCGCGAAAAGCGGATGGGCGACGCGATCGCCGGGCGCGATCCCGAGCTTCTTAGCGGTGCCGGCGACGACTTCGAGCACTCCGCGCACCCGACCGCCAGAATTGATGGTGCGCTCCGACAGAGGTTCGGTGTTTTCGGCAATACGCAGGATGCGTCCGTCGGCGCGGATGAAGATCATGTCGAGGGAAACGTAGGTGTTCCGCATCCACATCGACACCTCCTGCTCAGGGTTAAAATCGAACAGCATGCCGCGGCCTTCGGGCAACTCGCGGCGGTGCATCAGTCCGCGCGCGCGCTCCTCGTTGGTGACCGCAAACTCGACGGCAAAGACATGTACGCCGTTCTTGCTGATGATTTCCAGGGTCTGCTGTTCGGCGGCCGGCAGGCGGTCCGGACTCGCCGGCAGCAGAAGGCCAAATGTCAGCAAGACAATGAATATGCGAACCGCGCGGCCCATTTGCGCCTCAATAGAAGCTCTCAAAAAGATAGCAGATATGGCTTAGGAGTTCGATGCCAACGCATCGCTTATGCGATTATGTTGGCATTGAACCACATGGAACCACAAGGTCTTGAATTTGCTAGCAGTCGAGGCCGACGCAGGGGTAGCAAGCGTCGGGGTCGGAGCGCTAGTGCGAGGCCATTCCAAGCGGGCCGCCATCGGGCCGCACTTCGGCGGCCATCAGCCCTTTAGGCCCAGGTCCAAAACGGACCAGCACAATCTGCCCCGGCCGCAGCTCGGCGAACCCATAACGGCGCAGGGTCTCCATATGCACGAAAATGTCCGGCGTGCCCTCGCCGCGGGTGAGGAACCCGAAGCCGCGCAAGCGGTTGAACCACTTGACTTGAGCCCGCTCCAGTCCGCTGGTCGGGGTCACCGAGACATGGGTGCGCGCGGGCGGCAATTGCGCAGGATGCACCGCTGTCGACTCGTCCATGGAGAGGACGCGGAATGCCTGCAGGCCCTTTGGCCGCTGCAACACCTCGCAGACAATGCGCGCGCCTTCGTAGGCGGTCTGGAAACCGTCACGGCGCAGGCACGTCACGTGCAGGAGAATATCCGGCAGTCCGTTGTCGGGAACGATGAAGCCATAGCCCTTGGCAACATCGAACCACTTGATGACACCGCACAGCTCGATAATGCTCGCAGCCGTATCGTCTGTGATATCGCCGACGCGATTCAGCTCAATCGCTAAATCTAAGTATGGCCCCTTTGATTCAATCTCCGCAACCATGAAGGCCACACACCTACCGCATTATGGCGTCTCTTGACGGACGCTTCGCCGAATCTGTTTACGAACATAGCATCGCGGCACCATCAGAAAGAATAAAATGCTCGCGCGCAATGGTGTTCGTCTCACCTGTGCATATCATTGGATATCGCGAATCACATCTTCGTGCGAATCAATCGGCAATGAACGGCGCGAACACCGCGCCGATATCGTGACGCACGACAAGGTCTGCGTGATTGTCGCAATCGGTTTCGTCGCGGTTGATGATGACAAGCCGCGCGCCGTTGCGCTTGGCCAGCAGCGGAATACCGGCCGCTGGCCAAACCACCAGTGATGAGCCGATAGCGAGGAAGAGATCGCAGGCTTCGGCCAGCTCCCGGGCCCGGCGCATGGCGGCTTCCGGCATGGACTGGCCGAAAGATATGGTCGCGGTCTTGATGTAACCGCCGCAACCGGGGCATTCGGGCGAACGTCCGCCGGAGGCTGTGAACCGCACCTTAACCCAGGTGCGGAATCCGGTGCAACGCGGACACTGATTCCAGCGCAAGGCGGACAGCAATCCGGTGATTGCGGACAGCAGGTGATGGCGGCGTAGAGCGCGCTCCCGTCGACAGTCGAATCAGCCGATCGGTCTCCCTGGCAACCAG
>CAZNSG010000365.1:0-31074 GCA_964575715.1 uncultured Hyphomicrobiales bacterium | reverse complement strand
GCCTCGCAGCGCCCGCCCTTGACGTTGAAAGAAAAGCGCCCGGGCTCGTAATCGCGCACTTTGGCTTCGGGCAGGCCGGCGAACCATTCGCGGATCGGCGTGAACGCGCCGGTGTAGGTGGCCGGGTTCGAGCGCGGCGTGCGCCCGATCGGCGATTGATCGATGTCGATCACCTTGTCGAGGTGTTCCAGCCCCTCGATGCGGTCGTGCGGGGCAGGGGCCTCCGACGCGCCGTTGAGCCGCCGCGCGATCGCCTTGTACAGCGTGTCGACCAGCAGCGTCGACTTGCCGCCGCCGGAGACGCCGGTGACGCAGGTGAACAGGCCGAGCGGGATTTCCGCCGTGATGTTTTTGAGATTGTTGCCGCGCGCACCTTGCAGGGTGAGCACGCGGCGTGAATTTTTCGGCCGGCGCTCCGGTGTGGGAACCACCAGCGCGCCCGCGAGATATTTTCCGGTGAGCGATTTCGGCTCCGCAATCAGATCGGCGACTGCGCCCTGCGCCACGATCTCGCCGCCGTGAATGCCGGCGCCCGGGCCGATGTCGAGCACATAATCGGCGCTGCGGATGGCGTCCTCGTCGTGCTCGACCACGATCACGGTATTGCCGAGATCGCGCAGCCGTTTAAGCGTCTCCAGCAGCCGCGCATTGTCGCGCTGGTGCAGCCCGATCGACGGCTCGTCCAGCACATAGAGCACGCCAGTGAGCCCCGAGCCGATTTGCGAGGCGAGCCGGATGCGCTGGCTCTCGCCGCCCGACAGCGTGCCCGAGGCGCGCGCCAGCGTGAGATATTCCAGCCCCACATCCACCAGAAATTTCAGCCGGTCGCGGATTTCCTTGAGCACCCGCACGGCGATCTCGTTGTGCTTCTTGTTGAGCTGCTTGGGCAGTTCCGTGAACCATTCGCCCGCGCGCTTGACCGACAGCTCCGCTACTTCGCTGATGTGCTGACCGGCGATTTTTACACACAGCGCTTCGGGCTTGAGCCGGTGGCCCTTGCAGGCGGCGCACGGAATATCGGTGAAATATTTGGCGATTTCCTCGCGCGCCCATTCGCTCTCGGTCTCGCGCCAGCGCCGTTCCAGATTGGTGATCACGCCCTCGAACGGTTTTTTCGTCTCGTAGGCGCGCAATCCGTCGTCATAGGTGAACTTGATGGTGTCCTCACCCGAGCCATGGAGGATCAGATCTTGCGTCTTTTTCGGCAAATCCTTCCACTTGGCATCGAGCGTGAAGCGGCAATGCTTGCCCAGCGCCGACAGTGTCTGCGTGTAATAAGGCGATGATGACTTCGACCACGGCGCGATCGCGCCCGCACGCAAAGTGCGCTCCTTGTCCGGGATCACCAGATCGGCGTCGATCTTCTGCTCGACGCCAAGCCCGCCGCATTGCGGGCACGCGCCGAACGGGTTGTTGAACGAGAACAGCCGCGGCTCGATCTCCGAAATGGTAAAACCGGAAACCGGACAGGCGAATTTTTCCGAGAACACGATGCGCTCAGGGCCGCTTTTGTCGTGAATTTTCGCGACTACTTTCTTTTTATCGTCATGGCCGGGCTTGTCCCGGCCATCCACGTCTTCCTTTTTCTTGGAAAAAAAGACGTGGATCACCGGGACTCGCCGCTTCGCGGTGGCCCGGTGATGACGGTGGAGAATCCGCCATCTCCACCACTGCCAAACCCTCCGCCAGCTTGAGCGCCTGCTCCAGCGAATCCGCCAGCCGCGCGGCAATATCCGGCCGCACCACCAAGCGGTCCACCACCACGTCGATATCGTGGTTGAACTTCTTGTCGAGCGCCGGCACCTCGCCGATCTCATAGAACTGGCCATCCACTTTGACACGCTGGTAGCCCTTCTTCATGTACTCGGCGAGTTCCTTGCGGTATTCGCCCTTGCGCCCGCGCGCCACCGGCGCCAGCAGATAAATCCGCGTGCCCTCAGGGATTGCCAGCACGCGGTCGACCATTTGCGAGATGGTCTGGCTTTCGATCGGCAGTCCGGTTGCGGGCGAATAGGGCACGCCGATGCGCGCCCACAATAGCCGCATGTAGTCGTAGATTTCGGTGACAGTTCCCACAGTCGAGCGCGGGTTGCGCGAAGTAGTCTTCTGCTCGATGGAAATGGCCGGCGACAACCCGTCGATCTGATCGACATCCGGCTTCTGCATCATTTCGAGAAATTGCCGCGCATAGGCCGAGAGCGACTCCACATAGCGGCGCTGGCCCTCGGCATAGATCGTATCGAAGGCGAGCGATGATTTGCCCGAGCCCGAGAGTCCGGTGAACACGACGAGCCGGTCGCGCGGGATCTCCACATCGATGTTCTTTAAGTTGTGCTCGCGCGCGCCGCGGATCGCGATCACGCGCGCGTCGGTGCGGGGGAGCTTTTTATGCGAGACATCGTTCATTGATCACGGCGCCGATGGAGTTGTTCTGCGCGGCACCGTGTTTTGGTTGGCGCGGCGCGCACGCTCGGAACGTAGTAAGAACGGCGGTCGTTCGCCAGTCCCCAAATACGCCGCGGTCGCCCCGATAGCGCTGATCGGCCATGCGGCCTGTGGATTGGCGGATTTCCGCCAAGAAACGGCAAAGGGCCGACGCGCCGCCGACCCTCTGCAAGTATTGCCGACCTTGCGATCAGAATCGATAGTTGATGCCGCCGCGCAACACGCTGGCGGTGAACTTGACGTCGACCGGACTGGCCGCGGCGCAGACGCCGGTGCCACAGCTCGCCGTACCGAGATCGGCGTAGAGATATTCGATCTTGGCGCTCCAAGGACCAGACATGGCGAATTCCATGCCGCCGCCGATTGTCCAGCCTGCCTTTGCCGTGGACCCCGAGCCGAGGCCGTCGCCGTACTTGACGTTGCCATAGGCAAGTCCGCCGGTCACATACGGCAGGACGCGATTCCACGCATAACCTAGGCGCCCGCGCAGCGTGCCAAAATAGCTGTTCGTCGTTTCGCAGCTTCCGCTTGGGCAATTCAAACCGGTGCTGCCCCGGATGCGCGACCAGTCGAGATCGGTCTCGAGTCCGAGCACCGTCGCCCCTTGCTGCCAATTGTAGCCGAGCGTGGCGCCGATCATGCCGCCGGATGGATCGAAGTCACCGGTTGAGGTGCCTGTCGCGGTGGTGGTCCAGCTCGACGTACCCCAGGCGCCGCCGCCGTTGAGGCCGGCATAAAACCCCGTCCAGTTGTAAGGCGCCGCGTAAACCGGCGCCTTGGCCGGCTTGCGCGCCAAAATATCGGCGGCGGCAAGGGGACTTGCTGCGGCGAGCGCGAGTAGCCCGGCGCCCGCGATCAGAAGAAGCTTCATGAAGACCTCCATGTTTTTAATAAAAGCCACAACGCTCATCCCCCAGCGCGTGAGCCTATACATCAAGTTCTGTTAGTATTGAAGCCGTATAGAGGTAACAGATACTTACAATATATTACTGTATAGTGCCATAATTTCAGCATAATGAGCGCGAATACGAATCAATATTTGACGAATTTGTGGCTATTCTGAGTCGGCTTGTGACTCTTGCGATTGTTGCAACGCTATGATATGAACAAAACAAGAACAATGCTGCGGCACCGTCACGACCAACAAGGTTGGTCCAGGGTGCGCAGCCAGGGTGGTATGTGGATTAGCGGGAAACTGACTTGTGGGAACCGCATCCGGCACTAGGGTGTTTCGCGCGGACGGTGCCGGCGGCGGCGTGAAGGTAGCTCATCAGCGAAGCGAAGGAGACGGTGTTATGGCGGGCTCGGTCAACAAGGTCATTCTGATTGGCAATCTCGGCAAGGATCCGGAAATCCGCCGCACCCAGGACGGCCGTCCGATTGCGAACCTGAGTGTTGCCACCTCGGAAAGCTGGAAGGACAAGACCACCGGCGAGCGGCGCGAGAAGACCGAATGGCATCGCGTCGTGATCTTCAACGAGGGCCTTGCCAAGATCGCCGAGCAATATTTGAAGAAGGGTTCGAAGGTCTTTCTCGAAGGCGCATTGCAGACCCGCAAGTGGACCGACAAAGAAGGCGTCGAGCGCTACTCCACCGAAGTGGTGCTGCAAGGCTTCAACTCGCAGCTCACCATGCTTGACCGCGCGGGCGGCGGTGCCGGTGCGGGCAGTGGTGGCGGAGCGGAGGAATCATCTGACGACAGCAGCTTCGGCTCGCAAGGCGCGACCGCTTCGCGCAAGCCCGCAATCGCAGCCGCCGGCGGCAAGCGCGCCGACATGGACGACGAAATTCCGTTTTAAATCCGAGCAGGTCGTTGTGGGCGAGACGAGCCTGATTGCGCGAACGTGACTGCGTGCATCCAATCAGTTGCAAACAAATCATACCAACGGCCATAATGTTTGACCCGTCATCCTGAGGCGCGAGCCCATCGCAGCCAAGTGTACGCAGGCTGCGCCTGCTATGGGGCGAGCCTCGAAGGATGCACGGTCCCCGGCGAGGCGACATCGGGGCCGTCGCCCACCGATCTCGGGTTTACCCGAGATCGGAATTTCAATGCGCAAGTCGGCCGAGGCCGACTTGCAGTGGCTCGGCGACTTCGTCGCCTCACACCTCAGGGTGACGGAGATGAGTCAGTGATTGCCGCTGTTGGTATCATTGCTTGGGCGGGAAAGTCCCGCCGATACTTTTTGCAAATGCGCTGCCGGCTTTGGGCTGCGCCCACACCGGCGCGTTCGCGCGATCGGGCGCCCACACTTGCGGCGGATTGGCGTTGTTGAGCAGCTGGAACGAGCAATTATAGTTCGTCGCCAGCGAAATTTTCACCTCCGTCTGGTTCGGGTAGAGAATGTTCACCGGGACCGTGACGACGCTGTCGAAATTGCCGGACGACGGAACCTGCGAGGTGGTTTCGCCGTGAACGATCGGAATCGCGCCCTGCGCCAAAACGCAGTGCACGCGGACATACGCCACATCCGGCATCAGGTTTGAGATTTTCACCGCAACCTTAAATGTGACCGGCGCGGAGCCTCGGATCATTGTTTCACCAGGGCCCAGAATTTGCCCGTTCGCTCCCGTCACCGGCACGAACATCAGGGCGCCGAACATGGCTGCGAATATACCAGCGCTGCGCATGACGAATTCCTCCGTTGCCGTTAAAACGGCTTTAAGGTTTGAGTTTCCCTGTCATCGACAACGTGCCGACGTTATAGGTCACAGGCTGAGCTGCGGCGCCGATCAGCTTGAGCGTGCCGACGCTGTAGATCGTCGACGCCGATGTCCGGCCAGTGAACTGGAGCGTGCCGATATTGTGGGTCGTGTCCGCCGTCGTCTTTCCGGTCATTCGCAGCGTCCCGATATCGTAGGTGATGAATGTAGACACTGCCGACAGCAGCGCCGGTTCGGCCGCCTCCAGCTTAGGCGGCGGCTTTTTGGGCGCGGGCCGCTTGGGCGCGGCTATGGCCTGCGCTGTGAGCGCCGCCAATACGATCGCGCCGATCGGCAGATATTTTCCGTGCCTCATCTCTCGTGACTTCAAAAGCTGCGAGCGCCGCAGGCTGGAAATGATTATAAGGCACTTAGCGGCGCCAACAATCCCACCACGGAATGTTGATTTGCGCTGCAACATTGTCGCCTCGCGCGCCGGACCAAGGATGAACGGCTATTTCGCTCTCAAGCTCATTCACCTGCTCGGCAGTGCTGTATTGTTGGGCACCGGGCTCGGCATCGCCTTCTTCCTTTGGATGGCGCACCGTACGCGCGAGCCGTCGGCAATCGCGCACACTGCCCGCATAGTGGTGATCGCCGACGCCGTCTTCACCGCCACCGCGGTCGTGGTGCAACCGCTCTCCGGGGTATTGCTGGCTTGGCATGCAGGTTATTCGCTATTCGAATATTGGATTATGCTTTCGCTGGCACTCTATATACTCGTGGGCGCATGTTGGCTCCCGGTGGTGCGGATACAATTGCAGCTGCGCGATCTCGCCGTTGCCGCCGCGCACGATCGGACAGAGTTGCCGGATCGCTATCACCGGCTGTTCCGCATTTGGTTTTGGCTTGGCTGGCCGGCGTTCGGCGGCGTGATCGCGATTTATGCACTGATGATCTGGAAGCCAGTTTTGTGATGAATGCCTATTCGGCCTACAATGCTATTGATCGTCTGCAAATAGATCGTCGGTGAAGTCGGTAAAAATGTCACTCGCGCCACTTCTCAATGCCACGCCCGCAATCCAGTTGCATGCCTTCGCGGCCATGGCGGCGTTTGCGCTCGGCATTGTCCAGCTTGCCGCACCGAAAGGAACCATCCCCCATCGCACACTCGGCTGGATCTGGGTCGCGCTGATGGTTGTGGTCAGCATCACCGCGTTCTTCATTCACGAAATCCGGCTCTGGGGCCCATGGAGCCCGATCCATCTGCTGGCAATCTACACGCTTGTCATGCTGCCGCTCGCGGTCCGGCACGCCCGGCGGCATGCTGTTCAACAGCATCGCTGGGCGATGATCGGTATTTTTGCCGGCGCGTTGATCGTCGCCGGCCTGTTTACCTTCGTGCCGGGCCGCATCATGCATGCGGTCGTATTCGGCCCGTAAGTGTGGCTCAGCGAGGCCCCGTCAAACGGGCGGTGCAAATCCTCTAATATCCAAGCATAACAGATTGAAATAACTCAATATAATACTCGCAATAAAACGCGTTTTCGATTGGCATGCGCGCGTCAAATCCGCTATCAAATCCGCGGCTGGATTCGCTCATAGCCACGACTGGAAACCAGAGCCTTGTCGGACACCCAAAATCCCACCGCCGAGGGGCCGCCGCCCTCGGACGTGCGCCCCGTGTCGATCACGGAGGAGATGAAGCGCAGCTACCTCGATTACGCCATGAGCGTGATCGTGTCGCGCGCGCTGCCCGACGTGCGCGACGGGCTCAAGCCCGTGCACCGGCGCATACTCTATTCGATGCACGAGCAGGGCCATACGCCCGACAAGAAATACGTCAAATCGGCGCGCGTGGTCGGCGACGTGATGGGTAAATATCATCCGCACGGCGACCAGGCGATTTACGACGCGCTGGTTCGCATGGCGCAGGATTTCTCCATGCGCCTGCAATTGATCGACGGGCAGGGCAATTTCGGTTCGGTCGACGGCGATCCGCCGGCGGCCATGCGCTACACCGAATGCCGGCTGGCCAAGCCTGCCATGGCGCTGCTCGACGACATCGACAAGGATACTGTCGACTTTCAGGACAACTACGACGGCAACGAACACGAGCCGGTGGTGCTGCCGGCGCGTTTTCCCAATCTACTGGTTAATGGTGCCGGCGGCATCGCGGTGGGCATGGCGACCAATATCCCGCCGCATAACCTGGGTGAAGTGGTGAATGCCTGCGTAGCGCTGATCGAAAATCCCGCGCTCGGCATTGACGAATTGATCAACATCGTGCCGGGACCGGATTTTCCGACCGGCGGCATCATTTTGGGCCGCAACGGCATCCACGCCGCCTACCATACCGGCCGCGGCTCGATTGTGATGCGCGGCAAGGTCGAGATCGAGACGCTGCGCGGCGACCGCGCAGCCATCATCATCAGCGAGATTCCCTACCAGGTGAACAAGGCCTCGCTGGTCGAGCGCGTCGGCGAATTGTGGCGCGAGAAAAAGATCGATGGCATTTCCGCCCTGCGCGACGAATCCGACCGCCACGGTTATCGCGTGGTAATCGAGCTCAAGCGCGATGTCGCGCCCGATCTCGTGCTCAACCAGCTCTATCGCTTCACGACGCTGCAATCGACCTTCGGCGCCAACATGGTGGCGCTCGACGGCGGCCGCCCGCTGGTGATGAAGGTGAAGGACATGCTGGTGTCCTTCGTCGCCTTCCGCGAGGAGGTGATATCGCGGCGCACCAAGCACCTGTTGGGCAAGGCGCGCGACCGGGCGCACGTGCTGGTGGGCCTCGCGATTGCGGTCGTCAATATCGACGATATGATCAAGCTCATCCGCGCGTCGAAGGACGCCAACGAGGCGCGCGACGCTCTTATGAATCGCGACTGGCCCGCAACCACCGCTGCCGAACTCATAGCGCTGATCGACGACCCGCGCCACCGCGTCTCGCCGGCCGGCACCGCCCGTCTGACGGTTGAGCAGGCCAAGGCTATTCTCGATCTGCGCCTGCAGCGGCTCACCGCGCTAGGCCGCGACGAAATCAAAGCCGAGCTCGACAAGCTCGCCGCCGAAATCGCCGACTATCTTGACATCCTGCGCTCGCGCGCGCGCATCCAAAAGATCGTCACGGACGATCTCCTCGCGCTCAAGGAGGAATTCGCCACGCCGCGCCGCACAATCATCGTCGAACAGGAAGGCGAGATCGAGGACGAGGACCTGATCGACAACGTTGACATGGTCGTCACCGTCTCGCACCTGGGCTATGTCAAGCGCGTGCCGCTCTCCTCCTACCGGGCGCAGAAACGCGGCGGTAAGGGCCGCACCGGCATGCAGACGCGCGACGAGGATTTCGTCAGCAAGCTGTTCGGCGCGAAGACCCTGACCCCCGTGCTGTTCTTCTCCTCGCGCGGCAAAGTCTACAAGGAAAAGGTCTGGCGGCTGCCCGAGGCCGCGCCGCAATCGCGCGGTAAGGCGCTCATCAACATTCTCCCGCTCGATCAGGGCGAGCTGATCAACACCATCATGCCGCTGCCGGAGGATGAGAGCACCTGGGGCAATCTCGACGTGATGTTCTCCACCACCCGCGGTTCGGTGCGGCGCAACAAGCTCTCCGATTTTGTCGACGTACGCCGCTCCGGCATCATCGCCATGAAGCTCGACGAGGGCGAGGCCATCGTCGATGTGCAGATTTGCACCGAGCGGGACGACGTGCTGCTCGCCTCCGACGGCGGCCAGTGCATCCGCTTCCCCGTTCCTGAGGTGCGTGTGTTTCAAGGGCGCACCTCCATGGGCGTGCGCGGCATCAATCTCGCGCAAGGCGAGAAGGTCATTTCCATGTCGATTCTGCGCCACGCCGACGCCACAGCCGAGGAGCGCGCGGCCTATCTCAAGCGCGCCAATGCGGTGCGCCGCGGCCAGACCGGCGAAGCGCCGGAGGAGGCGCCCGCCGATGCCGAGGAAGCCACCGGCCAGATCGAGCTGGGCGAAAAACGCTATGTGGAAATGTCGGCCGCCGAGCAGTTCGTACTGACCCTTTCCGAAAAGGGCTTCGGCAAGCGCTCGTCGTCCTACGAATACCGCACCACCGGCCGCGGCGGCAAAGGCATCGTGGCCATGGCGGTGACGCCTAAGACCGGCCGCGTGGTGGCTTCGTTCCCGGTCGAGGAGGGTGACCAGATCATGCTGGTGACCGACGGCGGGCAATTGATCCGCTGCCCGGTCAACGGCATCCGCATCGCCGGCCGCTCCACCCAAGGCGTGATCGTATTCAATACCGCCCAAGGCGAGCGCGTGGTCTCGGTCGAGCGGCTCTCCGAAGAGGGCGAAGATAACGGCAACTAAATGGTGATGGCCGGCAACGATGCCTTCACCTCTCCCCGTTTGCGGGGAGAGCGTAGGCGGCCTTCGGCCGCCGTTCTTTACTCAAAACGCCGATGCAAAGCATCGGCTCTGCGAGCGCAGCGAGGCGGGTGAGGGAGCGTTTCAGCGAGCTTGTGCGTTTGGAAACGGCCCCTCACCCGGCTCGACCCTTCGGGTCTCGCCACCCTCTCCCCGCACGCGGGGCGAGGGGATTGAAGTTCCTCACCGCCCGCCCGCGGTTTCCAGCACGCGTGCCATTTCCGAATAGCCGCGCGTGCGCGCGTGTTGCAACGGTGTGATGCGCTGGCGGTCGGGTATGTTGACATCGGCGCCGGCCTCGACCAGCGCCTTAAGCGTCGCGGTATGGTTGGCGCCGCCGTTGCCGAGCACGATCGATTCCATCAGTGCGGTCCAGCCCAGATTGTTGACATGATTGAGCGGCGCCTTGGCGGCGATCAGCAGGCGCACGACCTCCACATGGCCCAGATGCGCGGCCGCGATCAGCGCGGTCCCATCGTAGCGGCTGGTAATGTTGCGCGCGCTGGCGCCGCCTTCGAGCGCGATTTTAAGCATTTCGACATCGTTTGCCACGGCGGCGATGGTGACGATGTCATAGCGCTCGTATTCGAGTGCGTTCGGATTGGCGCCGAGTTTGAGCAGCGCGCGCGCGGCATCGTGTTTGCGCAGGAACACCGCCACATGCAGCGGCGTGCGGCTCTTCGAATCCTGGATGTTCGGTTTCTCGCCGGCCGCGACCAGGCGGGTAATTTCAGCGACGTCGCCCTTGGCGGCAGCTTCGTGCAGGCCGGCGTAGATTTTAAGCTCTTGCGCGCTCGGCGCGGTCTGCGCCTGCGCCGCCATCACGGCAAGCCCAGGCACTTGTGCAATCACCGCAATCGCCATCCAGAAGCGCCTGCCGAACATTTGCCTTGCTCCCTCGTAGGGTTGTTATCGACGGCATGATATACGCATAGCCATGCTGAGCAAGGTCGCGAGCATCGGCGGTGACGCCGATGTCAGCCGTAATTGGCAGGAGGAGAAGGCAAAGCAGCGCTACAAATGGCTGTCCAACTACGACGCGGAGATCGTGGCGATTTGAGGGGTTGTGTCCCGGATGCGGTGCAGCGCGAGCGCAGCGAAGCGGTGCACCGCTGATCCGGGACCGTTTCAAACTCGGAATTTGTATCGATCCCGGGTCAGCAGCGCATCCCTTCGCTTCGCAACGCAGTCAAGCTTGCGCAGACTGCGTAAACTTGTCTGCGCGTGCTGCGCTGCGCCCGGGACACGCTTTCTGAATTTGCTGCAGAAGACCGTCGATCGTTACCAGCGCTCGGTGGTCACAACTCGCACATTTTTCGGTTGTTCGCTTTGCGGCCGCAAGTCGCGCAGGCAATCCGCCTCGTAATACGGCCAGGCGCGCTGCGAGCACTGCGGGCCGATCGGACGCCGGTCGAGCTGATCGCCGCTGACCACAGCGACCCGGGCGCTGTCCTCACGCTGGTCCGCCGTGGCGGTAATGATCGTGAAAAAACAGGCAACAAGCGCCGCCGCGACCAACGCCAATACGATTCTGTAATACGAATACGACATCACGCCCTCTGTTTGGCCTTCCTTTGGCCTTGGCCCTTGCAATAACGCAACCCGCTCGCCAACGGCTTCATGCGATCGTTACAATTTTCACGATCTGGCCGGACCGGGCAGGGACCGAGGAAACTGGGTTAATCCGCTCTGAAGGTTCGGTCTTGCGGGCAGGGGGTTTTGCGGGTTAGACCCAATCCATGCCGCGCATCGCGCTCTATGCCGGGTCGTTCGATCCGGTCACCAACGGTCATCTCGATGTCGTGCGCCAGGCCGTGCGCTTGTGCGACCGGCTGGTGCTGGCGGTAGGCCAGCATCCCGGCAAGGCCCCGTTGTTCTCCGCCGAGGAGCGCCTCGATCTGCTGCGCATGACCTGCGCTCCGATCGCCCGCAAGGCGCGCTGCAAGCTCGCCTACAGCACCTTCACAGGGTTGGTGGTTGAGGCCGCGCGCAGCGCGCGCGCGAGCATCCTGATTCGCGGACTGCGCGACGGCACCGACCTCGACTACGAAATGCAGATGGCCGGCATGAACCAAGCCATGGCGCCCGATATCCAGACCGTCTTTCTGCCGGCTTCGCCCATGGTGCGCCCTATCACCGCCACTTTGGTTCGGCAGATTTCCGGCATGAGGGGCGATGTATCGAATTTTGTGCCGCCTCCGGTCGTGACTCGATTGAAGAGAAAATTCGCTGGCCGTCGCTCGGCTAAGTCCTGACCGCATGACGTGCAATAACATCTGCGTCCAACCAAATAAGGAGTGCAATGAAAACTCGCTCATTTTTTCTAACGCTAAGCGCAGCGCTCACATTCGGCCTTGCCGCCTCGCCGCTGTTCGCACAGACCGGCAGTCTCGCCAATCCTGCGGCGCTCAACGAAAAGGCGCCTGCGAGTTTTAACGCCCGCTTTGACACCAGCAAAGGCGTATACGTGATCGAGGTACGCCGTGATTTGGCGCCCAATGGCGCCGATCGTTTTTACAATATGGTCAAAAGCGGATTCTTCGACGACACCCGCTTCTTTCGCGTGGTCAGTGGATTCATGGTGCAGTTTGGCATCAACGGCGACCCGAAAATCATGGCGGCATGGCGTTCGGCCGCCATCAAGGATGACCCGGTGAAGCAGAGCAATAAGCGCGGTTTCATCACGTTTGCGACTTCGGGGCCGGATTCGCGCACCACGCAGGTCTTTATCAATTATGCCGACAACGGCACGCTCGACCGTCAAGGCTTCTCGCCCATCGGTCAGGTGATTTCGGGTATGAACGTCGTCGATACGCTTTATAGCGAATATGGCGACGGTCCGCCTCGGGGAAACGGCCCTGACCAGACGCGAATTCAAATGGAAGGCAACAGCTACCTCGCCAAGAGCTTTCCAAAACTTGATTTTGTCAAGAAAGCGACAATCGAAAAATAGCATTTGTTTTCCTGAATTATCTTTGTAGATGAACGTGACCTCAAACGGGCAAAGTGCGCATTATGGCCAATCTCGACGATACGCTGATCCTGGAAACCACCAAGGGTAAGGTGACTATCGCCATGCGCCCCGATCTTGCGCCCGGTCATGTCGAGCGCATCAAGGAGTTGGTGCGCGAGGGCTTCTACGACGGCATCGTATTTCATCGCGTGATCGAGGGTTTCATGGCGCAGACCGGCTGCCCGCACGGCACCGGTACCGGCGGCTCCGGGAAAAAGCTCAAGGCCGAATTCTCCAAGGTAAAGCACGCGCGCGGCACGGCCTCGATGGCGCGCGCGCAGGATCCCAATTCCGGCGACAGCCAGTTTTTCATCTGCTTCGAGGACGCGCCCTTTCTCAATGGTCAATACACCGTTTGGGGTGAAGTGACCGAAGGCATGGAGAACGTGGACAAGATCAAGCGCGGCGAGCCGGTGCGCGATCCCGATAAGATCGTGAAGGCCTCCATGGCCGCGGATGCAAAGTAGCGATTTCTTTTTTACCCTCTCCTATGTGAGCTAAGGTGTGCACACATCTTTTTTGGAGCAGTGTGCTGAGCGAACAACTTGTTCCGACCTCATCCTGAGGAGCCCGCCGTAGCCCGACTTGTCCGCCGAAGCTCGAAGAGCGAAGGCGGAAGGGCGAAGGCGTGGCGTCTCGAAGGATGGCCGCGCCCTTGGAGCTTGTCGCCATGCTTCGAGACGCGCCCACGCAAGTCGGCTATGGCGGACTTGCGTGGGCGCTCCTCAGCATGAGGCCAGTGAATTGAGTTCGCCAGTACGCGATGAAGTTGTGTGCATGCATTAGCCTATGTGAGAGAGGGTAAGGGCGTGAATGCGCACTTTGCTGTTTGATTTCGATCTACCGCCGGACCGTATTGCGCTGCGGCCGGCATCGCCGCGCGATGCGGCGCGCATGCTGGTCGTGCGTCCCGCTGGCGCGTCCAAATACGAAGACCGAACCGTACGCGATCTGCCGGACCTGCTGCGCGCGGGCGACGCGCTCGTGGTCAACGACACGAAAGTAATTCCAGCGCGGCTCACCGGCCGCCGCATCGGCCGCCTCACCAAACCCAAGATCGAACCCAAGATTGAACCCAAGATTGAGGCGACGCTGGTCAAACGCCTCGATGGCTCGCGCTGGCGCGCCATCGTGCGCCCGGCAAAGAAACTTAGCGTCGGCGATACGATCCGCTTCGGCGAGGAAGGCAAGGTTTGTTTTCTCGGCCAGCTTGACGCGAGCGTAGCGGACAAAACCGGCGGCGAGATCACGCTGTCGTTCGCCTTCCATGGACCCGTGCTCGATCAAGCCATCGCCGAGCGCGGCGCCATGCCGTTGCCGCCCTATATCGCCTCCAAGCGAGCGCCCGATGAGCGCGACCGCAGCGACTATCAGACCATGTTTGCGAGCGCAGAGGGCGCTGTGGCGGCGCCGACCGCCGGCCTGCATTTTACCGATGCCTTGCTTGCGCGGTTGCGGGCGCGCGGTGTTGCTTTGCATAAGGTCACGCTCCATGTCGGGCCCGGAACCTTTTTGCCGGTCCATGCCGAAGACATCGCCGACCACAAAATGCATCCGGAATTCGGCTGCGTCAGCAAGGCGATCGCCGATGCACTTAATACGGCGCGCGAAAGTGGTGGGCGCATTGTCGCCGTTGGCTCGACCGCGCTTCGGCTGCTCGAAAGCGCGGCCGGCGAAAGCGGTGTATTGCGGCCGTTTTCCGGCGAAACCGAGCTGTTCATCACGCCCGGTTACCGTTTTCGTGCGGTCGACGTGCTGATGACGAACTTCCACCTGCCGCGCTCCACCCTTTTCATGCTGGTCGCGGCATTTTCCGGTCTCGACGCGATGCGGCGCGCCTATGCCCATGCCATTGATGCCGGCTACCGTTTCTATTCCTACGGCGACGCCTGCCTGTTGTTTCGTGCATGACAATGCCTGACCCATTCGCCTTTCGCGTGCTTGCAACTGACACCGCAGTTCGGCTCGGCCAGATCGCGACGCCCCATGGAATTGTGCGCACGCCTGCCTTCATGCCGGTCGGAACGCAAGCCGCGATCAAAGCGGTGGCGCCTGACGAGGTTCGCCGCTCGGGCGCCGACATCGTGCTCGCCAACACCTACCACTTGATGCTTCGTCCCGGTGCCGAGCGTATTGCAGCGCTTGGCGGTCTGCACAAGTTCATGAATTGGCCGGGCCCGATCCTGACCGACTCCGGCGGCTTCCAGGTGATGTCGCTCTCGCAGCTGCGCAAGATCGACGAAAATGGCGTCACATTTCGCTCGCACTTGGATGGCGCGATGGTCGAGCTCTCGCCCGAGCGCGCGATTGAAATTCAAATATTGCTCGGCGCCGACATCGCCATGCAGCTCGACGAGTGCATCGAACTCCCGAAACCATTTGCGGAGCTCGAACGCGCGATGCGTCTGTCGCTGCGCTGGGCGGAGCGCTGCAAGCGCGCGTTCGAAGCCGCGCCGCCCGGATGCGCCTTGTTCGGCATTGTGCAGGGCGGTGACGATCGGGAATTGCGCCTTGCAAGTGCACGCGCGCTCATCGACATCGGCTTTGACGGTTATGCCGTGGGCGGGCTGGCCGTCGGCGAGCCGCAGGCAATAATGCTCAAGGTGATTGAGGAAGTCGCCCCCGCCTTGCCGGCGGACCGTCCGCGTTACCTCATGGGCGTCGGCACGCCCGATGATCTCATTGCGGCGGTCGCACGCGGCATCGACATGTTCGACTGCGTTCTGCCGACGCGCAATGGCCGCCACGGCGCGGCGTTCACGCGTTTCGGCGCGATCAATCTGAAGAACGCCCGCCATGCCGCCGATCCGCGCCCGCTTGACGCGGCGAGCGCGCATCCCGCAGCGCGCGATTACTCGCGCGCCTACCTTCACCATCTCGTGCGCGCCAACGAGATGCTGGGCGCCATGCTGCTCTCGGCCATCAATCTGTCGTATTATCAAGAGTTGATGATGGGCATGCGGGCCGCGATCGGAGAGGGCCGTTTCGCGGATTTCAGCGCCAAGACGCGGAAAACGTGGGAAAAAGGCGACCTTCCGGCGTTATGACGCATACGGCGTAAAAGGCCTCGACGGCGCCCGTCCGCGGACGCAGAATATAGCTCGGACGGCCAGGGCGCCCGCCAAGCGCCCTGGAGAGGGAGGCGCCATGGCCATCAATCTCAAGGTCAACGGGCAAACCCGCAGGACCGCGGCCCAGCCGGAAACTCCGCTGCTCTATGTGCTGCGCAACGATTTTGCGCTCAACGGCGCAAAGTTCGGCTGCGGTCTTGCGCAATGCGGCGCTTGCACCGTCTTGCTCAATGGCAAGGCGGAGCGCTCGTGCCAGACGCCGATCGGCTCGCTCGCCAACGCGGAGATCACCACGATCGAGGGCCTCGGCACCATCGACAATCCGCATCCACTGCAGAAGGCGTTCCTGGACGAGCAGGCGGCACAGTGCGGCTATTGCATCAACGGCATGATAATGACGGCGAAGGAATTGCTCGACCGCAATCCGCGCCCAAGCGATGCCGACGTGCGCACGGCGCTCGCCGACAACCTATGCCGTTGCGGCACGCACAATCGCATTGTTCGCGCCGTCATGCGCGCAGCCCAATTAATGCGGACCAAGTAATGCGGCCCGAGTGATGGGCAGGTGAGGAGGAGGACCGGACCATGAACGCTCCCACGCTGAGCCGTCGCAGCTTCAACAAAGGTATTGGCGGGATCGTGCTGGCCTTCTCGTTCGATCCGGTCAACGTGTTTGCGCAGAGCGCGCGACTTCCCGGCAGTCTCAACAACAATCGCATGCTCGACGCCTGGCTGCGCATCAATGCCAACGGCAGCGCAACTGTGTTCACCGGCAAGGTGGAATTCGGCCAAGGTATCCTTACCGCGCTGGCACAGATCGCGGCGGAGGAACTCGACCTGCCGCTCGCGCGCGTGCGAATGATCTCCGGCGATACCAGCCAGACTCCGAACGAAGGGCAGACCGCGGGCAGCCAATCGATCGAAAACAGCGGCACCGCATTGCGCTTCGCCGCAGCCGAGGTGCGGGGCATCTTGCTTGAGCTTGCGGCCAAACATCTCAGCACGACAGCCGACAAGCTTAGCACCGCTGACGGTATGATCAGCGCGCCTGATGGCCAACATATTCCCTACAGCGCGGTTGCCGCCGCTGCCAATCTCAAGCGCGAGGCCACCGCCAGCGTCGCGCCGAAATCCACGTCCACGTATAAGATCGTCGGAAAATCGATCCCGCGCCTCGACCTTCCGGCCAAGCTCACCGGCGGCGCCGCCTTTGTGCAGGATATTCGGCTTCCTAGGATGCTGCATGGCCGTGTAGTGCGGCCCCCGCGCTACGGCTCGACCCTTGAGAGCGTCAATGATGTCGCGGCCAAGGCCATGCCCGGCGTCGTCGCGGTTGTACGCGATGGCTCATTCCTGGGCGTCATTGCCGAGCGTGAAGAACAAGCGATCAATGCGCGCGCCGCCTTGGCCAACGGTGCCAAATGGAATCTTGGGCCCGAACTGCCCGAGCCCGATCGCATCTTCGAGCATCTCAAATCGCTCCCCAGCGCGGATATGCTCATCGGCGTTAAGGACGGAGCTTTGCTGGCCGGCGGCCGCATGTTTCAAGCGACCTACACCAAACCTTATCTGGCGCATGCCTCGATCGCTCCGTCCTGCGCGCTTGCCGAAATGCGCAATGGCAAGCTGACGGTATGGACGCATTCGCAAGGCGTGTTTCCGCTGCGCAACGAGCTGGCGAAGACGCTGAAGATGCCAGTGGCGGCCATCCGCTGCATTCATGTCGAGGGCGCCGGCTGCTACGGCCACAATGGCGCCGACGATGTCGCTGCTGACGCAGCGCTGCTTGCGCGCGCGACGCCCGGGCGGCCGGTGCGCCTGCAGTGGATGCGCGACGACGAATTCGCCTGGGAGCCCTATGGCCCGGCCATGGCCATGCAGGTGAAGGCGGCGCTCGATCCCGAAGGACGCATCTACAATTGGCAGTATGAATTGTGGAGCAACAGTCACTCCACCCGGCCGCAGTCCACCAGTGGAACCAATGTGCTGGCGGCCTGGTATCTGGCCGAGCCGCAGCCGATGGGGCCGCCGACTTCCCCGCCGCAACCGGCCGGCGGAGGCGACCGCAACGCCGTTCCGCTGTACGAATTTGCCAATCAGCGGGTGCTGCATCACTTCGTCCAGGACATGCCGATCCGCGTATCGGCGCTGCGCACGCTCGGCGCCTACGCCAACGTGTTCGCGATCGAATCCTTCATGGATGAGCTTGCCAATGTCATCGGCGCCGATCCGATTGCGTTTCGGCTCGCGCACTTGAAAGATCCGCGCGCGCGCGCGGTGATCGAGAAGGCGGCCGCCATGGCCAAATGGCGGCCGGGCCAGCAGGGTGACGGCTCACGCGGCCGCGGCATCGGCTTCGCAAGATACAAGAATCTAGCCAGCTACGTCGCGGTGGTGGCAACCGTCGAGGTCGATCGCGCCAGCGGCCGCCTGCGCGTACCGCAAGCTTGGGCCGCAACCGACGCTGGTCTCGTCATCAATCCCGACGGGCTCATCAGCCAGATCGAGGGCGGCATCATCCAGTCGACCAGTTGGACATTGTTCGAAGAGGTGCAATACGGCAAGAACGGCATCCTCTCGCGCGACTGGGCGAGCTATCCGATCCTCACCATGCCGGAGGTGCCCAAGGTTACTGTCGAGTTGCTCGACCGCCCGCATGAGAAATCGCTCGGAGCCGGCGAGGCCTCGCAAGGGCCGGCGGCGGCGGCGATCGCCAATGCGTTTGCCAATGCGACGGGCAGGCGGCTGCGCTCGCTGCCGCTGAGCGCGCAACGCGTCATGGCCGCGTTGGGTTAGAGATTACGAGGCAACGCTGGCGCGGCGAAACTGTCGTCATTTTGGCGCGACCGAAAGCGTGATCGTGGCCGAAGTGGCGCGGCCCTCGGTATCTTTCACATCGAGGCGAAGAACATGCGTGCCGGGCGGAACCTCGGCCCGGGCCATATCGATTCCATCCTTGGTCAAATACGATTTGATCCGCTCGGTCAAATCGACCGTTGGAAAACGCAAGTATGTAAGCTTAACACTCGCCGGATCGATGGCGACGTTATTTCGACCGGTGAACTTGACTTTGAACGGCAACGGCGCCTTGACGTTTCGCGCTCCGTGCGCCGGTGAGATCATTTCAATTGCGGGGCCTCGGGTGAGGCCGCGTGTGGCCATGGTGGAATCCTGCGAGGTCGGCAGCTTGGCTTCTGTTTCCGAGATCAGCATTTGCGCCGTGGCAATTTGTGGCAATGCGCACATCAATGCCGACAAAGCAAATGCACCAATGAGAAGCGTCAACTTGGGATGCCACATGATAACGCAACCTCCCTTTGACCGATCGCGTTTGGTTCAAAGCGATGTAATGCCGCCCGCATCAGAATCGCTCAAATGACGCCCGATTTCAACGGCAACATACGCCCAAGAAGCGTCCAAGTTTGCCGCTGGAAACCGGTTATTTCAGGAACTCCAAAAACCCCATGATTATTGAGATAATCGCTGAACTGAGGCCCAAAATTGAGGAAATTACGGATCGAATGACCTTCAAGGTGAACCGCGGTTTTCCGTCCGCGAATTGGTCCACAATGAAGCGTGTGACCCATTCGATCGTTTTATTGAGCTTGGCGTTCGGTACGTACAGCGCGATGAGCGTGTGACGGACAATCACGCCGGTCAAAAAACCAAATGCGATACTCGCGCTGTAGTAGGCGTGCTCCCACCACTCATAGGAATCCTTGGGCAGGAACGGGACCTTGTCCACCGCCGACACGATCGCCGTCATGGTAGGAATCGCGGCAACGGCGATTGCCAAGCCCAGGAGCAATCCATTTGTGAGCGTCTTTCTTTCCGAATCTCGGCAGAGCAGGCCGAACATGATCGGCACCGCAATCGAAAAAAGACGCAAATAGTTCAGCTTTAGATCGAAATGTATGATGATGAGAAAGTGCGCGACCACCAGCACAATGTAGGTGAGCGCGAAGGACTCCAATGCCGTGACCGCCGGATAGTGATGTTGTGTATGCCCGCGATGATCATGGACCGTTATTGCGCTACCCGCGCTTCCTGCCGTGTCCCCGGCCAGCTCAAGGCGTTTGCTCATATCGCCGATCTGTTCGAGCAGTCGCCGTGCGACAAAGAGATCGCGGTGGCAGTGTTTGCAGACCGCCACCTCGTCTTTGATCTCTTCCGCGCAATACGGACAGCGCATAGCCGACTCCCACGCGGCAGCATGGCACGGCGCCATCTCCGCCGGTATTGCAAAATTAGCGGCTAGTGTTTCGAATCCGAAGTTCGCTTGTATTCACAGCGCCCTCGTTAGCGAACTTCGGATTCGAAAGGACACTAGCAATGTACGATTCTAATGTGGTTTTGGTTCAGAAGTTCCCTTCACGGACTTAGAGGCGGGGATGAAGGGAACATCTGAACCACCACACGAGGCGGAATTTCCATCAATCGTCCAAAGAGTTGCAGGTATATAGCGCAGATCGAATGGTTGCCAATCGCTCATGCGGAAAACTTGCGAAGGGGCGCGCCTCGATCTGCGGCCCTGCGATCGTCTCGGCACCGCCAGTGCGCTGCCTTCGGGCGGCCTGCTATGATAACATGCCACGTGAATGAACGCTGGCGGGCAACCGTAAGAACCTTTATGAACCAGCACGTAAACCGGTAGCGAACGAGGAAAGTATCATGACAGCAATGACGGGCAATGCGACAATGTCGCTGCGCAGAACTGTCTGCAAGGCGCTTCTCATTGCCCCACTGTTTTGCGCCCTTTGGTCGACGGGTGCGGCGCAGGCACAAGGCGCATACCCGAACAAGCCGGTGCGCGTGATCGTGCCGTTCGGCCCGGGTGGCGTTGCCGATGTCACCACGCGTCTGGTCGCCGACAAGCTCGGCGAGAAGCTCGGCCAGCGTTTCATCGTAGAGAATGCGCCCGGCGCCGGCGGCATCGCCGCGGCGCGCGCCGCCACCTCCGGCGGCAACGATGGATACACGATTGCATTGCTGACCAACGGTACCGCGATCAGCGTCCCGCTATTCAAAAGTCTGCCCTTCGATCCGCTGAAAGATTTCGTGCCGATCTCGAGTGTCGGCTATTTTGATACCTTGCTCATCGTCAACGCGGAGTCGCAATTCAAGACGCTGCAGGACTTCATTAAGGCGGCCAAGGAGAAACCCGGCACGCTCAATGTCGGCACCATCAATCCCGGCAGCACGCAGCATCTCACGGCGGAACTGTTAAAATCCACAGCCGGCACTAATTTCGTCATTGTTCCATTCCGCACCACAGGTGAAGCCGTCATCGCACTGTTGCGCAATGACGTTCAGCTGGTGGTCGATTTCTATGCCGCTCTCAGGCCGGGACTATCTGACAACAAGACGCGCGCGCTCGCGTGGACCGGACCAAAATCCTCAGAGGCCCTTCCCAATGTCCCGACTGTGCAGCAAAGCGGCGTAGCCGGGTTCGAGGTGGTATCGTGGAATGCATTATACGCACCGGCCGGCACGCCGCCGGCGGTCATCGACATCCTCAATCGCGCACTGCGCGATGTGCTGAGCAACCCCGACGTCAAAAAGCGGGCGCTTGAACTGGGCATTGAGACCAAGGCGAGTTCGCCCGCCGAGGTCGATGCGCGCATGAAGGCCGACATCCAGAAGTGGTCGCAAGTGATCGAAAAGGCTGGAATAGCAAAGCAATAGATTAAGAGAATGATCCCGAAAAGTGGGAACCGGTTTTCGGAAAAGATCATGCTCAATCGAAAAGCTAGGGCCCCGCTCCGATTCCGCCAAAACGGATAAGGCCCTAGCAAGCCCAAATAGGTAGGAACCCGCCTGATCAGGGCGGGTTCCACAGTCCGGGCCTTGTGAGTACGCGATTACTTGACCACTTGGCCGCGGATCTCGCCGGCAGCGTCATAAGTGACGGTAACGCTGCCCGTAACCTTGCTTTGATTTGGAGGGACTTCGCTGCTGCCATTCAAATCGGATCTGTAGGACAGCACCTCTGTCCCAGCCGGGATTGCAGCTGCGCCAATTGCGGCCAACGCGAAACAGGTAAGAATAAACCGAACGAGCCGACCCATGAAGCGTCCTCCCCGAGGGAGACGTGCCGTCCCTAATCCAACTAACACCTGAGTTCTGGAGCCTATTCCGCAATCACTATAAAGGAGCTCGCCGCCTCGTTTTGACGGTCAATTTGAGGCCCTTCCGGAACGTTCGAGCAACGCGACTGCGGTTTGGAACGTTTGTCCGCAATTCTCACAAACCCAGGTGTGCCGGATGCAATCTTCACCGGCAAATTCGGCCGCCTCGGGCAGCAGCAATATGTCGCCACAGCGCGGGCAACATGGCCGTTCGTGGCAAGAAGCAGCAGATGCGGCTCGGATCGTGACTCCATGGTAGGTCATGACGCGCGTCCTTTGCTCTGTGTCCGGCCCCCATTCACAAATGCAAAGATAACTAAAGGTTCGTGGCGATCACGCGACCATTTCGTGAAACTCCCACAAAAACGGCATGCTGTGCATAAGCTAAATCCGGTCACACGTGCGCCATTTCGAACGCACACAAGTGCGCGAGGGCCGGGCAACACGATGCCGGCGCGGCGACCGCAGATGCCTTAACCGCGTGGGGGGGGGACTTTTTGCGGGTCGCCGCCCGCCGCTACGGGCGCAAACGTTAACAATCGCTAATCCCGATTTGCATAGCGTTTGGCAATATTTAAGGTTGGCTGTATTGAAAGAGTGAGGACGCTAAATCGACCGCGATGCGGGTTCGGACCAGGACGAAAAAAATGGCATAGCTTTGGGTTCTGTAGTGTTAAGCTGCAGTCGGCGTCGGTAGCGTGGAAGGGTAGGGGTTATGAGTGTCGGTATGGTGGTCGTGCTTGCGTTGTTTTCAGCTCTCTGGATTATCGGATTGTTTGGCCAGCTCCATTCCGACACTTCGATCATGCGGTACCTGGTGATTTCGCTTGCTTTGATTGCCGTCGGGGTCTTCCGATTTAGTTGGCGCAAGAAGAAATAGGCTGCTTGCTTAGTGGTTCAAGCTGCGCGCACGCGACCGAAAAACTTGGCCACCTGCGTTTCCAAATCATTGGCGCCCGCCGAGAGACGATCGGTCCACGCCCCGATTTCGTCCACGGCAGCCGCGCTCTGGCCGGCGGAGTGTTCGACCGAACTGATCTCGACCGATGCCCGTGCCGTGTTGCTGGCCGCGGTGTGCATGCTTCCGGCGATCTCGCGCGTAACCGAGCCTTGTTCGTCCACCGCCGACGCGATGATGGTGGTAATCGAAGTCAGCTCGTTGATCACCCGCGCGATCGAGGCGATTTCATCGACCGCTTTCTTGGTGGCATCCTGGATGGCCGCGACCTGCTGCGAAATATCGTCGGTGGCGCGCGTGGTCTGATTGGCAAGCGCCTTCACTTCCGAGGCAACCACCGCAAAACCGCGACCCGCCTCGCCGGCGCGCGCCGCCTCGATGGTCGCATTGAGCGCCAGCAGATTGGTTTGCGACGCGATCGCGGAAATCAGGCCGATCACCGAGCCGATGCGCTTGGCGGTATCGTTGAGCGAATTGATGGCCTGGTGCATGCGCTCCGCGTCGTCCACGGCGGAGCGCGCCATGGTCAGGCTGCGACTCGCCTGCTGGGCGATGTGCTCGATCAATCCGGAGAGATGTTCGGTCGCCGTCTCCACGACTTCAACGCGATGCCTGGTTTCCGCCGCCGCGCTGGAGACCGATGCCATCCGGCTCAGCGTATCGTTGGCGACGCCTTTCATGGTTGCGCATGAGCTGGTGAGCGATTTGGACGCATTCTTGATGGCATCGATCACGCCGCTGATGGCGCCGGAAAAATCCGCAATCGACGCATCGATCGTTACCCGCCGCGCTTGCGTCTGTGCTTCGGAAGATTCCCGATGCAATGTCAGAGCATTTGAAACGTCAAATGCAATCACCCGCGAAATCACCATGGCGTGTTCGGCGAGCTTGGCCGGCGAGAACCGGTGCCGTTTTGCGAGCGCCCTGATCGCGGCGCGCAGCACAAAGTTTCCGGATGAGCTTCGCATGCGGCCATCGAACCCTATGGCGGCTTCCTTCTCCACGGTGTTGCGGCATGAAGCGAGGTAGCGCTGATCGAGGTTTCCGTTCAACAGGGCCTCGAAATGCGCCGCTTCAAGTTTCTTGATGGAATCTCGATGCTGGGAGACAATCTGCGAGACCAGCGGCATGTTCCCGGTGGCCGTGAGAATTTCGTCGACCGCTTCGTTTAGATGGGGGGCGATGATTGGCCAAATTTCTATCAAAATTTCTTTGGCCCGCTCGTCGAGGCCAAACAGCCGCAGACGCCCATCAAGTCCTGAGATGAATCCGGGAATTGTCATGTCGTGATTGTGTAATCCGCCCACCGATTCCGCATGCTGAAGCCCAATGGTTGCCGAAAACCTAATGGCCCTTGGCTAAGGCTCCGTCCCTCTGCCGCGGCGGCTTTTTCGCGTACCGGAATCACCCGAACGCATTGATTTCGTTTTAAAATGTCGGTTGAGATAAATGAACGAAACACAAGTTATGCTGGTGAGCCCGGTTGGTTTCGAACCAACGACCCCGTGATTAAAAGTCACGCACACCCACTTCGCTAAAGTCCTGATGCTGCGAGGAGTTGTCCGTGTCCGCACATAAACGTTAATTATATCAAGCATATTCGTTGACACCACGTGACATTGAGCGCATACCCACCGACATTCACGTCAACTGATAGTGCGGACACAGTGCGGACACGGGGGTGCGATGAAGCCCGAGAAGCTGAGTGAAGAGACAATCAAACGCTTGCCGGTCCCAACCACGGGCAATTTGATCACCTATTTCGCGGGTGCCACAATCCAAGGGGCGAAGGCACCGAGGGGCTTTGGTGTTCGTGTGACCGCTGCGGGTGCGCGGGCCTTCGTGCTCAACTATCGCCTACGCGGTCGCGAGCATCGATTCACCATCGGCGCATGGCCGGATTGGTCCGCACTAAAAGCGGTTCGCGAAGCTCGCGACCTACGCCAACGTGTTGATCGCGGCGAGAACCCGCTCGCGGATCGAGCGCAGCCACCTGCAATTAGGACCGTCTCCAATATTCTCGATGATTTCGTAGCCCGGTATGTTCGCAGCAAGGAGAGGCCGTTGCGGAGTGCCGATCACATTGAGAGTGCGTTTAATCGGCTAGTGAAGCCGCGCATAGGCAAGCTCGGCGTTTATGAGATACGTCGCTCTCACATAGCTGAAATGTTGGACCTCATCGAGAATGAAGCTGGGCCTGTCATGGCCGATAGGACCCGCGCGTATCTTCGAAAGGCACTGAGTTGGTATGCTGAACGAGACGACCAATTCAATCTCATGGCCGCCTTCGTGCGCGTTGAGCCGAGAGCAAACCCAAAAGATCGTGCACGTACCCGCGTTCTATCTGATGAGGAAATCCGTATTATTTGGCCGGTGCTCGGCGAATCCGGAACGTTCGGGGCCATGGCAAGAGCCCTATTCCTGACAGCGCAGCGGCGCGATGAAGTTGCGCACTTAAGCCGCAAAGAGATGGGCAAGGACGGGATTTGGACGATCCCCGCCGAACGTTACAAGACGAAGCGGCCGAATTTCGTTCCGTTATCAAAGGCCGCGCTTGCTGTCATTGAGGCGCAGCCGAAGATCGAAGATTGCGATTACGTGTTTGCGTCGCGTGCCAAGACGCCATTCACAGGCTTCGGCAAGGGCAAGGCTAAGCTGGATAAGGCCGTACTCGCGGCCATGAAGAAGCAGGCAAAGAAAGGGGCGAAGGTTGAGCCAATCCCGAACTGGACCCTCCATGATTTGCGACGATCTGCGAAAACGTTGATGGTTCGTGCTGGCGTGCGCCCGGATATTTCGGAGCGCGTGCTCGGGCACGTCATTGCCGGTGTTGAGGGAACTTATGATCGCCACTCCTACGCGGACGAAAAGCAAGATGCACTCGAAAAACTCGCGGCGATGATTGAGCGCATTTTGAACCCAATACCGTCTAGCGTCGCGATGATCGGCGAGCACCGTGCGAGGGCGCAATCATGAGCGTCGATAAGCCCAATGAACCCATTCTTGGGATGGTCTGCGATGCCCCGTAAACGTTGGCGTACCCGGCTCGCCATCTATGACGTACCGGTCATCAATCCTAAGGACCGCAATGCAGTCGACGACCTTGATCTCGTCCGATTTGCTTTAGTCGATTTTGACGAACTGGCCGTGCTGTCTAGCGAAACCCGCGAACAACTCGTTGCGAACTTGGTGGACTCAATTCGCTTCGCTCGTGGCGGCGTTAAAGCCGGCAAGCGCGGCGTGTCAGATAAGGCGTTAGCGCAACAGATTTTTCTGTCTGATGTCGGGCGTGCCTTGGAACGGGCCGGCCTACCTGCGAAACGGTGGCGGAAGAAGTATGACAATGGTGGCGGCGAGAGCTTCTTCTTCCGTTTGGCCCGCGAGGTTGCCGATGTCTCCGGTATGGCTCTCCCCCAGGACCTTAAACTGCCAGGCAAGCAAGCAGCGCAACATCAGTACGGGATGATGTCCCCAGCCATGAAGAGGGCGCAGAAAGTCGAACTGGCGGCGCGGCGACAGCGCCTTAACAAGCTCCGACGACGACTGAAATCGGTCGCTCCCTAAAGTTCAGCCGGGGCGATCTTCCCCGCCCTCACCAGCAAACAGGTGCGATTTCCCGCCCCCCTTCGTTTAGGGCGAATGGGTGTAATTGGTCTGTTGGCCTAATCGATTCAGGAGAGCCAACATGCCAGCCAAATCCATCCGAGACCGCGCGTCCGAGAAATCGCGCGAGGAACTGCTGGCAGAGATCGCCGGCTTACCTCCATCGGTATTCATTCCCACGGCACATGCTGCGGCTTATCTCGGCTCTACTCCCGGAGTGATGCTGAATTGGCGATCACAACGAAGGGGGCCGCGCTACCACGGCAAAAACGACTTTGTCCGATACCGGATTTCCGATCTCGACTTGTGGATGTCATCCCGCGCTGATGAGGTCCAGCCTGATGAGTTATCAACTGTGGCGCTCGGGCCAACTTCGCACGGGGGAGCCGCGTCATGAGTACCACCGAAAACCTCTTGGCCGAATTCCTTACTCAGGATGAAGCCGCAGCCGAGTTGAAAATCTGCGAGCGAACGCTGGATCGCTGGCGGAGATTGGGCGAAGGACCACCAATAACGAAGCTCGGGCGCCGCAATTATTTTAGGCGATCCAGCTTGCTGGCGTGGCTTCGCGCGCAAGAGCATCACAGACACGGTGACAACAGCGCAGGAGAAAAGTCGAGCGTGCGCGAAGGCAGGAGGGTGGCATGATTGAAACTGGCCTTATCGAGGCAGCCGCCGAGTGCGCTAAAATTGTTGATGGCTGCGCGCCTGCCGTTGCGCTGTTCGTACCCGGCAACGAAGAGAAATGCCGAAAGCTGCTGGATTGTGTAGTGGCCGCCGATCCGCGGACGTTCACGTTGGGCGATCCGACCGGCCCGCTGGTGATCCTACGTGTCCCGGATAAAGACGCATTGCCCCCGGAAACGCGGTGGGAGGGCGATTTGCCCGGCACGACGCTGGCCACGCCAGCAGACATCATGCAGCGTGCCGAACAATTGGAATGGAAACAGCGCGCCGGAGGCAAGAGCGCAAATCGCGTCGTGCGCACTCATCCGCCACGCGGCTTCGTCGCCGATTATCTGACGCAGATGCGAGGCCAATACGGAGCGCCGCCCCTGCGAGGCATTGTTCGGGTGCCACGAATCGACGACCTCGGCGAAATTCACTTCGTTTTGGGCTATGACCCCGAAACGGGACTTTTCCACGATAAGTCACCCATTTTCGACGTTCCGCTGAATCCCTCGCGCGATGATGCCCAAAGGGCGGCGGAAGTGCTGTTGTTTCCCTTTTCAAAATATCAGTTCGACGATCTTGCTGCGGGGCAGGCGCTGCTGCTTGCCGCTATTTTCACCGCGATTGAACGACCATTTCTGTCCGTTGCCCCGATGTTTGTCGTGCGCAGCTCGATGCCTGCTACCGGTAAGGGCTTGATCGTGCGCAGCTTGGTGCGACTGGCATTTGACACCGCGCCCGTCGTGGTCACCTGGGGCGGAAGCGGTGAGGAGTTCGAGAAACGACTTGGCGCACTGCTCCTACAGGCACCTGCCGCACTTAGCATCGACAACGCCAACGGGATGCAGATTAAAGGCGACCTTCTCGAAGCCATCCTCACGGAAGGGGGCGCGAATATCCGTCCGCTTGGCCTCAGCGAAACGGTCAAGGTGCGCAACCGCTCGCTCATCACGCTGACAGGCAACAATCCAATCATTACCGGCGACATGGCCAGGAGGGCTCTCCCTCTTGACATCCTGCCGCGCTCGGCGGACCCCGAGCGGGATCGCTATGGATTCAACCCCGCCGAGTTGATGCAGCGCCGCCGAACAACCTTCCTGCTGGCCGCATTTATCGCGATGCGGGCGTTCCGGTTGGCGGGTATGCCGTCGCAAGGGTTACCCGCTGTAGGGTCGTTCGACGATTGGTCGCGCAAAGTCCGAGATCTCGTCTATTGGCTGACTGGTTACGATGTCAGCGAGGCTTTCCGCCGGAACAAGGCGGAGGACCCGCGGCGTCAGGGTGATGCGTCTTTGTTGGCCGCCCTGCATCAGCACTTCGGCACGATGCCGTTCAAAGCCGCCGACCCCATCGCTGTGCATAAACGAGTGACGGATCATAAGCGTTCGTCGCTGGCGGCCCCCGCCCCGACACCGACGGAGCAGGCGTTGCAAGAGGCACTTGAGGATGTGCTCGGCAGTCGAGATGCGAACGCAAAGGTCTTCGGCTATTGGGCACGCCGGGTCAAAGGGGCTCGCATCGGAGGATTCATGTTGGAAACGCAGCACAACCCCGCAACGAACGCCAACGATATCACGGTCCGGCGGACGTAGCAGGGGCAGCGGCCCGGGAAGTACGGGAATTACGGGAAGTATTTAGTTCTTACATAAGGATCAAAAAATAAAAAGATGTCAGTCATTGATCAGCACATAACGGCAGAAACCTTCCCGAGCTTCCCGGCTTCCCGGCGCTTCTGCAAAACAAGGTCACAAGGTGCCGCGAGTAAACGATAGAGATTGAAGCGGTTAAGCCGAACCACGTTGAGACAGATCGACAGCAGAAAAAACGCAAAGACCGGGTTGGCCGCGGGCCACATCTTTAAAGACGGCAAGGTCGCAAATTTTGCTTCGCCCAAACCTTCGACGGTCCGCTGCCACAGGTCTTAATAAAATCTTTACTCGCCAAGTGTAAGACAAATTTAACGAACCCTGCGCCGTTGGGCCAGCGTTTGAGGTTTACGATTCCACAATTTGAAACTCAGGGGGACAGTCATGCAAAGCAACGCTGCAAACCAAAATGAGGAAGTAACCCGTATCATCCGCTTCGCACCAGCTACGAGCCGACCCCATTCACCAGCACAAACTCCCTGGCAGGGTGAGCTGCCGCGAGGTGTCAAGGAAATCATAACGCGGTCCGCGCTCAACCCCTTTGGTGAGCGGTATGTCCGGTGGGCAAGCAACTTCGCACTTCTCACCGATGAATTTATCGCCCAAGTTTTGAAAGCTGCGCCAGATATGACCAAGCAGCCATATCATCGGCAGTGGGACGGATTTAAGTGGGCCGAGTGCTATTCCTGTAGGGTCGGCGACAATTACCTGTGGGTACAAAAGCACGGTGCCGGGTGTACTGTTGAACTTTGTTTTCCGGACAACGCCGATCCTGATGCGCGTGTTCTCACGATGGAGAATATGCCCGTGCTGTGCCCCGACCCTACTTCGGCCGCGCTACTCGCCGAGGCATGCTATCCAAACCCGCCCGCTAATCTGGTCTGGCATTCGTATTGGTAATGAAAACCGTCGGATTGCACGGCGGCACGGCGACAGGGTTGAGCGCGTCAAAAAATGGTCCGGGAGTAGACGGTGTCGTTGCTAACTAAATTGAAAATTGCACAGGCCGAAATAGCCGCACGGAACGCCGAGCATCCGTGGAAGCTGCGCTTGGAGCGCGTGCGGGGCAAAGTGGATTATGGTGGAATTTCCCGTGTGAGCACGCAAACGCTCCTGGACATACTTGAGATTCCACAATGCGACCGGCGGGCGGGCGCCTACCGGCTTCTGGCAAAACTAATGGCAGAGCTTGGCTGGACCGCTGTGCGAGTCCGCGACATGACTCGCGGCGGATATTTGGAGCAGGTTAGGGGTTATTGTCGTGCTACTCGGACGGGACATCGCGCCGCGACACCAGATCGAGATCGCGCGGGCGCTGGCAATGCCCTGGTCTGATGCGGTGGAACGGTAACAAGAAAAAAAGTGACGCGCCCACACACGCCGTTCATGCTACCTTCCATCGTGTTAACCTTTCCCGCAGAGTGCTTCTAATTTTCGCACCTGGGCGTTCGTCTCGATTACATAAGCCAAGATTCCAGCACCGCGTTCTGCTTTGATCTTGGCTTTCCAAGCGACGTGGTTGGCACAAACCTCGGCGCGATGCCGTTCCCGTTGCTTGTCGGCGTCGATCTTTTCCTGCTCTGCCAGGGTATAGCGGTTGGTGCAGAAGCCGAACCAAGAAGACTTGCACAAGGTTTCGGCGACCGTCGGCGGTGGCGAAACAGCACGGGCGACGACAGAGGCGAGGGTCACGCCGTAGCGCGCGTACTCCTCGGCAATGTCTGCCTGGATCGCCTTTGCCGCCGCGATGTCCGCGTTGCCCGCCTCTGTGTTGCCCTTCTTTTGCTTGGCGAGGCCGCGGCCGTAGAGCGAACCTGCGTTTTTCGGATCGAGCTTAAGCGCAGCATTGTAATCCCTGATGGCGTCATCGAGCAGCCCCATTTCAGGTATGTGAATCCGCGAGTATCGAGCGCACCGGCATCATTGGGTCGCAACCGCAGGGCCTCGTTGCAATCGGAGAGCGCCTGCGACAATTGCCCGGCAAGGGCGCGTGTGTAGCAGCGGATATAGAAGCCGATGGGGTCTTCAGGATCGAGCCGTATCGCCTGGTCGTAGTCGGCGATGGCGCGGTCGTACTGACCCTTGCTTGTATAAGCGACGCCGCGGTTGATAAAGGCGTTGGCTAATTCCGGGTCAAGCCGGATCGCTTGGTCGTAGTCGGCAATGGCGCGGTCGTGGTTATTTTTGTTGTTATACGCAAGGCCGCGATTGGTATAGAGCCTGCTAAGTGTCCGTCCTAAAACTTGTTGAATCCTTTGAATCGTTTGTGATTCAAGGGAGGCGGCCTGATTCGAGGAGGGACCGCCGATGTGGACGCATGAGAACCGCGCGAAATACAATCGTGATCACCTGAGATACCCGAGCGACCTGACGGATGACGAGTGGACGCGTGTCGAACCGTTCAGTCCGCCCGCGAAGCCGGGCGGCGGCAAGCGGCGAACGGACATGCGCGCGGTCATGAACGGGGTGATGTATATCCCGAGCACCGGCT
>CAZNSG010000364.1:0-14351 GCA_964575715.1 uncultured Hyphomicrobiales bacterium | reverse complement strand
CCAGCCGCAACCTTCGCCGATCTAAAGCACCTCAAAGGTGTTAAGAACACCAATCTCGCGCTAAGCTATAAGCTTCGCCGCGGTGATTTCGACACCGCCTACGCAAGCGCCGTCCACAAATTCGAGCACGAATTTCGCACCCAGAAAGTCCTCCACCTATCATTCGAGCCGCACGCGACAATCGCCGACTACAAGGACACCGGCGTCACGCTTTACACGGCCTCGCAAGGCCCATCGTTCGTGCGTACTGAAATTGCTCGTCTGCTCGGCTGGCCGGAAAATCGAGTCCGCATCAAGGTGCCGTATCTCGGCAGCGGCTATGGCTCGAAGCTCTACATCAAGCTTGAAGCGCTCGCCCTCGCGCTCTCCATGATCGCGCGTAAGCCTGTGAAGGTAGCGCTGACCATGGAGGAAATGTTCTATCAAATCACCAGGCATCCATGCACCTTCCGAATTAACACCGGTGTTGACAAGGACGGCAAGATCGTCGCGCGCAAGTGCGAAGTCCTTTGGAACGGAGGTGCCTATGCGGACATCGGCCCGCGCGTTACGCAGAAATCCGGTCTCACTGCAGCTGGTCCATACGACATCGATAACGTCTCGATCGATTCGCTTGCGCTCTACACCAATGTAACGCCGGCCGGTGCACTGCGCGGATTTGGCGTGCCGCAATTGGTGTGGGCATACGAGAGCCACACCGACATGATCGCACGCGCGCTCAAGCTCGATCCGGTCGAGTTTCGGCGCAAGAACATCATGCGGGACGGCGGCCAACATACGACCAGCCAGGTACTCAAGGACGCTGCGGTCGAAAAGGTCATGGACCTCGTGCTCAATCGCATGAACTGGTCGCAACCGCTCGACAAGGGCACCGGCGTCATTCGTCGCGGCCGCGGCTTTGCCATCGCCATCAAAGCTGTGACCACGCCGACCACTTCAGTCGCGATTGTCAACGTGTCCGCCGATGGTTCTGTTGCCCTCTATTGTAGCACCATCGATATGGGCCAAGGTTCAAACACCGTCATGGCACAGATTGTCGGCGAGGTACTCAACATTCCGGCGGAGTCGGTGCGGATCGCGCCGTGCGACACCGATGTTACGCCTTACGATATGGGCACGCTCGGTTCGCGATCGACGTTTCACATGGGTCATTCGGTGCGGCTTGCGGCGGAGGATGCGCGGGAAAAAATCAACCAGCTTGCACGTGACGTGGGCGAACCCGAGGGCTCCAACATTCCGGTCGCCGATCTTTTCAAGAAACGTTACGGCATGCAGGCCGGCAATGTAATCGGCTCAGGAATTTACAAGCCCGACTATGTGTCGCCGAATCCTGAAACTGGCCTTTCGCCGAATGTAACGCCGTTTTGGATGGCCTCCGCTGTCGGCGCCGAAGTCGAGGTCGATACGGAAACCGGCCACGTGAAAATTGCCAAGCTGATCAACGTCATAGACTGCGGCAAGGCAATCAATCCAAAAATCGTCGAGACGCAAATCTCCGGGGCGGCCTTGATGCATGTTGGATTCACGATGTTCGAAAAGATGCATATCGATGGCGGCCAAGTCACCAACGCCTCGTTGGCGGATTACAAGATTCCAGGGATCCGCGACTTGCCCAGAACGATGGAAAATCTCACGGTCGACAATGTCCAGCATAACGGCCCGTTCGGCGCCAAAGGCGTTGGCGAAGTTGCGACTTTCTGCGTGTCGCCGGCGATCGGCAATGCGATCGATGACGCGGTTGGCATTCGCCTGATGGACCTGCCACTCAATTCCGAGGCGGTTTATCGCGCGCTGCGTGCGAAAGCCGGGCGCCCGCTGGAGGAGGCGTAACATGAGTGTGCAGCGCGCCATAAATTTTACTCTCAATGGTGCTCCCGTCACTGCATACGCGGAACCGCACCATAACCTCATTGAACTTCTGCAGGTGCAATTTGGTCTTACGGGTGCGCGCGAGTCTTGCGGCCAAGGGTTATGCGGCTGCTGCACTGTGCTCGTAAACGGTAGCGCGGTTTCCGGCTGCCTTTATCTCGCGTCATTCATCGATGGCGCAGACGTGGCCACGATCGAGGGATTTGACGCTTCAAACCAACTAAGCCCAGTGCAAGAGGCGTTCATCGAGATGGGCGCGTTCCAATGCGGGTACTGTACGTCCGGATTCATCATCATGGCGTCGCAATTGCTTGACGAACATCCGGAACCAACCGACGATCAGATCGCACACTACTTGACCGGCAATCTGTGCCGGTGCGCGGCATATCCCGAGATCATCGAAGCGGTGAAACTTGCCGCACGGAAACGTAGAGCGCATGGGGCAAATTGATGCAACGATGGCGCTAGCTTAGTTTTGTAATTGCGCGCATTCTAGATTATCGAGCTCGTTCGATAGGTTGGTGAATTCTTGGAGGTGAGACGTGAACACTCGACGGCATTTCACTCTGACCGTAATTGCAGGCTTTCTTGCGGGCTTGCTCGTCGCGGCTCCCTCGTCGTCGCATGCCCAGGCATGGCCGACGAAGCAGCCTATTCGCGTGATCGTTCCGCTTACGGCCGGCAGCGCCATCGACATTGTGGCGCGTTTGGTTTTTGACCAGGTCTCCAAACAGATCGGCCAGACCGTCGTGATTGAAAACCGGTCGGGTGCATCGCAAACGCTCGGCGCCGGCGCTGTCGCGAAATCCGATCCCGACGGTTACACGATCCTGGTCGCGGGATCCGCACTCGCTGTCGTGCCATCGACGATGGCAAACCTTCCCTTTAGCGTACAGAACGATCTGACCGCCGTGGGCTCGCTCGCGAACGTCCCGCTTGTGATGGTCGTCTCACCCGCCAAGGGATACAAGTCGGTTCACGACTTCGTCGCCGCCGCAAAAGCAAAGCCGGGCTCAATTACATATGGGTCGGGCGGACGAGGCGACGCTACACATCTCGCTGCGGAACGATTCCGGCTGGCCGCAGGCTTCGAGGGCCTTTATGTACCCTTCAAGGGCGCGCCCGAGGTGCTCACTGAAGTGATGGCGGGACGCCTTGATTTCTATATGTCTCCCGCGGCGCCCGCGATGTCCCTGATCGCAGACGGAAAGCTTCAGGCGCTGGCGGTGGCAAGTGCGAAGCGTGGAATTTCGCTGCCGGACGTACCGACGACAACCGAGGCAGGTTTCGCCAATTCCGATTATGAATTCTGGGTTGGCGTGTTCGCCCCCTCCGCAACTCCGCGCCCGATCGTGGATCGTCTGAATCAGGAGATTATCAAGGCACTGGAAACGCCGAGTGTGCGCGATCGGCTCAAGAACACCGGGGGATCTCCGACGCCAATAACCGCGCGGGCGTTTGAAGAGCAGTTCAAGAGGGAAATCGACGTGAACGCCAGGCTGGTAAAGGCAGTAGGACTTCAATCAAATTGATTTGGAGCGCGGCAGGCATTTGGGCCACGCACACTCAGCGTCGAAGTTTACTTTGGCCCAAAAAGATCGAGGACAAGCAATGGCGAACAAAGATCTGCGGGATTGGATAGAAGGGGTCAAGGCGGCGGGTGAGTTGAAATTCATCAATGGAGCTGAACCGAAAGAAGAAATCGGCGGCATCGTCGACATCTATCAGCGCCAAATGGGGAACCCAGCGGTGATGTTCGATGAAGTCCCCGGATTCCCGAAAGGCCACCGGGTACTTGCCAACATCCTGACTTCCATACCGCGCATCAACATTGCGCTTGGAATTCCAGCCCATTCGTCCGAAATGGAGCTGATCCAATGGTGGCGTAATTACATGAAGAAGGCGCCTTCGCACGAACCAAAGGCCGTCAACGGCGGCCCGCTCCTTGAAAACGTGCTGGAAGGCGACAAGATTAACCTCGAAAAGATTCCGACGCCGATCTGGCACGAACACGACGGCGGCCACTTCATTGGCACCGCCTGTCTGGTTGTGATGAAAGATCCCGACTCCGGCTGGATCAATTACGGCACTTACCGGATACAGACCCAAGGTCCAAAGACAGCGAGTGTGATGATGTCGCCGGGTAAGCATGGCCGCATCATCATGGGCAAGTACCACGACCGCGGTAAACCCTGTCCCGTCGCCGTGATCGTCGGCCTTCATCCAGCCCTTTTTATGCTCGGTGGGTTGGAAATACCCTACGGCAAAAATGAATTGGAAGCTGCCGGCGGCATTCTCGGGGAGCCGATTGAAGTCATCAATATGCCGAAGACCGGATTGCCGGTGCCGTCCAATGCTGAAATTGCATTCGAAGGCATGATTCATCCCGACGATAACGTTCAAGAAGGGCCACTCGGCGAATGGACAGGGTACTACGCCGGCGGGAGCCGACCCGAACCGGCGATCCGCATCGACACCATGATGCACCGGAACGATCCCATTCTTCTGGGTGCAATTCCAGGCGTGCCACCGAATGACAACACCTTCTATTTAGGAACCTATCGTTGTGGTGCGGTGTGGAATCAGCTTGAGGCCGCAGGTATTCCTGAGGTCAAGGGCGTATGGGCACATGAAGCCGGTGGCAGCCGGTTCATGCTGACAATCTCAATCAAACAGCTGTATGGCGGACACGCGAAGCAGGCCGGTATGGTTGCATCGCATTGTCACGCCGGTGCTTATTGCAATCGCTGGACGATCGTCGTTGACGACGACATTGATCCGACCAATTTCAACGACGTGATCTGGGCGATGTGCACGCGTTGCGATCCACGCGAGCAGGTCGACATCATCCACGGTGGCTGGAGCTCGGGCCTCGACCCCATGTGCTACGACGGCGACACCGACCGGCGGAATTCGCGCGTGGTGATCGATGCTTGCATCCCGTTCAAGCGCAAAAAGACCTTTCCCATCGTTGCCCGTTCGAGCGCAGCCCTCGACGACCGTATCCGGAAGAAATTTGAGCGCGAATTGCCAAAAGGATTCTAGCGGCAGACAAAGTCGTGAAAGGTCAGCGCTGCGCGCGCATCCGCTGCAATTGGAGCTGCGCCAGAAACGGCACGAGTGGATGCGCCCCCATCTTTACAATGGCCGGCAGGTCAAGCTTGATCAATGCCTCGCGCTGATCCGGCGGCAAACCGAACCGGTCGGCGTATCCCGGCGCATCGGCGATAAATTGCGCACGCATTTTTGCATCATGCGCGAGACTATGTAACGCTGCGGTCAGCTCCACCAGCTCCGGTCTGATCGAGGGATAGTGCGCGGTATGATCGCTTACTGCGCTGCCGATCCAGCCGAGCGAGGCGTAATTGTGATGCCAACTCGGATCAAATGACACAATATCGGGTTTACGCTCCCCGAGTGCGCCGGCAGCGCAGGCCCAGCAGCGCAATTCGATGTTGCCTTTGTCGTCGAGTTCAGCCTCGTCATAGCCAATCAATGACTTCAGCTTTCCCGCGGCGAGCTGTTCCAGCACGCGTTTGTCCCAATCAAGCTCTGGATTTGAATAGCGGTCTGTGCCTGGGAAATGCGACATACCGCCGCTCGACAGGATGACGGTTTTTAAGCCGAGCTGCGTGACGGTGCGTGCCACCGCCTGACCGAACGCATAGCAGCGTTCCATGGTCGGCTGCGGCGGCAGATAGGCGTTGACGAAAATTGGCAGCACAGGATCGGTGAGCCCGATATGGGTCAGCGGGATGCCGATGGCGTAGTCAATCTTGGCGGTGCTGGTGAAGGCAGGATCAAATCCCTGCCGGTAAAGCTGCCGCACGATTTCAAAACCGATTTCGCTCGGGATCTTCCAATGAAACTTACGTCCGGCGAATTCACCGTTCGCCTCGCCGCCCACATGAATAGTGAATGCCGGGCAGACATTGTGGAAGAACTGTTCTGCATGGTCGTTGGAGAAAATGATCCAAAGGTCGGGCTTAAGCGCCTTCAACTTCGCGCCAATATCGGCTGCGACTGCACGGACGTGCTCGACATTCTGCTTATCCTCGGTTTCCGGCATCGTGAAAAATTGAGGCGCATGTGGCAGCATGGCGCCGCCGATCACAGTTGACATCATAGCGGTCTCCGTTTCCTGTCAGCGGCAATTTCGTTCCGACCGCCCCCAAGGCAAGGCTAACGCGCCCTCGACATCGCAACAAGCACCCTTCTCGACGCAACAAGAAACACATACGGTGAAAATCATTCAGCGAGGACACGATGGTCGAAATACCGATTACGATTGCTTGCGGTAATTACGATCGCACGGCCGCAATCAGGGACGATGCGTGAAGGTCGCAGCCCGAAACGCCATGACCGGCACCAGCGTCTGCCCTCCCGCCAAGACACGGCCGTCGTGCGGTGCGACCTCAGCCAGAATTGAGACGGCTTCGTCGATTGTCTTCGGCGCGTGATAGTGAAACGGAGCGGGTTTCATTTGAGCGTCATTCCGGGCATTCGTTCACTGCTCGGCGGCGCTACCGATGATTTCTGCATCAGGATTGCCTTCATGCGTTGAGGCGTCACCGGCAGTTCGATGATTGCGCCGGGCACGCCGATCGCCTGATCGATTGCGGCGGCGATTGCAGCCCCGACCCCGTTTGTGCCGGCCTCACCTGCACCCTTGATACCAAGCGGGTTGCGCGGGCTCGGCGCGTCCTCGCAAATGAGGATTTTGACCGGCGGCATTTCCTTCGCCGTTATCATGACGTAATCGGCAAATGTGACCGATAGCGGCTCACCGCGCTGATCGTAGGTAAATTCTTCAAACAGCGCGCCGCCGATGCCTTGCGCCAGTCCCCCGGCAATTTGGCCTTCGATCATCATCGGATTTATGGCACGGCCGACATCGTAGGCAACCAGATAGCGTTCGACATCAACGGCACCCGTGTCGCGGTCCACCCTGACAACCGCCACATGAATGCCGTAAGGAAAAACCATGTGATCGGTGAAAAACCAGCCTTCGGCCGTCAATCCCGGCTCATGGTCGCCGCGATTGCGCGACGTAGGGGCGATCATCTGCGCGATCTCGGCCAAGCTTATAGACGGCGAGGCGGCATGATCGCTTTTGGGGACAACATGTCCGTCCACGACATCAAGCTCCTGGACCGGAAGCTGCATGAATTCACTCGCCACTTGCAGCGCCTTTAGCCGCACCTTTGTAGCTGCAATATGTGTCGCCGACCCCGTCATGACCGACGCGCGCGAAGAATGTGCGCCGATCCCATGTGCAATCAAATCCGTGCGCCCGTGAATGACCTTGATCGTTTTGTAGTCAACGCCGAGCGCATCGGCACAAATCTGCGCCATCGCCGTTTCGAATCCCTGCCCCAGCGACGCGCCACCGGTGATCAACTCCACCGCACCGGCCGTGTCGACGGTTACCTTGGTGCCGTCAGCCGGACCAATTCCGCTCTTCTCGACGAACATCGCAAGGCCGACCCCGACAGCCTCGCCTTTTGACCTCCGGTTGCGCAAATTGTCCTGCAGCGCAGGCCAGTCCAATGCCGCAAGCGTTTTGTCCAGAAGGCCAGCATAGTCTCCCGAATCGTAAATGATCTTTTCGCCGAGCGTATCGGTGGGCCGCTCGAACGGCATTTCGCTTTTCGCAATCAGATTGACGCGGCGCACTTCGATCGGATCAAGCTTGAGTCGGTGCGCGATAGCGTCCATCATTCTCTCGCGCACAAACGTGCTTTCGAACCGCCCCGGCGCGCGATAGGTCGCGGCCGGCGTCTTGTTTGTCAGGCGAAAATGCCCGAGCGCTCGATAGGCCGGTACCTTGTAAGGACCCGGCAACATGCCGGCCGTCATATCGACGACGCGTGATCCATGAGTGCGGATATACGCGCCTTGTGCATGGAAGAATTCATCTTCCAGCGCAAGAATACGGCCCGCCGCATCAATCGCAACGCGCAGGCGATGAATCTGCTCTCGCGAATGATTGGCCGCAATCAAATGCTCGCGCCGGTCTTCAATCCACTTGACCGGACGTCCAATGCGCAACGCCGCGAGGCAGACCAGCACATCTTCCGGATACAATTCTCCACGGATTCCAAATCCTCCGCCGGTGTGTCCCTCAATGAGATGAACCGACGAAGGGCTGCGATTGAGAGTGCGGGCCAGCAAGTCACGGGTTCTGTGCGGCACCTTCGCCGCGCCGTGCATTTCGAGAATGTCTCGAACAGTGTCGTGCCGGGCAATCGCGCCGCGCGTTTCCAATGGCACACCGGAATGGCGGCCAATCTTCAGCTCGAGGTCGATAACAGCGTTTGCGGCTCGGAAGCCCGCTTCGACATCGCCGAATCCCTTGTCGATGACGGCCGCTTCCGTGAGAAAGCCCGGCATGAATTCGGCAGGTGATTGATCTGGAGCGAGAATGACGGGCAAGTCTTCGATCTCGAGGACAACCAGATCGGCCGCATCTTCGGCAATATAGGCGCTCTCGGCGAACACGGCCGCCACCGGTTCGCCGACATAGCGAACGTATTCCGTCGCTAAAATCGGCTGACGATACGGCTCGTATTGCTCGATGCGGCCTTCCCGAAAATCGATTGGTGGAATGTCGCGGGTGTCGTTCGATGTCCATACGGCGACGACGCTGGGCTCTCGAAGAGCCGCGTCAATGTCGATGGACCGGATTTTTCCATGCGCATGCGTTGAGCGAACCACACGCATGTGAAGTTGGTGTGCAAAGCTGACGTCTGCCGCGAAACGTCCCCGACCGGTGACCAGCGGTTGGTCCTCCAGACGGTGCACGGAGCGACCAATAAATGCCCGTTGCATCACGTTCCTACTGGCCGCTCAGATCGGAAAGCCCAAGCGCGCGTCGCACTATGTGTATTCAGATTTTGCACGTCAATAGCGTGGCTTATGCAATAGCGGCGCCCAATTCGAACCAGATTTCAGTGCTATTTGCCCTGACTTTTTGCGCGAGGCGATCTTTGCAAAATCCGGAATTTTGCAACCTGGAGCATTCCGACCCATCGCCAGCCCCCATCGAATTCCACTCATTCTGGTTGTTCATGACAGGTATGCTCGCTCGTGCACGAAGAATAATTAACACTCAAATGAGGGCGGGAAATGTATAACTCATAACTGCTGCTCAGCTAGGTGAACCGATGGGAGACAAGTCCATGACCAGATCAGTCGTCGCCGGTGTTGTGTTTGGAATTTGGCTCACCGTCGGTGCGATACCGGCGCAATCCCAGGATTGGCCGAACCGGCCGGTCCGCATCGTCGTCCCGTTTGCCGCCGGTGGCAGCGGCGACACGCTCGCGCGCGTTGTCGGACAGCATCTTTCGATATCGCTGAAGCAGCAGTTCGTGATTGAGAACCGTCCTGGCGGCGGCGGAATTCTTGGAACGAAGGAGTTTCTGGCCGCGCCACCGGACGGTTATACAATTGGAATGACAAACCTTTCGACGCTTTCGCTGGTGCCGGTCATTAATCCGACAGCGGCCTATCACCCAATCAATGACTTTACACATATCGCCAATATCGGCGGCGCACCGGTGGTTCTCGCGGCAAACCCCAAAACGAATGTCAAGACGCTTAAGGATTTTATCATTTACGCAAATACGCCGGGCAATGTGTTCCAGTTTGCATCTTCGGGCGTTGGATCCGACGGCCATCTTATGGGACAGGCCATCGCTATCAGCACAAAAGTAAAATCAGAGCATGTGCCTTACAGAGCTACGGCGCAGGCTTTGACCGATCTTGTCGCCGGTCATGTCCTATTTTCCACTTTCACACTATCATCGTCCGCGCCGTTCCTCCGAGCCAATTCGTTGAACGGCGTAGCTGTGACTTCGTCCGAACGGATGCCAGACTTTCCGGATTTGCCGACGTTCAAAGAACTCAACTACCCCGAACTGGTCGGCACAACCTGGTTTTCGTTGTCGGGGCCGGCCAAGCTGCCGCGGGAAATCGTCGATCGGTTGAACCGCGAGGTTGCCGCAGCGGTTGCCACGGCCGATGTGCAGGCGCGCTTCAGGCGCGATGGATTCATTGCGCAACCAATGACACCGGCGGAATTCACCAGTTTCGTCGCAGCGGAAAACGCCAAATGGAAGCCGCTGATCGAAAGCGCGGGGTTGGCGGGATCGGCCAAGTGAAAATTCTGGCAACAATCGCTCTGTCCATCCAATCTCGAACATCTGACCGAAACGGATTGACGCGACGGCAGCTTTTGCTGGAATAGGTAAGCATGGCGATGTTACCCAGAGTTGGCTTGATTTTGACAGGAGGGACGATCGATTCCGTTGGGACGGATCGGCTGGACCTGGCCTGGTACATCGAAGCCGGCAAAAGATTGCAAGACGGAGAACTTCTTGATCGTCTTCCGGAGCTGAAAAATATCGCCGTCGTCGAGAATATTCCGTTTCGCCGCTTGCCGAGCCACGCCTTGATCGACAAGGACTGGTTGGAGCTGCTTCGCAAGGTCCATTCGATCTTCGACAACAATCAGGCTGACGGAATCGTCATCACGCACGGTACCAATACTCTTGAGGAAACGGCCTATTTCCTCAATCTCACTTTGAAGGCGGACAAGCCGGTCGTGATCGTTGGCTCGATGCGCCCGTCTTCGGCGATCAGCGCCGACGGCTATCTCAATGTTGTGAATGCCGTAAGAGTTGCTGCAAATCACAACTCTCGGGGGCATGGTTGCCTGGTCGTCATGAATGATACGATCTTCGGTGCGCGCGACGTGACCAAGAATTCAACTTATCGCGTGGGCGCATTTCAGTCGCGCGATCTCGGGCCTCTGGGTTTCGCGGACGCGGATGGCAAGGTTATCTACTATCATCAGCCCGCACGACCGCACACCGTTCACACCGAATTCGACGTTCGTGCACTGCAAGAGCTGCCGCGCGTTGACATTGTATTGTCTTATGTCGGAGCCGACGGCGTCATGATCGAAGCCGCCGCAAATGCGGGAGCCAAGGCCATCGTCAGCGCTGCGACGGGTGCCGGCAGACCCACGCCCGCGGAGGACATTGCGTTTGATAAAATCTACAAGGAAAAAGGCGTATTGATGTGTCTTTGCAGTCGGGTCGCGTCGGGCCGCGTCGTCCGAAGCCCCGGCCTGACGAAGCGTGGCTTCATTGCAGGAGACAATTTGCAGCCTTGGAAGGCGCGTGTCCTGCTCTCGCTGGCACTCTCGAAGACAAAAGACGCGAACGAAATCCAACGAATGTTTGACACGTATTAGCGATACGCCCGCGAAGGGCCAATGACAGCGCAGAATCAAGGAGAAAGTCATGAAGGCGGATTTGGTTGTGAAAAATGGTTGGGTCGTCACCCCGCTGGAGACGTTCAAGGGCGGCGTAGCAATCTCGGATGGCAAATTCGTCGCGATCGGAACGGACGAATCGCTTCCGGAGGGAAAAGAAACGATCGATGTGAAAGGTCGGCACATTCTCCCTGGGCTGATCGATGCGCATGTCCATTTCAGAGATCCGGGAGTAACGCACAAGGAGGACTTCGCGACCGGATCGACTGCGGCGGTTTGCGGAGGGATCACGACGATCATCGATATGCCAAACCAAATTCCCCCAACCGAAAATGCCGAACAGGTGGGCGTGAAAAAAGGGATCGGGGAATCAAAATCGCTTTGTGATTTTGCCGTGCTCGGAGTCGTCCACCAGACGAATGCAAACGACATCCTTCCGATGGCCAAGGCGGGCGCCATTGGTTATAAAATATTCTTCGGAGAAACGATCGGCAACCTTCCGTTCCCCGATGACGGAATGTGCATCGAGGTCTTCTCTAACATCACCAAATCAGGCGTACCATTGTGCGTTCACGCTGAAAATAGGCAGATCCAGCACTATTGGACGAACAAGCTGAAAGCGGAAGGAAAGAAGGATCCGATCTATTGGGAACAGTCGCGGCCGGAACTTTGCGAAGCGGAATCGGTTTCGCACATCATATTTCTGGCAGAGAATTTTGGCACGAAACTTCACATTGTGCACGCCAGCACCAAGCAGGCCGCACAAATGGTTAAAGATGCAAAGGCGCGCGGCTTGCGAGTGACCGCCGAAACGCAGCCGCACTATTTGCTGCGTGAGGCAAAGGACATGGCCGAAGTCGGCCCTTTGCTGAAGATGAATCCTCCCGTGCGAAGCAAGGAACATCAGGACGCGCTTTGGGAGGGCCTGCTGAACGGTTACATTGACATGATTGCCACCGATCACTCCCCTCACACGCTCGAGGAGAAGGGTTGCGATATAAACGGAAAGATGCTCAAGCCCGCGATCTGGGATTGCATCTCCGGCTTTTGCGGCGTTGAGACCGCGGTTCCGCTGATGCTCACGCAGGTGAACAAGGGACGCATGACGCTGAACCACTACGTCAAAGTGGCGAGCGAAAACCCCGCAAAAGTTTGGCAGATGTACCCGAAGAAGGGCGCCATCCGCGTCGGCTCCGATGGCGACATCACCGTCGTGGACATGAATAAGGAAGCGACGATTGACCCCAACAAGTTGCACAGCAAAAACAAGCCCACACCATGGGGCGGTTGGAAGGTTAAAGGCGTCCCGATCTATTCGATTGTTCGTGGCAACGTGCAAATGAAAGACGGCGAGCCGGTCGGCAAAGTGATCGGCCGCATGCAGACGCCTATTATCAACTGATGATGGCGTGGGCATCAAAATGCGGCCGATTATTTGGCGCTTCACTCTTCTCGGAAAGGAGTAGAATGCGATAGCTGAGGATTACCGTGAATGACACTCGGCGAGAGCATGCGGCGTTAACTAGTAGCCATGACAATCGAATTGAACAATCTTCCTGAGAAGGCTTCGGTCATCATCCTGACCGGATTTCTCGGCGCAGGCAAAACCACTCTTCTCAATCGCATCCTCACGGCCGAGCACGGCCACCGCATCGCCGTCATCGTCAACGAATTCGGCGAGGTCGGGATCGATCATCATCTGCTTCTCACTTCCGACCACGAAGTCGTGCAGATGAACAACGGCTGTGTCTGCTGCACGGTGCGCGGCGATCTTCTGCGCAGCTTTCTTCAGCTCATGGAGCATCGCTCCAAGTTCGACACCGTGGTGATTGAAACGACAGGTTTGGCCGAGCCTGCTCCGGTGGCGCAAACCCTCTATGCTGACGAGCGGATTCGCAGGGAGTTCACGCTCGCCGGCGTGGTCACCGTCGTGGATGCGAAATATATCTCTGCGCGGCTGGAAGATTCGGCCGAGGCCTGCGAGCAGATCGCGTTTGCCGACTTGATTCTCCTCAACAAGACCGATCTATCATCGTCAGAGCAGTTGGATCAGGTCGAGCAGAGCATCGCCCGTCTGAATAAATTGGCGAAGATCCATCGGACCAAGAATTCTGAAATTGATCTCGCCACTATATTCGATCTGGGACAAACCGATCTGGCCAGCAAAATCGATCATGCCCACGCTGACGACGATCACCGTCACGGGCACAACGGCCACGATCATCACCATCATCATCACAATCATCTGCAGAACATCGACACCGTTTGTATTGTCGAGCAGGGCGCCTTGGACGGTATGAAGGTGAGCCTTTGGTTTCGTACTCTGATAGCCGAGTTCGGCAACAACATTCTCCGGATGAAGGGAATTCTCAATCTGCGGAGCGATTCAGAGCAATTCTTGTTGCAAGGAGTGCATAGCGACTTCGAGGGCAAACCCGGACGCGCCTGGGGAGCCGATGAGGACCGCGTGAACAGGCTCGTTTTTATCGGCCGCAAGCTCGATCAGAAAAAAATCACGGAAGGATTTTCCGGTTGCTTTTTCACCGGATCACAAAACGACTCCGCGACGTCTGACCCATTTGGTCGGTTCGAGGAAATCTCGCCGCTCACGCTCGACCAAATTCGCTATTGGATGCGGCAGAATTTCGGTTTCCCAAACGAGACCCCGATCGTCATCAAGGAAGTACCTTGCGTCAAAGCAAGCTGTCCGCCGATCGAAACCGCCATTATGGCCATCCTGAAAAACGAACCGCCGCGTGTTTTCAAGGTGCAGAATCCTATCAATGAAATCACCTTCGATCATGTCTACAATCTAATCGAAAATCCTATGCCGTGCTGCTGAAGAAATTCGCGGCCGCAGCCTTCGGGGTGACGGCGTTTAGCCCATGGCGCGTAATCGGCGTGTGACGACGGTGCCATAAATACGATCCCTATCCCGAATGAGATAACGTGGAACCTCACTCCACGGGAATCAATGCTGGGCACTGGCGCCCGCAACATCTCTCGGTGTCCTCAAGCCTGCTCTTGCTATTGCTTCGCTTGAGTCCGGAGCACAACATCAGTGACCTGAGCCCCTGAACTTCCTCCAGATTTGAGTAGAGTCCGTCACCTGAGAGGGGACGGACGATGAAGCAATCGAGGTTCACGGAAGAGCAGATCATTGGGCTCCTGCGCGAGCATGAGGCCGGCGTGAAGACGGCGG
>CAZNSG010000363.1:0-2309 GCA_964575715.1 uncultured Hyphomicrobiales bacterium | reverse complement strand
CAAACTGGTCGCGGCGTAGGCGCGAGACTGTCTAAAATCCAGAATGCATATCGAGTGATCAAAGAATTACCGGCAACATCAGAACCAACGATCCTGCAAAGGGCTCCAAAAACTTCAATTTCCAGGTTTTTCAGCAGACTGTTAGTACACACACAGTGGACCCTCGATGACGCCCGAGCACATTCTTCGCGACAAGTTGCGGAAAATCGAAGCCCTGTTTGCCGGTGCGGCAACAGCTGGAGAGAAAGCTGCTGCGGGCGCGGCCGCGGAACGTATCCGCGAGCGTCTCGGACGAACCGCAGGCAAGGAAAAGTCCATCGAGTTGAGGTTCTCAATACCTGATGTCTGGTCTCGGCAATTGTTCATGGCGTTATGCCGACGCTACGGCCTGCGGCCATTCCGTTATCGGCGGATGCACCGCCAAACCATCATTATCAAGGCACCCAAGAGCTTCAGCGAGCAGGTGTTGTGGCCGGAATTTCAGGAATTGAGTACGGCACTTACCGCTTATCTCTCCGAGATCACCGAAAAGGTCATTCGCGAGGAAGTGCACGGCGAGACTGGCGAAGCCGAGGAAGTCGACGAACCTGCGCGGATCAGCGGATGATAATGGCTCGGCAAGGATCGGTCTTTGCTTTGCTATTGGCGCTTGCGACTGCAGGTCTGGCTTCCGCACAAGAATGCATCGTCGACGTCGCCTCCGTCATCGATGGAGATGGGGTGGAGTGTCATAACCAGCGCATTCGTCTATACGCCTTGGAATTTTTTGCGATCACGGAAGGTTTGGGCGGCCATTCTGAAACGTATTGAATATCAGTGGGGGCTCTTTCGCCCAAACCTTTGGCTAACTGATTGATCGCGTTTGGATCATGCGGTTCTCTTGGGACCGCCAATCATTTTCAGCTGAACCCGGTAGCATAATGTTTAACTTCGGATATTGCCGATAATTCGGGCCGTTAGGCCTATGACGCGCGTTCTCCGGCGGGGATATGCGGGCTGATTTTGACCAGTAGCGGGGATTTTAGGCGCCAATTCTCTGGGCGGCAGTTGGCAGCCCTAAAGTTTAGGATTGCGCGATGCGGCGAATTGGCCAGTCAGAGATCTGAACGTCCAGCCAACTATGCAAGGATCTCGGTACGCTGCTGCTTCCAGAGAACCGGAAGGTCGGAGCGGATCAAGTGGCGGGCAACGATCGTTGCGGATTGGTCACCGACGAGGATCGCTTCGACAATATCAGGTGCTAGGAACGCAAGAGGAAGCAGTCTCGCGACTGAACTGACTTTCATGCCCTCGCGTGCGGCAAGTTCTGTCATTGTCAGACGGCCCGCGACGATATCATCGAACCAAATGTGCGCCCGGGCGATGGTTTTGATCAGGGCTGGGTCAGGCTGAGAGCGCTTCAGTGATAACGCTCCTTCCAGGATGATCTTGGTCTCGACGCCACGGCGCTTGAAGACCACGGGCGAGGACAACATGACGACGTCTTCATCGGGCTGACTCTTTGCAGATCGTGCTGCTTTAGTCCCAATGCCTCGTGGACCGAACTGCACCCCTTGAGCCTTCTCCGAGGATGACAAAGCCATCATCAGTTCGTTGGTTCGAACATCGATGCGCAATTCAGATGTGGCGATGGTGATCTTTTTAAGCAGGCAGAGCAGTATGCTGCGTTGCCCCGATATTGAAACGGAAGTTAGTTTCTTGGCCAGCGTGTTGGCATTGTCCAGGATTATCCCAATCGTGTTTGAGGCAACGTCGTCGAGGTCCAGATTCTCAATCAACCAGCGGCGGTCGAGCAAAGCTGCGTGCAGCCTCGCGATCACGACGCCTTCGATCTCGCCGGCTGCAACGTGCCAAGGCCGTAAGTTCCGATGGTGCGTGGACGCGCCCCCACGAGATTGCAGGCGATAGTACCGATAGCGTTTGCCCTGCAATTAGCCCCGGCGAGCCCGAGCGTGCCGGCCGCTGGTGGTGGGAACAAGATGACAAGAAAGAATGCGGACTGCATCTCAACCGTTAGTGATGCTCTTCTGATGCCACGCCGCAGACTTGCTTCAGGATTGTCCTGACGTCTGCATTACGTCATGAGTACCAGTGGAAGCTTATCGGCGATTCGGCAGCACGTCGTCCGAGACCGGAAGAATACAAGTGAGAGTTCAGATGGGAGATGCCTGCAGATTCCGGTGATGGCGGACAGGCATTCCATTTGAAGGCGGACAGTGATTCCGGTCGATCGCGGACAGCAATCCGGTGAAGGCGGACAGCGGCTCCCATCGACGGCTTCATGGGGTCATGTGTCCTGCTTGACGTCA
>CAZNSG010000362.1:0-45103 GCA_964575715.1 uncultured Hyphomicrobiales bacterium | reverse complement strand
ATATCTGACCGCGCCGGGCGCCGCCGTCAGCGGATCCCTGGTGGCGCGCGGTAGGCGCGCCGGGACCGTTGCGGCTTGGGCCGCCGCTAAAGGGTGTGCGTATTGCACCCTCTTTGCGGCCACCGCGATCCCGCCCCGCATTCACAACGCCTCATGAAAGCGCCCTCATAGCGAGCAGGACTGTCGCGGAAGATAAATGCGCCCAAACGCGCGGGGATAAGTTCTCCCCGGTGCGCGCGTTGATATTTTTGCGAGTGTGGCGAGCGCGCCACAGGCAGCGAGTCGATGCTTGGCGTGAGGCTGGCGTCTAGCGCACTGTGTGAACCCGGATTTCACATCCGCCTTCGCTAAAGCTACGGCGGACAAGTCGCTCCATCCGGGCCACACCTAAAGACGCATAGCAAAATCGACAGCGAGCAAGGCGATCAGCCGACGAAGGCCACGCGCTGCAGCGCTTCGACGTTCTCCGCGGTGCGGGTTGTGACCGGCAACTGCAGGACCGTCGCCTGCACACCCGCCTTGAGACGCGCGAGCAACACGATCTGTCCATCAGCAAACTCGAGCGCGTCGTGGAAGGTGCTCGGTTGATCCTTATTGAGCTGACGGAAGATCGCAGTCTTCTGATCAGTCATCGTCTTCGAGCGGAAGAAGCCGTCTTGCTTGACTTCGTTCTCGAATGCGATCTCCGTTCCCGGCAGCAGACACACCGCCACGTCGGGTTGGCCGATCGCGGCAAAACCGTGAGTCATCGAACCCTTGAAGTTCGACGTTATCAATTTGTCCCCGACCTTCGCAGGTCGCGATGCTACATGTTGCAAACTATAGTCACACATTACGAGACGCTCCCCTGTTGCGAACAGCCGATATGGTTGTCCAATTGCCTCCATCATGCCGAACGGTGATGGCATTCTTGTGTCCGCAAGCAAGGAAGGGCAAAGCCAGTTGAGTTCACTGGCAAAAGTGCGCTGCAATAAAGTTGCGCTGTTCCAAAAAATCTCTTGCATCGTCAGATGCGAGCATGAAATCAACCGACGCGCGGGGCCGGCGGAGTATGCGTAGCGTAGCAAAGGCGCGTTAGCGCCATGCCCACGTCGCTACGAATAGTTTGCTGCGTAATAATGGTGGGCTTCGCCATAGCGCGTCAAAGACGCGCGTAAACGCGCTTATGGCTCAGCCCACCCTACGATTGCTGTAAATTACTGCGTCAAAAACCTCAGCACCGTGTCGGCGTAAATCCTCGGCTGCTCGACGTTGGAAATGTGCGCGGCGTCGGGGATAGTGGCGAGCTTCGATCCCTTGATCTGTTTCACCATCTCTTCGCCAAAGGCCGGCGTGGTGGCGATGTCTTTCGCGCCCACCATGACCAGAGCGGGTACACCGATGCGCTTGTTCGACTCGCGGAAATCCATTTCGCGGATGGCGTGGGCGCAGCCGACAAAGCCCTCGACCGGCGTGGCCACGAACATGGCGCGCACGCGCGCGACTTTCTCCGGCGCGCTTGCGCGGAACTCAGATGTGAACCAGCGCTCCATCATGGGATCGGCGAGTGCGGCCATGCCTTTCTCACCTACGAGCTTGATGCGGTCGTTCCAGGGCTGCTTTTCGGCGTAATAGAAATTGGTGTTGGAGATGACCATCTTGTTGAGGCGCTCGGGCGCATTGGCGCCGAGCCATTGCCCGACCATGCCGCCGAGCGAGAGTCCGCACCAGTTGAATTTCTTGGCGCCCGCGGCGTCGGCGACGGCAAGCGCATCGCGGGCGAGGCGCTCGATCGTATAGGGTCCTACGGGCGCGCCGGACTTGCCGTGGCCGCGGCGGTCGTAGCGCACCAGGCGAAATTGCTTGGCGAAAACCGGCGCCTGGTCGTCCCACATGCGCAGGGTGGTACCGATGGAGTTGGAGAGGATGAGCACGGGGGCGTTCGGCACGCCCTCGACCTCGTAGTTGATCGGGCAGCCGTCGGCTTGGACTGTGGGCATGGCGGGGGCCTTGGGTTGGGTTGCGAAACGGGTAGCGAGCAATCCGGATGGCGAATTCTTAGCGATGCGCCCGGGCTTCGCCAAGTGCCGGCGATGGAGCGGGAGCCATGCGGATTTGCCCTTTACCTGCCGCCGCGCAAAGGCTTAATCGAAGAACTGGCTTCTTAATGCGCGGAACGAAGGCGTATGGCCACGGTAACGGAGAATGATCGATGGCGATGACCATGGCGGGCGAGCAGCTGCTGACCGCCCCGCGCGAAAAAGTGTGGGCGGCGCTCAATGATACGGAGGTGCTCAAAGCGTGCATCCCGGGCTGCGAGACCCTGGAAAAGCTCTCGGATACCGAATTCATGGCGGTCGCCACCAACAAGATCGGGCCGGTGAAGGCGCGCTTTAAAGGCAAGGTGCGGCTTACCGATCTGGATCCTCCGAACGGATATAAGATATCCGGGGAAGGCGATGGCGGGATCGCGGGTTTTGCCAAGGGCGGCGCCGTGGTGGTGCTCACCGAGAAGGACGGCGGCACGCTGCTGAGCTACAATGTGGAGGCGCAGATCGGCGGCAAGCTCGCCCAACTCGGCCAGCGCCTGATCAACGGGGTGGCCAAGAAGCTGGCCGATGATTTCTTTGTCAAATTCGCAGCGGCGGTGAAGTAGCGGCCGACCCTTGCCGTTCGTCTCTTGACCGAAAACGGGCGGGTCGTTCAGATTTGGTCTTGTTCCAAGGACGAAATTGCGCGAAAACCGGTTCGTTTCGTGTGGTTTCAAGGGCCGGCGTCCCAGTCCGGCGTGAAATAAGGGCTGTTTTTCCAGAATAATAATGAGGAGGAGTTCATGCCTGCCGTTGCGATGACGGTGAACGGCAAAGCCGTCACCGCCGATGTCGATACTCGCACTCTCCTGGTGCAGTTCCTGCGCGAGCATATGCGGCTGACCGGCACGCATGTCGGTTGCGACACCTCGCAGTGCGGGGCCTGTATCGTTCATCTCGACGGCATTGCGGTAAAATCCTGCACCACACTGGCGCTGCAGGCCGACGGCTGCAACGTGCTCACCATCGAGGGGCTCGCCGCGCCCAGCGGCCCGCTGCATCCCATGCAGGAAGCGTTCCGCGAAAATCATGGACTGCAATGCGGCTTCTGCACGCCCGGCATGGTGATGACGGCGATTGATATCGTCCGGCGCAAAGGCAACGAGCTCGACGAAAAGACCATCCGCCATGAACTCGACGGCAATCTGTGCCGTTGCACCGGCTACCACAACATCGTCAAAGCGATTGCTGCCGGCGCGCGCGCCATGAAGCATGCGTGACGGCAACGCAATCAGTTCAGGGAGAGGACCGCCATGAGTGCGACCGGGATCGGCGCGGCGGTGCGTCGCAAGGAAGACATCCGCTTCATTACTGGCACCGGCCAGTACACCGACGACATCAGCCGGCCCGGCGAGACGCGCGCGGTGTTCCTGCGCTCGCCGCATGCGCACGCAAAAATCAAGCGCGTCGACACCAAGGCGGCCGCCGCCATGCCGGGCGTGGTCGCGGTGCTCACCGGGGCGGATCTGGCGCAAGACAAGATCGGCAATCTCATTTGCGGCTGGATGATCCATTCCAAGGACGGCTCGCCAATGAAAATGGCGCCGCATCCGGCGATCGCCGCGAGTAAGGTCTGCTATGCTGGCGATCCGGTCGCGGTGGTGATCGCCGAAACGTTGGCGCAGGGCAAGGACGCGGCTGAGAAGCTCAAGGTCGAATACGATGCGCTGCCGGCGGTGACCGATCCCGCCAAGGCGCAGAGCGCACCGGCGATCCATGAGGTCGCGCCCAGGAACACCATCTATCAGTGGCACCTCGGCGACGCCAAGGCGGCGGATACGGCGATCAAATCGGCCAGGCACGTCACGCGGCTCGACATTGTCAATAACCGCCTGGTGCCGAATGCGATGGAGCCGCGTGTCGCCATTGCGGAATATGACGCGGGCACCAGCAACCTCACGCTGTGGAACACCACGCAGAACCCGCATGTGGCGCGGCTGGTCATCTCGGCCTTCGTCGGCATGGCGCCCGAGCATAAGCTGCGCGTGATCGCGCCCGACGTGGGCGGCGGGTTCGGCTCGAAGATTTTCATTTATCCCGAGGAGGTCGTGTGCCTGTGGGCAGCGCGGCGCGTCGGGCGTCCGGTGAAATGGACTTCGGATCGCTCTGAGGCGTTTATTGCCGACGCGCACGGCCGCGATCACGTCACCCATGCGGAAATGGCGTTCGGCGAGGGCGGCAAAGTCACTGCTATCAAGGTCAAGACCATCGCCAATCTCGGCGCCTACATGTCGACGTTCTCGTCTTCGGTTCCGACCTATCTCTATGCCACGCTGCTCTCCGGCCAGTACGATATTCCAGCGATCTATTGCGAGGTCGATGCGGTCTATACCAACACGGTGCCGGTGGACGCATATCGCGGAGCGGGGCGGCCGGAAGCCACCTTCGTGGTCGAGCGCCTGATCGAGGTCGGTGCGCGCGAACAGGGCATCGATCCGGCCGAGCTGCGCAAGAAGAATTTCATCACTTCGTTTCCGCACCAGACGCCGGTGATCATGAATTACGATGCCGGCGACTATCACGCCTCGCTCAAGAAGGCGCTCGAGCTTGCCGACGTCAAGGGGTTCGGCAGGCGCAAGCGCGAGTCCGAACGGGCGGGTAAGCTGCGCGGGCTGGGCTATTCGACATACATCGAGGCGTGCGGAATCGCGCCGAGCCAGGCGGTCGGCTCGCTCGGCTGTGGCGTAGGTTTGTGGGAATCCGCCGAGGTGCGGGTCAACCCAACCGGCTCGGTCGAGGTGCTCACCGGCACGCACAGCCATGGCCAGGGGCACGAGACGACGTTTGCGCAACTTGTCGCCGAACGGCTCGGTATTCCAATCGACAATGTGAGCATCGTGCATGGCGACACCGACAAGGTGCAGTTCGGCATGGGCACCTATGGCTCGCGCTCGGGCGCCGTCGGCATGTCGGCGGTGGTCAAGGCGCTCGACAAAGTGGAAGCCAAAGCCAAGAAGGTCGCGGCCTACATGATGGAAGCGGCCGAGAGCGACATCGTGTTCAAGGACGGCAAGTTCACGGTCGCCGGCACCGACAAGTCGGTAGCGGGGGGAGAGGTGTCGCTCAACGCCTATATCGCGCACAAGTTCGCCGGCAGTCAGCTCGAGCCGGGATTGAAGGAGGGCGCGTTCTACGACCCGACCAACTTCACGTTTCCGGCCGGCTGCCACATCTGCGAGGTCGAGATCGATCCGGAAACCGGCAACACCGAGATCGCCGGTTGGACCGCGGTCGATGACTTCGGCACCGTGGTCAATCCGATGATCGTGGAGGGCCAGGTGCACGGTGGAGTCGCACAAGGAATCGGCCAAGCGCTGCTGGAACACGCGATTTACAATGCGGAGGGCCAGCTGGTGAACGGCTCGCTTATGGACTACACCATGCCGCGCGCGGAGCACCTGCCGTCGCTCAAGGTGGATACGACGATGACGAAATGTCCGTCGAACCCGCTCGGCATCAAGGGATGCGGGGAAGCGGGCGCGATCGCGGCGCCGGCGGCGGTGATTAATGCCATCACCGACGCGATCGGCAGCGAAGATTTGAGCATGCCGGCGACGCCAGCGACCGTATGGGCGGCAATCCGGAAAGCGGTAAAAATGCAGAAGGCAGCAGAATGATGGTCATAGCCCTCATCCTGAGGAGCCGGCCGATCTCGGGCTTGCCCGAGATCGGTAGTGTGACGGCCAAGCCGGCTATAGCCGACTTGGTTGGCCGGCGTCTCGAAGGATGAGGGCCGGTCGCCACCCTTCGAGACGGGTCCTTTGGACCCTCCTCAGGGTGAGGCGACCGGATCGAGCGAGGGGAATTTTGGAGGACTAGAAAATGTACGCATTTACCTATCACCGCCCCACGACGGTTCGGCAGGCGGTCAATCTGCTCGCTAAGAATTCGGAAGCGAAGCTGCTCGCCGGCGGTCATTCGCTGATCCCGGTAATGAAGCTGCGGCTGGCAAGTCCGCCCGCGCTCATCGACATGGGCAAGATCGAGGGTCTTTCCGGCATCGAGCTTAAAGGCCGCTCGCTCGTGATCGGCGCCATGACGCGGCATGTGGATGTGGCCAATTCCCAGGTGGTCAAGGATGCGCTGCCGGTGCTGGCGGAGGTCGCGGGCATGATCGGCGATCCGGCGGTGCGCCACCGCGGCACGATTGGCGGCGCGCTTGCCCACAACGATCCCAATGCGGATTATCCCGCGGCCGTGCTGGGCCTAGGCGCCACTATCATCACCAGCAAGCGGCGCATTGCCGCCGACGATTTCTTCAAGGGCATGTTCGAGACCGTGCTCGAGCCCGGCGAGATCATCACCAAGGTGAGCTTCCCGCTCGCCAAGAAAGCCGCCTATCAGAAGTTCAAGCAGCCGGCATCGGGCTTCGCGCTGGTCGGCGTGTTTGTGTCCAAGCGCGGCGCCGATATCCGCGTGGCGGTGACGGGGGCGGGCGAGGGCGGCGTGTTCCGGGTCAAGGCGTTCGAGGAAGCGCTCAAGAAACGCTTCTCGCCCAAGTCGATCGAAGGGATGACGGTTCCGGCAGCCGGCATGAACAGCGACATTCACGGCAGCGCGGAATATCGCGCGCATCTGGTCGGCGTGCTGGCGCGGCGGGCACTCGCCGCGGCGTGAAAAAAGCATGGTTTTATAAAAGTAAACGTCATGGCCGGGCATGGCCCACGGCTGTCCGGTTAAAATAATTTCCGTTTTAAGAAAAGACCATGGCAGTGAGGCTATTTTGTTTTGTTAATGATGGGGACACGCGCGCGCCACGGGCGTTTTCACCTCTCCCGCTTGCGGGGGAGGTCGGATCGCGAAGCGATCCGGGAGGGGGAAATATCCGATACGCCAGCGTATCCCCCTCCCCAACCCTCCCCCGCAAGCGGGGGAGGGAGCGCAGCCGCATTCGCTGCGTCGTCGGAAAAATAAACCGGACAGCCGAGGGACGAGCCCGGCAATGACGGGTTAGATTACAATTTATGAAACAGACATCAGTACCACGATCGCTTCCGGACTCGATTGAAGCCACCCTCGAACTGCTGGCGGCGGCCGACTACCTCGCCGACCGCTCGCTGGCGACGGTGCTGTTTCTGGCGCTCAAGATGGGCCGGCCGATCTTCCTGGAAGGCGATGCCGGTGTCGGCAAGACCGAGATCGGCAAGGTGCTGGCCGCGACGCTCGGCCGCCGGCTCATCCGTCTGCAATGCTACGAGGGCCTCGATATCGCGGCTGCGGTCTATGAGTGGAACTATGCGGCGCAGATGATCGCGATCCGCATCGCGGAGGCCGAAGGCGAGGGCGATCGCGCGCGGCTCACGCATGATGTGTTCTCCGAGCGCTTTCTGATCAAACGGCCGCTATTGCAGGCGCTTGAGCCCGACACGGCGGGACCGCCGGTGCTGTTGATCGACGAGCTCGATCGCAGCGACGAGGCGTTTGAGGCCTATCTGCTCGAAGTGCTGGCCGATTTCCAGGTCACCATCCCGGAGCTCGGCACGATCAAGGCCGCGCATCCGCCGGTTGTGGTGATCACCTCGAACCGCACGCGCGAAATTCACGACGCGCTCAAGCGCCGCTGCCTCTATCACTGGATCGGCTATCCGAACGCTGCGCGCGAGCTCGAGATCGTGCGCACCAAGGTGCCCGGCATCGGCAGCAAGCTGTCGGTGCAGGTGGTCTGCTTTGTGCAGGCGCTGCGCAAGCTGGATCTGTTCAAGTCGCCGGGTGTGGCCGAGACGCTCGACTGGGCAAATGCGCTGGTCGAGCTCGACGCGGTGGCGCTCGATCCCGCGATGGTGTCCGACACGCTGGGCGTGCTGCTCAAGTACCAGGACGACATCGCGCGGCTCGAAGGCGGCAAGGTCAAGGAGCTGCTCGATCAGGTGCAGGCTGAGCTGCGCGCGGCGGAGTGATTTCTTTTTTCCCTCCCCCGCGGAACTCGGGCTTGCCCGAGTTCCGAACTATCTTGCGCAAGTCGGGCAAGCCCGACTTGCGGCGGGGGAGGAATAGGGAGGGGGAAATCCCGTTTCGGGCTAATGAAGATAAATGAGCGACCATAGAGCCCCCTCCCGCCCCGGCTTCGCCGGGTCGACCTCCCCCGCAAGCGGGGGAGGTGAGAAAGGAATCGAAGGCCGGCTGGCCGAAAACATCCTCTACTTCGCGCGCGTGCTGCGGGCGGCCGGAATTCCGGTCGGGCCGGGCGCGGTGCTCGATGCGCTGGCCGCGGTCACTGCGGCGGGCGTCGGCACGCGCGAGGATTTTTATTGGACGCTGCACGCGATGTTCGTCAAACGGCGCGAGCATTCGGTGTTGTTCGACCAGGCGTTTCGCATCTTCTTCCGCAAGCGCGGCTATCTCGACCGGCTGTTGGCGCTGATGTCGCCGCAGGCGCCGGGGCCCGCGCCGCAAGCGAAGCCCGCGGCTTCGCAACGTGTGCTCGATGCGCTGTTCGCGGCTGGCGAAAAGACCGAGCGCGAAAAAATCGAGACGGAAATCGACGCGCGCATGACCGTCTCCGACCGCGAAGTACTGGAGAAGAAGGATTTCGCGCAGATGACGGCAGCCGAGGCCGCGGCCGCCAAGGACGCGATCAAACGCCTGGTGCTGCCGTTCGACGAGCGCGTCACGCGCAGGCTTACGCCGCATCCGCACGGCCAGCGCATCGATCTGCGCCGCACGCTGCGCGCAAGCATGAAAGCCGGCGGCGCGATCATCGATCTGAAATATCTCGGCCACCGCACGCGCCCGCCGCCGATCGTGGCGTTGCTCGATATATCCGGCTCGATGAGCCAGTACACGCGGATGTTTCTGCATTTCCTGCACGCGCTGACGGCTTCGCGCAAACAGGTGTCGACGTTTCTGTTCGGCACACGGCTGAGCAACGTGACGCGTGCGCTGGCTGAACGCGATTCCGACGAGGCGCTTGAAGCGTGCTCGGCCGGCGTGCTCGATTGGTCGGGCGGCACCCGCATCGCCACTTCATTGCACACGTTCAACAAACTGTGGGCACGCCGTGTGCTCACGCAGGGCGCGGTCGTGCTATTCTTCAGCGATGGGCTGGAGCGCGATCCCGACGAGCGACTGGGCTTTGAGATTGACCGGCTGCATCGTTCCTGCCGGCGGCTGGTCTGGCTCAATCCCTTGCTGCGCTTCGAGGGCTTCGAGGCCAAGGCGCACGGCATCAAAGTGATGTTGCCGCATGTTGACGAATTCCGGCCGATACACAATTTAGATTCTATGCGAGAACTGTGCCGCGCGCTGTCGGCTGGCGGGGCGGGCGCGATCGATCCCAAGACGTGGTTGCGGAAAGTAGCGTAGCCTATATTCACCTCTCCCCGACCGAAGTCGGATTTATCCGACTTCGGCCAATCGAAATACCGAACTCGGGTAAACCCAAGTTCGGGCGGGGAGAGGGAGTTTAAAACGGAGGTGCAGCATGCTTGCGCGCGACGAAGACATTCTCAAAGCCGCCGAGGAGTGGCGCAAGGCCGGGCGCGGGGTGGCGCTGGCGACCGTGGTGGAGACCTGGGGCTCGGCGCCGCGTCCGGTCGGATCGAACCTGGTGATCGACGATCAGGGCAATTTTCTCGGTTCGGTTTCCGGCGGCTGCGTCGAGGGCGCGGTGGTGACCGAAGCGCTTGACGTGATCGCGAGCGGCAAGCCGAAGACACTGGAATTCGGCGTCGCCGACGAGACCGCCTGGAACGTCGGGCTGTCCTGCGGCGGCAATATTCGGGTGTTTGTGGAGAAGGTGGAGTAAGTTCCGTGGCGGTGCCGCATACTCCTGATACCTCCCCCTTGTGGGGGAGGTCGGCGCCGAAGGCGCCGGGAGGGGGGTAAGCGGCGAACTCCGTGCTCGCGGTTTACCCCCCTCCCTTACCCTCCCCCAGTCGAAGTCGGATTTATCCGACTTCGACAAATCTAAATGCCGAACTCGGGTAAACCCGAGTTCGGGTGGGGGAGGGAACACGCTGGTGTTGCGGGAGAAGCACTTGTGAAACTCGACATACTCGCAGCCCTCAATGCCGAACGCGCGGCGCGGCGCGCGGTCATCGTCGTCACCGATGTGGCGAGCGGCAACCAGCGGCTGGTGAAGGTCGCCGATGCGGCGCGCGATCCGCTCAAGGAGACACTTGAGAAACATCTGCGCTCGGGCAAAAGCGGCATGGCGGAAACCGCGCAGGGCAAAGTCTTTCTCACCGTGCATGTGCCGGCGACGCGGATGGTGATCACCGGTGCGGTGCATATCAGCCAGGCGCTGGCGCCAATCGCGCGCCTGCTCGGCTATGACGTCACCATTGTCGATCCGCGCACCGCGTTTGCCAGCGTCGAGCGCTTCCCCGATGTCAAAGTGATCGCGGAATGGCCGGACAAGGCGCTGCCGCTGCTCGGCATCGACCGGTTCACCGCCTTTGTCGCGCTCACGCATGATCCGAAGATCGACGATCCGGCGCTTACCCACGCGCTGGCGCGCGACTGCTTCTACATCGGCGCGCTCGGCTCGAAGAAGACGCACGCGCGCCGGCTGGAGCGGCTTAAAGCTCAGGGCATCAGCGAGCGCGACATCGCGCGCATCCATGCGCCGATCGGGCTCGACATCGGTGCGGTGTCGCCGTCGGAGATCGCGGTGTCGATCATGGCCGAGATCACGGCGCGGCTGCACCAGGCGGAGGAGGCATGAAGTTCGGCCTTGCCGCAGCTCTTTCTTATCCCTCCCCTGAAAGGGGAGGGTCGGTTCGCCGAAGGCGAACCGGGGAGGGGTCATCTTGCAATATCGCGACCCCCACCCGACGCGCTTCGCGCGTCGACCTCCCCCTTTCAGGGGGAGGTATGAAAGAGGATATACGCACGCGCGAGGTCGAGCGATGAAATTCGGTCCCGTGCCGCCGGCCGAAGCGCTCGGCGCCACCGCCGTGCACACCATCCGCCAGGGCGCGCTGGTGCTCAAGAAAGGCACATTGATCGGGCGCGCGGAAGTCGCGGCGCTGCAGGCGGCGGGGATCGCGCAGGTCATGGTGGCGCGGATCGAGCCGGGCGATGTGTCGGAGGACCAGGCGGCGGCCGAAATCGCCAAAGCCGTTGCGGGGGAGGGCGTGCGTGCGGATCGCGCGTTCACCGGACGAGCCAATCTGTTTGCGGAAAGTTCGGGCGTGCTGGTGGTGGAGCGCGGCGCCATCGACATGCTCAACCGTATCGACGAGGCCATCACGTTCGCCACGCTGCCGGCGTTCAAGCCGGTGGTGGCGGGCGAGATGATCGCGACGGTAAAAATCATTCCGTTCGCGGTCGGCAAGGACGCGCAGCGCGTAGCGCTCGAGGTGGCGAGCAAGCCGCTGGTGCGGATTGCGCCCTACAAAATCAAGAAAATCGGCGTGGTCTCGACGCTGCTGCCGGGGCTCGCGGCCAAGGTGGTGGAGAAGACGCTCAAAGTGACACTGGAGCGCCTGGCGCCGGCGGGCGCATCGATCATCGCGGAGCGTCGCGTGCCGCACGAGCAGGCCGCGCTCGCCAAGGCGATCGACGAAGTGCTCAAATCCGGCGCGGAGCTGGTGGTGGTGTTCGGCGCGTCGGCCATTGCCGACCGGCGCGACGTGATCCCGGCCGCGCTGGAGTCGATCGGCGGACGGGTGGAGCATTTCGGCATGCCGGTCGATCCGGGCAATCTCATGCTGATCGGCAGCGCGCGCGGGCTGCCGGTGCTGGGCGCGCCGGGCTGTGCGCGCTCGCCGAAGGAGAATGGATTCGACTGGGTGCTGATGCGGCTGCTCGCGGACCTGCCGGTGTTGCGCGCGGATATCACCGGCATGGGCGTCGGCGGGCTGCTGATGGAAATCGTCACGCGGCCGCAGCCGCGAGTGGAGCCAGTTGCCGGTGGGCAGCGGATCGCCGCCGTTATTCTAGCCGCCGGCCGCTCGACGCGCATGGGCGGGCCGAACAAGCTCACCGCCGAAATAGCCAGCCGGCCACTCATCCGCATCGCGGCCGAAGAGGCGCTCGCCTCGCGCGCGCGGCCGGTGCTGGTGGTGACCGGGCATGAGCGTGAGCGGGTGGAAGCCGCGCTCAAGGGCCTCAACGTGCGGTGCGTGCACAATCCGGATTATGCCGCCGGGCTTTCGACTTCGCTGAAAGTGGGGCTTGCGGCGTTGCCTGCGGAAGTCGACGGCGCGATCGTGTGCCTGGGCGACATGCCGCAAGTGCGCGCGCGCTTGATCGACCAGTTGATCGCGGCGTTCGATCCGGAACGCGGCGCGCTGGTGGTGGTGCCGAGCATCGCGGGCAAACGAGGAAATCCGGTGGTGTGGTCGCGGCGCTTCTTTCCCGAGCTGATGGTGCTCGACGGTGACGTTGGCGCGCGTCACCTGATCGGGCGCTATCCCGAGGCTTTGGCCGAGGTGCCAGTGAGCGATAATGCGGCGCTCGTCGATGTGGACACGCCGGAAGCGCTGATCGCGGTCAGGGCCGAAATCGAAGGCGGCTGAGGGCGGACCGACAGGCTGTTTAGAAGTTCAGGAAAAGCGTTCCCACGCGGCCTGCCGAGAAACACCGAGCGTGTTTCCGATTGCAGCCCAACTCACTTCACGCTGTCGAAGCGTATCCACCTGCGTTTGAAGGATCGCTCGCGTCGCATCAACTGTCGCAGCCGCAGGTCGCAAGGAGTCAAGGAGTTGCTCGTTTGTCATCGATTCCCAGCCACCAAAAGTCGCGGGCGTTGCTTCGAGAATCTTGTTACATACGCCGACGCAGGCATCGCAGATATAGACCTTAGGCCCGGCGATAAGTTTACCGACCTGGCTGTCGGCCTTTCCACAAAACGAGCACTTGAGCGTACGGCGTTTCAACTTGAGCATCCGCATGGGCAAACCTCCAACGCGTACGTCAAGTATTTCTTGACGCAATTGTTGTCAAGTGATCCCTGACGCGATCGGCATAGGGCCAAGCGGTCAAAGCGAAAATCGAAGGCGGTTGAATAGGTTATTCGGCATCAATCGCATTTGATGATTGCCCCTGATCATGCCCTCTTGCCAGGGGGTTCTTTTCAGCGTAAATAATGACTGACTAGTCAGTCATTATTACCGAAGACAGGAATTGCATGACCAGTATCCGCACTAAACGCGTCTCGGATGTCGCGCACCGGCGGGTTGCGCGCGTGCCAGCCGCCGGTAGGGTTGAACGGTCAGCCGAGCGCAATCCGGCGGGCGGCGTGCGTGCCAAGCGCAGTACGGCGCGGCGGGAGGCGATCCTGGCGGCGGCGCTGGAGGAATTTTCCGCGCGCGGCTTTGCGGCGGCGCGGCTCGATGACGTGGCGCGGCGCGCCGGCATCGCCAAGGGCACGATCTATCTCTACTTCAGCGACAAGGAAACGCTGTTTCAGGAACTGGTGCGCTCGGAGATTTCCCCCGTGGTCGGCGCGCTCGAACATGTATCCAACATTGAAGCGCCGATGCGCGCGATCGCCGAGCAGTTCGTCGAGCTGTTCGTGCGCGAAATCATCGAGACGCGGCGCAAGGATATCATTCGTCTCATCATCAGCGAGGGGCCGCGCTTTCCCAAGCTCGCCGAGTTCTATTATCGCGAGGTGCTTTCGCGCGCGCTTGGAGCGGTGCGCACGCTGCTGCGGCGGGCGGCCGAGCGCGGCGAAATGACGAACGACACGATCTTGCGCTTTCCGCAGTTGCTGGTCGCGCCGGCCCTGGTGGCCATTTTGTGGAACGCTTTGTTTGAGCGCTTTGAGCCGCTGGATGCGCGGGCGCTGCTGCGGGCGCATTTCGATTTCATCTTCGGCGCGGGGAGGGCGGCATGATCTCACGCCAAGCCGTTTATGCGCTGGCCGCGGCGCTTGCGCTTGCCGCCTGCAACGGATCGAACATTCAGACCTTCCAGGGCTGGGTTGAGGCCGATCTCATATTCGTGAGCCCCTATGAGATGGGCCGGGTCGAGACGCTGTCGGTGCGCGAAGGCGATGAGGTGGCGGCCGGCGCGCCGCTCTTTACGGTCGACGCCGACTTGCAGCGCGCCGATGTCGCGGTCCAGCAGGCGGCCGTGACCAATGCGCGGCACGAATACGAACGGGCGAAGACGCTGCGCGAAAGCGCAACCGGCACGCAAAAGGCGCTCGACGATGCAGAGGCAGGTTTGCGCTCGGCGGAAGCGCGGCTGGCCTCGTCGCAGACGCGGCTGGCGCGGCGCCAGGTGTTGAGTCTGGTGAACGGAGTCGTCCAGCAGATCTATTTCCGGCCGGGAGAAATCGTGCCGGCGGGCCGCCCGGTGCTCGCGCTGCTGCCGCCCGGCAATATCAAATTGCGATTTTTTGTGCCCGAGGGGTTGCTGCCGACGATCGCGCTCGCCGATACGGTGCGCGTGAGCTGCGACGGCTGCCGCGAAAATATTTCCGCACGCGTGAGCTTCATCTCGCGCACGTCCGAGTTCACGCCGCCGGTGATCTATAGCCAGGAGGAACGCAACAAGCTGGTTTTCCTGATCGAGGCGCGCAGCGAGCAGACCGATCATTTGCGCGTCGGCCAGCCGATCAGCGTCACGCTGGGGAGCAAGCGGTGAACGCGGCGCCCGATATCGTGATCGATGTTTCCGGTCTGACCAAGAAATTCGATGGCCGGGCGGTGGTGCGCAATCTTTCGATGCAGGTCAAGCGCGGCACGATCTACGGCTTTCTCGGGCCCAATGGCTCGGGCAAGACCACCACCATCCGCATGCTGTGCGGGCTGCTTACGCCCGACGAAGGCAGCGGCACGTGCCTGGGTTTCGATATCCGCACCGAGACCGGTAAGATCAAGCGCCAGGTCGGCTATATGACCCAGCGCTTTAGTCTTTATCAGGATCTGTCGGTGCGCGAGAATTTGGAATTCGTGGCGCGCATTTATGGCATTGCCGATCCGGTCGGGGCTGCGCGCGCGATGATTTCCCGTCTTGGGTTGGATGGCCGCGAACAGCAAATCGCGGGCACGCTCTCGGGCGGCTGGAAGCAGCGGCTGGCGCTCGGCGCCTGCACGCTGTCCAACCCGCAGCTCCTGCTGCTCGACGAGCCGACCGCCGGCGTCGATCCCAAGGCGCGGCGCGAGTTCTGGAACGAGATTCATGCGCTGGCGGCGCAAGGTCTCACGGCGCTTGTTTCAACCCATTACATGGATGAGGCCGAGCGATGTCACGAGATCGCCTATATCGCGTATGGCGAATTGCTGGCGCATGGCACGGTCGATGACGTGGTTCGGGAGTCGAATCTGACGACCTACGCCGTAAGCGGCGAGGGATTGTCGGCACTTGCCGCTGTGCTGGAAAAGCGGCCCGGTGTGGACACGGTGGCGCCGTTCGGCGCCAGTCTGCATGTGTCGGGCCGCGATCGCGCCGCGCTCGAAGCGGCGATCGCGCCGTATCGCAACAATCCCAAGTCGACCTGGACCGTTCTGAGCCCATCGCTCGAAGATGTGTTCATCGGGCTGATGGCCAGGGCGAAGGATAATTTCCAATGAGTGCGTTTGGCGGTCTCCATACAGGAGGTTTCTGGCGCCGGGTCGGCGCCATGATGCGCAAGGAATTCGTGCAGCTCCGGCGCGATCGAGTCACGTTCGCCACCATCATTACCATTCCGCTGATGCAGCTCGTGCTGTTCGGCTATGCCATCAATACCGCGCCGCGCAACCTGCCGACCGCGGTGCTGCTGCAGGAAACGAGCGATGTTGGCCGTTCCATCCTCAAGGCGATCGAGAATACCAAGTATTTCAAAATCACGCATCAAGTGCGCGACGAGGCCGAATTCGATCGCGTGCTGGCATCGGGCGAGGTGCTGTTCGCGATCGAGATTCCGCGTGGTTTTGAACGAGCCTTGCGGCGCGGCGAACGGCCGGCATTGCTGGTCGCGGCGGACGCGACCGATCCGGTGGCGTCCGGCTCGGCGCTCGGCGCATTGAACAATTTGTTGCAGACCGCGCTGCGCAACGATCGCGCTATTCCCGATTCCGGGCCGCTGCCGTTCGAGATTCGAACGCATGCACGCTACAATCCGGCGGGCTCCAGCCAGCTCAATATCGTACCGGGGCTGATGGGCACCATCCTGACCCTGACCATGCTGATCTTCACCGCGCTTTCGGTGACACGCGAGGTTGAGCGCGGAACCATGGAGAGCCTGCTCGCGATGCCGATCACGCCGCTTGAAATCATGCTCGGCAAGATCGTGCCCTATGTGCTGATCGGGTTTTTCCAGGCGGCGCTGATCGTGGTCGCAGGCATTGTGTTGTTCGACGTGCCGATTGTCGGCAATCTGATCTTGCTTGCGCTGCTCACCACGTTGTTCGTCGCTGCCAATCTTGCCATCGGCTACACCTTCTCGACGCTGGCGCAGAACCAGTTGCAGGCCGTGCAAATGGCGATGATGTTCTTTTTGCCCAACATGCTGCTCTCGGGCTTTGTGTTTCCCTTCCTCGGCATGCCGGTATGGGCGCAGTACTTAAGCGAATGGCTGCCGCTCACGCACTATATCCGCATCGTGCGCGCGATCATGCTCAAGGGATCGACGCTCGGCGACTTGCACTACGACGCGCTGGCGCTGGTTGGATTGATGCTGATTGCAATGTACGTTGCCGTGACGCGCTTCCGCCGAACGCTGGATTGAGTTTTTAGCTTGCGCATGATCCGATCCGAAAACCGGTTCCCACTTTTCGGGATCATGCGCTCACCGCCGCGCCAGCACGCCGATCCGGATGTAGGCACTGGAGCGATGGTTGTTGTCGGCAGCAAAGCCGACCGCGCCCGACCATTCGCGCACCGCGGTCTTGAAGGCGGTGGCATGAATGCCGACGCGGCCATGGTGATAACGATCGGTGGTGAAGGCCTGCACTTCGGGCCCGAGATATAACCGGTCGAACGCGCGCCAGCCGTATGCGATGCGGGCGGAGTTTCCCGCGCCGATCGAGGAGATGGAGGCATCGGCAGCCAGCATGGTCGTCGGGCTCGGCTCGTGCCAGAGTTCAAAGCCGGTACGCACGCCGATCTGGCGGCCGCGCAGGCGTGATTCCGGATCGTCCGGCGTGAATTTGAAATTCTGCACATCAAGGCCGGCGAACAATGTGACCTCAAAGCCCCCACGCTTGAACCGCCAGCCCGGCATGGCCGCAAGGGAGGATTGGCGCGCGAGGATCTTGGCGTCGTTGAGCGCGGCTGAGCGATAGCGATAGACCCCGCCATTGAGCAGCAACTTGAGCGTAAACCCCTCGTTGTAAAGACCGGCCGGCGACCACAACACGCCGCTGTGAGCGAATGCCCATTGCGGCCAGGTATCGCTGCCGGAGAAGACGAGAAAACGCGGCTGCTTGCCGCCGTCTGTTTCGGTGTTGACCGACGCAGCGTTGGCGCACACGCAAAGCATCGCGACCATGACATAAACCATGGCGACGCGCGCAACCCGACGCATCGATACACCCAACAAGGGACGGTATGCTACGCAACCGTCATAGCCGCACTTAAGAGTATGCTAGACTGAACAAAAGTCGACTCAAAATTGCGGAGAAGCCGTGGGTGCGTAGTGCCCGGAAACGGGCTATAGGCTCGCTTGCGAGCGAAGGCCGTAATCCGGAAGACCCGAAATGGCAATTCTGCAGGCTGCGACGAGCTTAAGCGACGAATCCAGGCGGCGCCTTGCCGTCGGCTTTCTCAATTTCGCTCACGGGCTCGATCATTACGTCATGCTGATCTTTGCCACTGTGGTGATCGGTCTGGTCGTTAGTTATGAGCGGCCCTACGACGATCTGCTCAAGCTCGGCACTGCCTCATTCTTTGCGTTTGGCATTTTCTCGCTGCCGGCGGGTTGGCTCGCCGACCGCTGGAGCCGGCGCAACATGATGGTGGCATTTTATCTGGGTTGCGGTGTTTCTCTTGCCGCGGCGGCCGTGGCGCCCAATCTGTTCGTGCTGGCGATTGCACTGTTCGTGCTCGGCGTGTTCGCCGCCATCTATCATCCGGTCGGCACCGCCATGGTGGTCGAGGCGGCGACGCATCGCGGCCGCACGCTTGCGCTCAATGGCGTGTGCGGGAACCTCGGCGTGGCGCTGGCGGCGGGCATCACCGCTGAACTTACAATGTGGGTTGGCTGGCGCGGCGCATTCATGGTTCCGGCGGCGGTCTGCATTGCGGCTGGGATCGCGTATCTCGTTCTCACTCCCGACGATCGGCATCGCACCGCCGATCGGACCTCAACACCCGACGTGCGTCTGAAGCCTTGGGTGGCGGCCACAGTATTCGGACTGTTCATTCTGATCGCGATGAGCGCGGGTCTGGTGTTCAACACCGTGACGATCGCGCTGCCGAAGATCATCGATGAGCGCATCGGCGACGGCATCTCACTCACGCAAGTCGGCCGCATCGCCACGGCGGTTTTCTTGTGCGGAGCTGTCGCGCAATTCATGGTTGGCCGGCTGGTGGAGAAATTTTCGCCGCATCTGGTATTCGCGGCGGTTGCAGTTCTCCAGTTTATCGGCGTGGCGTGGGTCGCCCAGGCAAGCGGGACTTTATTGGTGGCGGCGCTCGCTGTCGCGCTGGCGGCGATTTACGCGCAGGTGACGGTGAACGATCTGGTGATCGCGCGCTACACCGCCGACGCCTGGCGCGCGCGCGTCTATGCGGTGCGCTATTTCGTCACCTATCTAATTTCGGGCGTCGCCATTTTGATGATCGCGCTGCTGTACGGCCGCGGCGGCTTTGATCTTGTGCTCATGGTCACAGCGATCGTGGCGCTGGGCTTTGTGATCGGCACCGCGGCGGTCGCGGTGCTGGTGCATGGCGTGGAGCGCGAACGGCGCATCGCGCAGCCGGCGGAATAGCAGCCTGCTGTTGGAAGCCGGCTGCGTAACTAGCTCTGCCGGTCAGCCACGTCAGCCTTTGACCAGCGTAAAATTTTGGCTGATCAACTTTAGGCCCTGATACCACATTTCAAAAGTCCAGACGCCCGGCACGATCTGCCAATCCTGCGTAAGCTGCCAGAAGAACTGGAAGGTGTTGCCGATGTTAACGCTGTCCATGTATTCGTCGGTCAATTTCGCGGCGCCGCCGGCTGGATTATTCAGGCCGGGTTGCGGATAGCGCCACACGATCTTGACCGGGATGCGTGCTCCCTTCGGCGCTCCGAAAATCGTACCCTCGAGCCCGAAGAACATTTCCACCTTCGCCGGAATGAGCGTGGTGATCTCGATGTTCTCAATCTCGGAGACCACGTTCCGGTTTCCGGTCGATATGCTCTTGTCCTCGATCCTTTTCGTAACTTTGGCGCTGTAGATCCCGGGATTGACCACCTCGGCGCCATCAACCCGCGGCGATTGCCCGCATGCCAGCGAAGCGCTCATCGCCAGCGCTACGATCCCGGTGATCATTCGCATGCCGTGTGTCATTGCTCTCGACCCCCGCATTGCGGGCCGATATCGACCCACTCGATTGCGGTAGCGATGCTAGTGGTTCGTTGTCGCGCTAGCAACATTCGATGCCGATTAGAACAGCGGCGGGATGAGATCGTTTACGCGCGTGCCCGTGCGTTCGTGCACAATCTCGGCGATGCGGCTGCGGTGGCAGTGGGCCGGATCGCGTTCGTAACACAGCAGGCAAACCGGCTTTCCCGATTCGACCAGCGTCACAAGCTCGTCCATGGCCTCCTTGGCGCCGGGTGTTTTCAAGTGCTTGGCGTAAATGCGCCAGAGCGTTTTATGATCGCCCGCGCGCGACGCCTGGCGCCCTTCCGCCGGCGTGCCGAGTTTCTGCAAATGGAGATAGGCGATGCCGCGCTGGTCGAGCGCGGCGGCGAGCTGGCGCTTGGAGAAGCCGGGGCGGCGCGAAGAAGAAACCGCACGGGTGTCGACCAGCAGCTTGACCTTGGCACGCGTGAGCTCGTCGAGGACCGCGTTAGACGTGGCCTGCTCATAACCGATGGTAAACAGGTTTTTGGTCGTCATTAGTTGTATCTAGCAGTATTTCGTCGTCATGCTTGCGTCACAATGTTCGGCTACATATATAGTCGATATCAGTGACGTCGATGCCGAAAGGCGCCGTCACGGATGACGGCCACGATCAGCGGGTGACGCCGGAAGTACGCGCACCTTCTCTTTCGTGGTCGTTGGCGTTTTTGGCAACTACGCTCGGCTTTGACAGCAAAAAGGCCCGGGTTTCCCCGGGCCTTGGTAATTCTTGCTGTTGGCGATCCCGGGTCTGCAGCTCACCACCATAGGCGACGCGAAGCGTCGCCGTTCTAGACGGCCGCCATAGGCGGCCTGTTGGTGCTGCGCTGCGCCCGGGATGACGCCTGCGGCGTCAGAAGTCCATCCCGCCGCCGCCGCCCGGCATTCCGCCGCCCGGCATGCCACCTTGCCCCGACTTCTTCGGTAGCTCGGCCACCATCGCTTCGGTGGTGATGAGCAGGCCCGCCACGGAGGAGGCGTCTTGCAGCGCAATGCGCACCACCTTGGTCGGATCGATAATGCCCTTCTTGACCATGTCGACGTACTCGCCGGCCTGCGCGTCATAGCCGAAGGAATATTGATCCTTCTCCATGATTTTTCCGACGATGACCGAACCGTCCTCGCCGGCGTTGATGGCGATCTGGCGCGCCGGAGCCTGGATCGCCTTGCGCACGATATCGACGCCGGTCTTCTGGTCGTCGTTTTGCGTGCGTATTTTCTTGAGCGCCTCGGTGGCGCGCAGCAGCGCGACGCCGCCGCCCGGCAGGATGCCTTCCTCGACCGCGGCGCGCGTGGCATGCATGGCGTCATCCACGCGATCCTTGCGCTCCTTCACTTCGATTTCGGTCGCGCCGCCGACGCGGATCACCGCGACGCCGCCGGCGAGCTTGGCCAGCCGCTCTTGCAGCTTCTCCTTGTCGTAGTCCGAGGTGGTCTCCTCGATCTGCGCCTTGATCTGGGAGATGCGGTCCTCGATGTCCTTCTTCTTGCCGCCGCCGTTGACGATGGTGGTGTTCTCCTTGTCGATCATCACCTTCTTGGCGCGGCCCAGCATGTTGAGCGTCACGTTCTCGAGCTTGATGCCGAGGTCTTCCGAGATCGCCTGGCCGCCGGTAAGGACTGCGATGTCCTGCAACATGGCCTTGCGGCGATCGCCGAAGCCGGGCGCTTTGACGGCCGCCACTTTGAGGCCGCCGCGCAGCTTGTTGACGACGAGCGTCGCGAGCGCCTCGCCCTCGACTTCTTCCGCGATGATGAGAAGCGGCTTGCCGGACTGCACCACCGTTTCGAGCAGCGGGAGCAGTTCCTGCAATCCGGAGAGCTTCTTCTCGTTGATCAGGATGTAGGGATCTTCCATCTCCACGCGCATCTTGTCGGCGTTGGTGATGAAATAGGGCGAGATATAGCCGCGGTCGAACTGCATGCCTTCGACCACTTCCAACTCGGTCTCCAGCGATTTCGCCTCCTCGACCGTGATGACGCCCTCGTTGCCGACCCGCTTCATGGCGTCGGCAAGAAACCGGCCGATCTCGGCATCGCCGTTGGCCGAGATGGTGCCGACCTGGGCGATCTCGTCGTTGGAAGTGACTTTCTTGGAGTTCTTCTTGAGATCCTCGACGATGGCCTCGACCGCGAGATCGATGCCGCGCTTGAGATCCATCGGGTTCATGCCGGCGGCAACCGCCTTGGCGCCTTCCTTGACGATGGCGGCGGCGAGTACGGTGGCGGTGGTGGTGCCGTCGCCGGCGACGTCGGAGGTCTTGGATGCGACCTCGCGCACCATCTGTGCGCCCATGTTCTCGAACTTGTCCTCAAGCTCGATTTCCTTGGCGACAGTGACGCCGTCCTTGGTGATGCGCGGAGCGCCGTAGCTCTTGTCGAGCACGACGTTGCGGCCTTTGGGGCCGAGCGTCACCTTGACCGCGTTATTGAGAATGTCGATGCCGCGCAGCATGCGATCGCGCGCATCGACGGAGAATCTAACTTCCTTAGCTGACATTTTGATGTCTCCTGATTGGTTGTTGGTCCTCGTCCCGAGGAGCGAGCGAAGCGAGCGTCCCGAAGGACGAGGACTCGTCGCTCAGCGGCCTCATCCTTCGAGACGCCGACCTTTGGCCGGCTCCTCAGGATGAGGATGATTGCTGTTGTTACCGATGCTTCGGTTACGCGGCCTTCCGCTTGGCCACGCTTTCCTCGATCACGCCCATGATGTCGGATTCCTTCATGATCAGGTATTCGACATTGTCGAGTTTGACTTCCGTGCCCGACCATTTGCCGAACAGGATGCGGTCGCCGACCCTGACGTCGATCGGGATGAGCTTGCCGGCCTCGTCGCGGCCGCCAGGTCCGACGGCGATGATCTCGCCCTGTGAGGGCTTTTCCTTCGCGGTGTCGGGAATGATGATGCCGCCGGTGGTCTTTTCCTCGGCATCGATGCGCTTGACGACGACGCGGTCGTGAAGCGGGCGAAATTTCATGTAAGCCTCCTACTAAATGGTTGACAGGATTATGTTTTCCGGAAGAAAGCAAAGCGGTGGTTTTGCCCCCGCCAGAGCCCTCCACACCGCTAGCTAGGCGGCGCTTTTTTGCGGTCAAGAGGACCGCGAAAAATATTTAGCACTCATCAAGTCGGACTGCTAGTAGGCCAAAAACGAATTGTTAGCAGTACCCCTGATATGCTGCTAAGCATTTGATTTTACACTTTATTTACCCATGTTACCCGAGAATATGATGATCTGAAGGGGAGGCCGGTCGACTCTACTTGGGTACTTGGAATGGAGATTTTGCCATGTCGTTGCAGGATTTTCAGCGTCAGTTGCGCGGATATGGGTTGACCACCGCGCAGATCCTCTATCGCCGCCCGGATCATCCGTGGCTGCTGCAGACCTACGTCTGGCAGGAGTACGACTTGTGTCCGCATTTTCCGGAGCTGCACGGTTTTCTCGAGTTCTGGCGCAAGTCGCTCGAGGGCGTGCTGCATTCGGTGACGGTGGCGCATTCGCGGCTGATCAAGCCGGCCGAGCTGCGAACCATCAACAGCGAGTTTCGGCTGCATTGAGGGATTGCCCGGGCGCGGCGCTTATAAGCACAAAGCCTGACGCCAATTTAGCAAAGCTTGTCAGTGCTCGGTCTTCTTTTTTAAGCGCACATGCTCGGCAAACTGCATGGGCGAGTATCCCCGGCTCCGCTTGAACGAACGAGACAGGCTGCGGGCGCTCACGCCGGTGATCGCCGCGAGGGCTTCCAAGCTGATCGGCCGATCCCAGTTGGCCGCGATGTACTCCTCCGCGCGGCGGACCTGGGAAGGGGCGGCGTCGGGCGGTGAGTGCTCCAACAGATGGCTGTCATTGTGGCGGTTGGCGTGCAGAAACATCACCATCAAGGTCTGCTCGTATTCAGCAAGCAATAATGACGGCAGGGGCGCGGCGGCGGAGCTCAATTCGCCGACGAGAAACATAAAATTCTGACGCAGGATTTGTGACTCGGGCCGCGCGAATTCCGGCGCCGGATCAAATCGCAGCGCGCCGTCGATGGATGTTCCGGTAACCGCGGACAAAAGATTTGTTAATGCCGCCGATTGTATTCGCAAGACAAGCTGCTCGTAATCTGCGGCAAGTCGCGCCGTATAGCTTATGCCGGCCGAGTTCACGACACTGTTCGCTTTGGTCAATGGTACCAAGGCTCTGTCATTTAGGATCTCGCCATTGCCACGGACGGGAAACATCTGCACGGCGTAGCCGGTGTGCGGAAAATCCACGCGGACGGCCGAGCCGTATTTTATGAAGCTTACGCCAACATGTCGGAGTTGATAGTGATTAAATGCGACATTGAGTTTTCTGGCGCGGTCTTCCGGCACCAGCACGGGTTTTGCACAAATCCGCTCCAACGCGTCGCGCATTTCTTCGATGCTGCGCGTGCGGAGGACGGGAAAGCGGTCGAGCGGCCTGTCGGGAATCATCAGTTCTTGTCTTTCTTGTTCCGCCGTGCCCGATTTATGAATTCCAGATGCGAGTATTCGCGAACTTTTTTGGATGAACGAAACAGGCTCAGCATGCTCACTCCCGTCACCGCGGCTAGGTCCTCCAAGGTGATAGGCTGATCGCCGATGGCTTCGATGTACTCCTCAGCGCGGCGGACCTGGGACGGGGCGGCATCGGGCAGTTTCTGCTCCAACAGATGACTGTAATTGTGCTCGTTGGCGTAAAGGAACATCACCATCAGAAGCTGTTCGATCTGAGTCTGCATCCAAACCGGTAAGGGCGCCGTAGCGGAATTCAATTCGCTCACCAGAAGCCGGAAATACCGGCGCAAGCTTTGCGCCGCGGGCCGGTTGAAGTTCGGAACCGCGTCCATCCGCAACGGCGCGTTGATGGAGGCTCCCGTGATGGCCGCCAATTTTTGGGTCAACGCCGCCGAGTTGATCCGCAATAAAAGGTGCTCATAATCGGCGCTGAATTTTCGTTCGTGGGCCATATCGGACGAAATCGTCGCTCCGCGATCTGCCGTCAAAGGCACTATCGTTTTGTTGATGACGACCTGGCCTTTTCCCCGGATCGGAAAAAGCTGTAAATGGTACTTGGCTTCCGGATAGTTTAAGCGCACGGCGGCGCCATAGGTTAGGTAACTCAGCCCAACCTGCGGTAGCTGGCAATTGTTGATTGTGGCATCAAGCGTCTTCACCCGGCCGTGGAGTTCCATTGTCGGCTCGACGTAAAGGCGCGCGATCGCTTCTCGTAAGTCTTCGTTATTGCGCGTGCGAATGAGAGGAAAGTTTTCGAGCGGTCGGATTTGATTCATATAGAATTCCAATCGCAAGCCTTATTGCCGAATCAGCCGCGAGGCTTTTTAGGGCGTTCTCAACAGTCAAATTTGCTACGCGTTACATTCATTTTCCATCTAATAGCATCTAATAGCATCATGCAACGTAAAGTAGATATATTCCACATTACTCGAATCGGTATATCAGACACTGCGTGTTGTTGTAAAGTGTGGCCGATGGTTGTCGCAGGTTCAGCGCCAGAGCCGATTTTGGTTGAAGGACCGCCGGAGCAAGGCTCGTCAGTGCTTGGCTTTACGTCTAAGGCGCACCTGCTCGGCAAATTGCATGGGCGTGTATCCCCGACTTTTCCGGAACGAACGCGCGAGACTGAGGACACTCACTCCGGTGATCGCCGCGAGAGTTTCCAAACTGATCGGTTGATCCCAGTTGGCCGCGATATATTCTTCCGCGCGGCGGACCTGGATCGGGGCGGCGTCGGGCGGCGCGTGCTCCAACAGATGGCTGCAATTGTGCCGGTTGGCGTGCAGAAACATCACCATCAAGCTCTGCTCGAACTCGGTTAGCAGCAATGTTGGCATTGGCGCGGCGGCGGAACTCAATTCGCCGACCAAAAACAGAAAATGATCGCGCAAGATTCGCGCTGCGGGCCGCGCGAAATTCGGTGTTGGGTCAAAGCGCAAGGCGCCGCCGATGGATTTTCCGGTAATTGCGGACAAAAGCTTTGTCGCAGCCGCCGGATCCATTCGCAAGGTGAGATGCTCATAATCTGGGTTAAATCTCGACGTAACGCTTATCCCGGCAGCGCGCACCGCGCCGCTCGCTTGGGTCACCGATACCGAGGTTCCATCACTCCGAATTTCGCCTTTGCCTTTGACGGGAAACAATTGCGAGATGTAATCGGTATGCGGAAATTCCAAACGGACGGCTGAGCCATATTTGACGAAGCTCACGCTGATATGCCGGAGTTGACATCTATTGAATGCGATATCGAATGTTCTGGCGCGACCCTCAGGCTCGAGCGCGAAATTGGTGTATATCCTCGCCAGCGCCGCTCGCATTTCATCCAAGTCATGCGTGCGGAGGACGGGAAACCGGTCGAGCGGTCTGGCGGGAGTCATCAGTTCTTGTCTTTCCTGTTTCGCCGTACCCGATTGATGAACTCCAGGTGCGAGTATTCCCGAACTTTTTTGGATGAACGAAACAGGCTCAGCATGCTCACTCCCGTCACCGCGGCAAGGTCTTCCAGGGTGATCGGCCGATCGGCGCTGGCTTCGATGTACTCCTCCGCACGTCGGACCTGCCAGGGCGCGATGTCGGGCGGCTTAAGCTCCAACAGATGACTGTAATTGTGCTCATTGGCGTGGAGGAACATCACCATCAGAAGCTGTTCGATCTGAGTCTGCACCCAAGCGGGAAGCAGCGCCGTAGCGGAATTCAATTCGCTCACCAGAAGCCGGAAATACCGGCGCAAGCTTTGCGCCGCGGGCCGGTTGAAGTTCGGAACCGCGTCCATCCGCAAAGGCGCGTTGATGGAGGCTCCCGTGATGGCCGCCAGTTTTTTAATCAGCGCCGCCGAATTGATCCGTAATATCAAGTGCTCATAGTCGGCATTTAGGGTTGCCTTGTCGCGCATATTGGATGAAATCACCGCCCCACCATCCGCAGTCAAAGGCACAGTGATTTTATTTATTTCGATATGGCCTTTTCCTCGGATTGGAAATAATTGCACATCGTAAAGATTGGTTGCGTCAAAGCCTAAATGCAGGGCCGCCCCAAAGGCGGAGTAACCCAATACGGCCTGTGGCATTTCGTAAATGTTCAATATTGCATCAAGCGTCTTCACCCGGCCGCGCAACTCCAGAGTCGGCATGATGTAATTTCGCGCGATCGCTTCTCGTAAATCTTCCACGTTGCGCGTGCGAATGAGGGGAAAGTTATCGAGTGGCCGGATTCGATTCATTTCAAAAAATCCAATTGCAAACATGAGTGCCGAATCAGTCGCGAAGTTTTTCAGAACGCTCGACGTAGTCAACAACAGTCGCAGGTCTCAATTCCTCTCCGTGTGATTGCATTATTCAACTTGTAATAGAATAGCAATTCTTGCATTTGTACATTTGTAGAATATCCAGATATCACGCGCCGTCGCGAGTGCAGCTTTAGATTGTGCGTGGTTCAAAGTGGTTGCCGATTTATGTTGTGGAGCGTCAGTTGATCGAAAATATTTTCCACGCCGCTAAATCGGCGCTAACTCAGCACACCCACGATGGCGCCGAGCAGGAGCGTCGAAAGCGTGCCGGAGACAATGGATTTGAGTCCAAGCGAGATCACGTCGCCGCGCCGTTCCGGCGCCATGGTGGCGAGCCCGCCGATCATAATGCCGAGGCTGCCGAAGTTGGCAAATCCGCACAGCGCATAGAGCATGATCAGCTTTGAGCGCTCCGAGAGTGCGTCGGGCGGCAATTGCGCGAGATCGAGAAAGGCCACGAACTCGTTGAGCACGGTCTTGATGCCCATGAGCGCGCCCGCGGTGGCGGCCTCCGCCCAGGGGATGCCGATCAGCCAGCATACCGGCGCCATGATCGCGCCCAGCACGCGTTGCAGCGTGAGCGGGGAGCCGGCGATCGCGGGCAGCAGTCCTAGGATTGCATTGGCGAGATGGACGAGGGCTACGAACACGATGAGCATGGCGATGATGTTGAGCAGCAACTCAAGGCCCGCGGTGGTGCCCTTGACGATGGCGTCCATGCTGCTCGCCGCCGCCGGCGGGATGGTGCCAAGCGTGCCGCTGGTCTGCGCGTGGTTTGAGTCAGGGACCATGATCTGGCTAAACAGGATCGCGGCCGGCGCGCTCAGCACCGAGGCGATGATGAAATGGCCGGCGGCGTCGGGAACGACAGCGCTCAAGAACTGCGCATAGAGCACCAGCACCGTGCCGGCGATGCCGGCCATGCCGCCGGTCATCACCACGAACAGCTCGCCGCGTGTGAGTCTTGCAAGATAGGGCCGGATGAACAGCGGCGCCTCGACCATGCCGACAAATATATTGGCGGCGGTGGAGAGCCCGACCGCGCCGCCCACGCCCATGGTACGCTGCAACGCGAACGAAAAGCCGCGCACGATCGGCTGCAATATGCCCCAGTAGAACAGCAGCGTGGTGAGTACGCTCACCACCAGCACGATGGGCAGCGCCTGGAAGGCCAGCACGAATTCGGCGCCGGGAATTTTCAGCTCATAGGGGAGCGCGCCGCCGCCGAGATAGCCGAAGACGAAGCTGGTGCCGGCGCGGCTGGCGGCCGCGATCGCCTCGACCGCGGCATTGGCGGCGGCGAAGGCGGCGCGCAGCGGCGGAATTTTGAGGAAAATCACCGCGAGCGCGAAGGTGACGGCGAGCCCGATGCCGGCGCGCCGCCACGACACCGCGCGGCGATGCTCGCTGATGAGCCAGGCGAAAGCGAGCAGGGCAAGAATGCCGAGAGCGGATTGTAAAGTCTGTGTTGGCATGTCGAGCAACCCAATTTTTGTCATGCGCGGGCTTGAAACCACAAGTCGGGTATAGCCGACTTGTGGCACATAATAGTGCGGAACTCGGACAGGTCCGAGTTCCGGTGCATCCATGAGACATTTCTGCTAGTGGGATCGCACAATGGATTGCCGGGTCAAGCCCGGCAACGACCATTGAGTGGGTTATGCATGGAGGGAGTTGTGAATGGCGCGCATCCGTTTTGATTTCGGCTCGCTCACGCTCGACGCCGAGCTGCTCGATACGCCGACCGCGAAGGCGATCGCGGCTGCATTGCCGATCGATGCGTCGGCGCTGACCTGGGGCGAAGAGGTCTATTTCGATGTTCCAGTGAAGGTCAAGCGCGAGAGAGATGCGCGCGCCGTGATCACGCCGGGCGAGGTGGCCTACTGGCCGGAAGGGCCGGCCATCGCGCTCGGCTTTGGCCGCACGCCGATCAGCCAGGGCGAGGAGACGCGGCTTGCCAGTCCGTGCAACATCTTCGCGCGGGCGCTCGGCGACGTCAAAGCGTTGGCCAAGGTCCGCGCCGGCAGCAAGATCAAAGTCACGCTCGTTGCGTAAGCTGCCGCCTGTGCACCGCCTGGGCCGACGGCATTTGCGACCGGCGATATCTGGTGTCTGGGCAAGCCCTCAATTAAGATACTGACTGCAAATTCCATTGAGGCCGATCTGAACGATCGGCGATATCGAAATCATGTAGTAGAGTTGTGACATGGCAAGATTTTTCGTAGCGCTGTTCCTGGCCGCGGTTGGATTTGTCGCAAGTGCGACCGCACAGGTCTATCCATCGCGTCCGATCACCATCGTTGTGGCATTGCCGGCCGGCGGCGCGGTGGATGCGCTGGCCCGCATACTGGCCGAACACATGCGGGTGACGCTCGGCCAGCCGGTCGTGGTGGAAAATATGGGCGGCGCCGGAGGCACGCTATCGATCGCCCGCGTCGTGCGCTCGCTGCCCGACGGATACACGATCGGCATGGGGACCTTGGGACAATACGTGGTGTCGGCCGCGGTCTACACGCTTGCCTTCGACGTGCTCAACGATCTCGAACCGGTCGCGCTGCTGCCCAACGTTCCGTACTGGATGGTCGCCAAAAAAACCCTGCCGCCGAACACTTTGCAGGAGCTGGTGACGTGGCTCAAGGCCAATCCGGACAAAGCCTCGGCGTCGTCCACCGGCACCGCAAGCCTGGCGCGATTTTGCGGCATGTTCTTTCAGCAGCAGACCGGCACCAGCTATCAGTTCGTGCCCTATCGCGGCGGCGCGCCGGCGTTGCAGGATCTGGTCGCGGGGCAAATCGACCTCTCGTGCGATCTGGCGGCGAACTCGTTACCGCAGCTGCGCAACGGCAACATCAAGGCGTATGCGGTCATGGCGAAGAGTCGCTGGTTCGCGGCGCCCAACGTTCCGACCGCCGACGAAGCCGGCGTGCCCGGCATCTATGTCAGCACCTGGCACGGACTGTGGGCGCCCAAGGGCACGCCTTCCGATGTTGTCGTCAGGATCAATGCTGCCGCCAACGCCGCGATGGATGACGCCGTAACACGTCAGCGGATCGCCGATCTCGGCATGGCGCTGCCGCCGCGCGAGCAACAGACGCCGGCGGCGTTTGGCGCCTTCCACAAGGCCGAGATCGAGAAATGGTTTCCGATCGTCAAAGCGGCAGGCGTCAAGGCGGAGTGAACTGAAAATGCTATGCTGGTGTCGGGATTTTTGACCAATCGCGAACGATCTATTCGCCCTTGCGCATTCGCATGAACGCTTAGAGCATGATCCCGAAAAGTGGGAACCGGTTTTCGGAAAAGATCATGCTCAAACAAAAAGCTAGGGCCGTCTTTGATTCCACCATGATGGATGAGGCCCTAGAAGGCCGGAACGCGCACGATCGGTATCGCGCCTCAACCTTGCGCCCAGGCGTCGCGGAATGTGACCAGCCGCCGCTGGGCTTCGTCCCATAGCGCAAGGCGAACACAGCGGAAACTCTGCAGCAGCGTCAGCCGGCCGACGCCGCATAGTTCGGGGTGGTCGCGCAGCACCCGCGGTAGCCGGTAATAGGGAATGCTGCTGCACAGGTGATGGACGTGGTGGACGCCGATATTGGCCGTGAACCAGCGCAGGATTCCGGGCAGGTCGTAATGCGAACTACCATGCAGGGCTGCTGCATGCAGAGTCCAGTCCGCGTCATTCTCCCATGTCGTCTGCTCAAACTGATGCTGCACGTAGAACAGCCACACGCCGACTGAGGCCGCGAGCAGCATGATCGGCACGTGTACGAGCAGGAACGCCTTGAGACCGATGAACCAGATCAGCGTGGTGATAATTGCCGCGATCGCGAAATTGGTCGCCATGGTGCTGAGCCAGGGCTGCCACCCCTTGCGCATCAGTCCGACCGGAAGCCGATGCTGCAAAATGAAAAGGTAGGCCGGACCGATGCCGAACATGACCAGTGGGTGCCGGTAGAAACGATAGCAAAACCGTCCCCAGAGCGATTTCGCACGATATTCGCGCACGGTGAGCGTGCTGACATCGCCAAACCCGCGGCGATCGAGATGTCCGGACGTCGCATGATGGATGGCGTGCGTGCGCCGCCAGAAGTCATAGGGTGTCAACGTCAGGACGCCGATCACACGGCCGATCCAATCGTTGGCCAGGCGATGACGGAAGAAGGCGCCGTGGCTGCAATCATGCTGGATCATGAATAGCCGCACGAGGAAGCCAGCGGCCGGCACGGCGAGCAGTATGGAGAGCCAATAACCAAGATCCAGCGTCGCCCAAATCAGCAGCCACAATAAGACCAGCGGTACAATCGTAATCCCGATTTCAACGATACCGCGTCCATTGCTGGGCTGCCGATAGCAGGCGAGAATTTTCGTCCAGGCGCGCGCATCCAATGCGGATTCGGCGGGAGGTGTGAGGTGTTGGCTGTTTTTCAATCGAGCGGCTTTCTCGTCTAATTTCGCGCGCAGCCGTCAATCGGCTTTCGCGCGGCGTTTAAGCGGGTAGGCATCGCTCGCGTACAGTTGCTGAATTTCCTGCTCCCCGAACCGCGTTTCCGCGATCTCGAGGTAAGCACCAAGCAAGGCAACCCCGGGCATGTCCTCGACGGCGTATCGGAGAGCCTCCGCCGCCATGTCAAACCGCTTGTAGGTGATCCGGGCTCCGCCCTTCTTGTTGCGGCTCGGAAACAGCTCCGCCGGCGCGCTGTAATCGAATCCGGTCAAGTCCCGCGCCTGCTTGCGTGTCTGGTTGCGGGTCTGGTTGATCGATTGAATATCGTTCGGCATTGAATTTCCTGACGGGGAATACCACCGGGGCTATTCGAAAACAGCCTTGGCATCGTTGTTGTCGCGGGCGCTAGAGCCTTATCCATCTTGATGGAATCAGAAGCGGGCTCTAGCTTTTTGTTTGAGCATGATCTTTTCCGAAAACCGGTTCCCACTTTTCGGGATCATGCTCTAGGTAATGCAGCGAGCGCCCTGTTCTGGAAAAAGCCGCCGCCCGCTGTGAGCGGCGGCTCTGATGCTGGTGAACTGGCTACGCAGCCACGGCTACGCGACCTCGATCGTGTTGACAGCGACCTTGCCGCTGCGCGGATCGTTTGCGGTGTCGAACTTCACCTTCTGGCCCTCGCGCAGGCCATTGATGCCGGCGCGCTCCAGTGCGGTGGCGTGGACGAATACGTCCTTCTCGCCGTTGTCCGGCTGGATGAAGCCGAAGCCTTTTTGGTCATTGTAGAACTTCACTGTGCCCGTATTCATGGAGATAGTCCTTTCACTAACGGTGTGCACGTGGGATATGGCGCACGAGGTTTCGTGACCATTTTCCCGGTTCGTCGATCTTGGTGAGAGAGTCTGAAACGTGCGCGCCCGTCAATGACGAGGCGAAGCGGCCCAGTTGTCCGGCCAAATATCGAACGACAGTTAAATAGGCGCAAAATAGGGCTATTGCAAGGCGCGACGCCGGCCGGTTTTGCGGCTCATGCCGCTATGCGCCTGCCCATGAAGCCAAAAATGCACGATTTGCTGAGCTTTTTTGCGCGCGAACGGATCCGCTCTCGGAGCGCGCTGCGATTGCCCGCGCGATCAGCCCCTTCCTACGAACGGCATGCCGTTGGCCATCACCGTCATGAACAGCACGTTGGTGTCGGGCGGCAGGTTGGCGATATAGACCACCGCCTTGCCTACGTCGTCGGCGTTCATGCGCGGCTCGACCATCATGCGTCCGTCGGGCTGCAGCACGCCCTGGCCTTGCACCATGCGCTCGGTCAGCGGGGTCGCGGCATTGCCGATGTCGATCTGGCTGCAGGTGATACCGGTGCCGCGCATATCAAGCGCGGTCTGCTTGGTTAGCCCGGTGATGGCGTGCTTGGTCGCGGTATAGGCGGCCGTGCGCGGGCGCGGCGTGTGGGCGGAGATCGAGCCGTTGTTGATAATGCGACCGCCGGGCGGCTGTTGCGATTTCATGATCTTGATCGCCTCCTGGGTGCACAGAAAAACGCCGGTCAGATTGGTGTCGACCACTTTCTTCCAAGTCTCGTAGGGGAGTTCTTCCATCGGCACCGCGGGCGCGCCAATGCCGGCATTGTTGAAGAGAACATCAAGCCGGCCGAAAGTTTCCTTGGTCTTGGCGAACAGCGCCTTGATGGCGGCGGGGTCGCTCACGTCGGTTGGCATCACCAGTGTGGGCGCGTTGCCGGCTTCCTGGGCGGTGGATTCGAGCAGTTCCTTGCGCCGGCCTGCGAGCGCCACCGCGTAGCCATCGCGCGCGAGCGCAAGCGCCACCGCCTTACCGATGCCGGTGCCGGCGCCCGTGATCAACGCAACCTTTTGCGAGGCAGCCATAGGTTCCTCCGCATGAAGCCTTTGCATCATCTTGAAGGCTCATGGACCTTGCCGCAATGGCTCCTGGCAAAACGCCGCTTGATTGGCCCCAAAATTTGATCTCAACTGGCGGCAGTTGCCAATTCGAGGGGAGAATCCGATGAGGCGACGCGATCTGCTGGTGCAGGGGTTGGCCGCGCTTGCCGCGCCGTCCTTGCTGCCGCGACTGGCCTTCGGCCAGGCGAAATATCCCGATCGTCCGATCCGGCTGATCGTGCCATTCCCGCCGGGCGGCGCCTACGACACCATCGGCCGGCCGTGGGCCGAGCGGATCAAGAATCTGCTCGGTACAATCGTGGTCGAGAACATCGGCGGCGCCGGCGGCGGCGTCGGCGCGGCCCCAGCGTCGCGGCAGCGGCCCGACGGCTACACGCTGCTGCTCGGCGGGGCGACCACCCACATCACCGAGGCACTGCTCAAGATCAAGCCGACCTACGATCCGCTTAAGGATCTGGAGCCGATATCGCCGATCGCGGTCACGGCCTTTGCGCTCGCCGTCCATCCGTCGGTGCCGGTCAAGGATCTCAAGGAACTGGTTGCCCATATCAAAGCCAATCCGGGCAAGATGTCCTACGGCAGCGCCGGCCATGGCTCGCTCAATCACCTCACGGGCGAATTGTTCAAGCTCAGGACCGGGATCACCGACCTCCCGCACGTGCCCTATCGGGGTGCGGGGCCGGGGCTGATCGATCTTCTGGCCGGCCAGATTCCCTTTCTCGTGCCGGCCATGACCAACATCGTGCTCGAACACCACAAGGCCGGCAAACTGCGGGTGGTGGCCGTGACGCACGGCAAGCGCCTGGCGGCCGCGCCCGAATTGCCGACCGCGGTCGAGCAGGGGCTCGCCGATCTGGTCGCGCCGAACTTCATCGGTGTGTACGGGCCGGCCGGTCTGCCGAAGGACGTCATCGACACAATTTCCGCCGCGAACCTGAAGCTGCTGGCCGAGAAGTCCTACCAGGAGCTGCTCATATTCGGGACATTCGAACTCGAGCCGCCCATCGGTCCCGCGGAGTACAAGCGCTACGTCGAGAGCGAAGTGGCCCGGTGGCGGCCGATCGTCACCGCGATGGGCATCAAGATCGACTGAGCGCGAGCGCCACCGCTTTGCCGATGCCGATGCCGGCGCCGGTGATCAACGCAACCTTCTGCGAGGCAGCCATCTGTTTCCTCCGAACGACTGATTCCCGACATCCTGCAGGCTGGGACCGGCAGCTGTAATGCACGAATCTTGTAGCGTGGGGGAGAGCGGCGGAACAGTTGCAAACGCAATGGATGGGCGAAATCACCCGGCCAATGTCATCCCGCCATGGCCGCGACCGCGTCGCGCTCGATGCCGCGGTAGGCGCCGGGCGACTGGAGGTAGGCGCTAATCTCGGCTGCGCTGCAGGGCTTGCCGAAGCGAAAGCCTTGCATGTAATGCACGCCGGCGGCGCGCAGGAAGAGATGCTGCTCGGCGTTCTCGACGCCCTCGGCGGTCACCTTCATGCCGAGCCCGCGGCCCAGGCTGACGATGGCATGCACGATCGCGGCGGCATCGGCGGTCTTTTCGATGCTGTGCACGAAGCTGCGGTCGATCTTGAGCTTGTCGAACGGGAAGCGGCGCAGGTAGAGCAGGCTCGAATAGCCGGTGCCGAAATCGTCGAGCGCCAGCCGCACGCCGAGCGTCTTGAGCCGCAGCATGGCGGTCTCCGCGATCTCCACGTTGCCGATCAGGGTGCTCTCGGTGAGCTCAAGCTCGAGCCGGTTGGGATCGAACTCGGTCTCCGCCAGGATGCGCTCGACCGCCTCGACGAAATCGGCCTGGCGGAACTGAACGGGCGAGACGTTGACCGCAACGGACAACCCCGGCCAGACCTTGCCGTCGCGGCAGGCTTGGCGCAACACCCACTCGCCCAGCTCAATGATGAGCCCTGAGTGCTCGGCAAGCGGAATGAATTCGACCGGGCTGATAAAGCCGCGCTCGGGATGCGACCAGCGCGCCAGTGCCTCGACGCCGACGATTTTCTCGCCGCTGGCATTGACCACCGGCTGATAGGCCACGTGCAGCTGATCGTTCTCGATCGCTTCGCGCAGGTCGTTTTCGAGCTGCTTGCGGCGCGAGAGATCGGCATTCATCACGTTGTCGTAGATGCAGGCGCGGTTGCGGCCCTCGCTCTTGGCGCGGTAGAGCGCCATGTCGGCGTAACGCATGACATCGGTGGCGCAATCCTCGGAGTCCTGCTCGATGGTCGCGATACCGATGCTGGTACCGATGACGATGGTGTTGCCTTCGATCAAGTAGGGTGCGCACAGCGACGATATGATCCTTCGTGCAATCGAATGCAGCATGGCATGGTCGGACGTGGCCGTGGTGATGACCGAAAATTCATCGCCGCCGAGACGGGCCACGAGGTCGTCGTCGCGCAACGTATGCCTCAGGCGCTGCGTGACGCTGCGGATCAGCTTGTCGCCAATCGAATGGCCGAGCGTGTCGTTGACGTCCTTGAAATGATCGAGATCGAGATAGAGCACGGCGGCTGGCGGACCGCCGCGGCGCACTTGCGCAATCATGACTTCCAGCTGTTCGCCGAAATACACGCGGTTCGGAAGACCGCAGAGCGGATCGTGCAGTGCGAGATAGCGCAGGCGGCTTTCGCCCGCGGCGATGGTGGCGGCGCTCAGGCGCATGAAGCGAAGCATGAAGGCCGTGAGCAGCGCGAAGCCGACGATCGTGATCGCGATGTAGGGAACGACGCTCGCCAGCACTTCGGCTCCTGGCCGCTGCGGGGTCCAGGCAAATCGCGTCACAGTCTGGCTGCGCTGGTCGTGGAAATCGAAGATATGATCCCCGGTCGGGATGGGTTCGTTGCCAATCTTGCGCAAGTTGGCGAGTTGCAGGCGACCGCTGATGTCAGAAAGCAGGGCGTCATCGACGAACTGCAAAGTCAGCACCACCGGTGCCTTGCCGTCGCCGCCTGCGGCGCCGGTAACAATGCTGGTGATGATGGCGGCACGGCCCATCAGCGCCTGCAGGAATGCCGCCTCTGCGACATATGAACCGTCAGCGGATTGCTTGGGCTTGGTCAACCACACCAGATTGTCGGGCGCCGCACGATTGTCCCCGTGCAGATACGCGAGCACGGGTGCCAGTTCGGCAAAAGCTGCGGGCAGCCAATCCGGGCCAATGGAGTCGCGTTTGATAAACGAATGCGCGAGTTGTCCGGATGCGTCGGCCACCAGAACGAAGTCGTGATCGATCAGTGCCGTTAAACCCGATCCGACGCGCTGAAGAACCAGGTCGAGATCGACCGGTGTGATCCGGTCGAAAGCCGTATGGGAATCGATGACGGACTTGAGCTTGCGCAATGACCACTCACCACGATTGGCGATGGCCTTGGTGAAGAGTTCTTGCTCGTGCTCGATTGCGACTTCGTTGGCGCGCTGCGCCGATGTGAATGCCGCGACCACGATGCACAGGATGGCAAACGCGACAAAGACGCAAAGCGGCAGCAGCACGCCCAGGCGCGCACGATCTCGGAGCGCGGGATTTGACTGCTCCCGCGGCTCGTCATGCGACAACGCGGTCACATTCGACACGTCCGGCTTCCCCTTTGATCCTCGTGGGGTTGGTGGACGCTAGGGCAGAATGCTTGCCATTGGCTTGCACATCACCTTGCAATTGCTTCGGCAATGGCGCGGGGCCGCATTTCGCAGCATGATGTTAATGGTCGGTAAATCGGTTAACGATTTGTCAGCGCGGCGTTACATAAGGCGGGCGCGGGATCGCCATATGCGCGGCACGCAGCGCCGCCGACCAGCGTTCGCTCAAGTCATGAAAATAGGGGTCGCCGGGGCTGATCCGGTGAATCAATTCCGCATCGCAGGTTTCTCTGCGGATCGCGACCACATCGATCGGCATGCCGACCCCAATATTGGACCGAAGCGTGGAATCCATCGACAACAGCCCGATCTTGAGCGCGTCATAGAGGTCGATGCTGAAGATCGCCGCGCGATCAAGGATCGGTTTACCATATTTGTGTTCGCCGATCTGCAGATAGGGCGTGTCGGTCGTGCATTCGATGAAATTACCGGCGGCGTAGATCATGAACAGGCGCAAATGATCGCCTTTGATCTGGCCGCCGAACAGAAAGGACACGTCGAATTTGACGTCGGACGACTCAAGCGGCGGCGCCTCGATGTCGCGGACGCGGCGAATGGCGCGGCCGACGCGCTGCGCTGCTTGGAACATGGTCGGCGCATTCATCAGCGACTCGGTATCGGTGCCCGCGGGATTCTCAATATCCTCATTGAGGATGCTCACCACCGTCTGGCTGATCGACAGATTGCCGGACGCGGCGAGCGCCATCACCCGTTTGCCGGGGTCGCGGAACACGTTCAGCTTGCGGAAGGTCGAGATATTGTCGAGGCCGGCATTGGTGCGCGTGTCCGCGATCATGACCAGCCCGTCGTGCACCAGGATTCCGCAGCAATATGTCATGACAGGCCTCTTGCTTTAGCCGCCGCAAGTGATGGTGACACGTTCCTTCGCCCGACGAATTCCGCTTTAGTTTTGCATCTGCCGCATGGCCTGATCGACGCGAACTCTCACCGCCAGCGTCTCCGGTCCGCCGCCATAGCGGCTGCCGCGAATCGGGGTCGCGCCGAGACAGTCGAGGCCGACGGCGACGCGCACGTGAGCGTCGGTTGCGCAAATGGCATTGGTGGGATCGAAGGCGACCCAGCCCAGATCGGGAACAAAGGCTTCGACCCAGGCGTGGCCGGCCTCCTGGTCGAACGCCTCATCCATACGATGAAAATAGCCGCCGACATAGCGCGCCGGAATAGCAAGGCTGCGGATGGCGGAGATGAAAATATGGGTGAGGTCCTGGCAGACGCCGCGCTTGAGCGCGAAGGCTTCAATGGCGGTCGTCGCCACATGGGTCGGGTCGGTGTCGAAGGTGATCTCGTCGTGCAGCCGCCCGAGCATGGTGTGAAGGAGTTTCAACACGTCGTCGCCCGCCGTTGATTTAACATGCTGCGCAAACCCGAGGATCGCGGCATCGGGTTCGGTGAGCGGCGTCTGGCGCAAAAATAAGCTTGGTGGAAAGCGCTCGATCGCTCCGCGCACCAGGCCATCGGTGTTCTGGGTTTCGACCTCGCCCTCGACATGCACGCCAAGCTCGGTGAATGAGCCTTCGGCGGTGAACGTGTGGGTGATGTTGCCGAAGGCATCTTCGTGCAGATAGAGCTTGCAATCCTCGGAGACATCGATGCGCCATTGGGTAACGTATTGTCCGTCGTGGTTGCGCGGGTTGAGGCGCAAAGTTTGGATCACGCCTTTGGCCGGGCTCGGGTAATGATAGACGGTGCCGTGGCGAATCCGTAGACGCATGACCTTGCATCATCCCGATATCGGCCGCTTTGTCCATCGGGTCGGCAGACCCTTACATCAGGTATTGCTGGCTGATGGCCGTGCCGAGGCTATTGTTGTCGGCAATGAATGCATTGATGAACTCGTGTAATCCGTGCTGGAAAATTTCATCCATGCGGCTGCTCTCGAGGCGGGTGTGGATGACGCGGGCCTGGCGCTGGGCGGGGCCCTGGCGGCCATAGATGCCGGCAATTTCATCAAGATAGCGCACGAGATTTTCGTAGCAGCTCGCGAGCGAGCGCGGCATTTGCGAGTTGAGGATGAGCAGGTCGGCGATCAGCCAGGGCTGCACCTTCTCACGATAGACCCAGTGATAGGCGGTGAGCGCCGAGACCGAGCGCAGAATGGCCGCCCATTGGAAATAGTCGAGCGAGCCGCCGACCGGCTCAAGATTGGGCAGCAAGAGATGATATTTGACGTCGAGTATGCGCGCGGTGTTGTCGGCGCGCTCGATGTAGAGGCCAAGGCGCGTGAACCAATAGCTGTCGTTGCGCAGCATGGTGCGGTAGGCCGAGCCGTCATAACGCAATGAGGTTTCCTGCACCCAGCTCAGGAAGCGCGTGATCTCCTCGCGTGTGCCCAGCCCGTTGCCATAGCGCTGCAATTCAAGCCAAGCGCCGTTGATGGTCTCCCACATCTCGGCGGTCAGCGCGGTGCGTACCGCGCGGGCATTGGCGCGGGCGGTCTCGATACAATTGCGGATGGAGGAGGGGTTTTCGGTCGAGAGCGCGAGAAAATGGACGACGCTTTCTTCGTTTGCCTCGGCGTAATTGGCCTCGAACAGCTTCACGTTGCCGGCCGTGGCGACCGCCGTTTTCCATTCGTTTGAGGTTCCGACATATGCGAGCGGCAAGGTGGTCAACCGCAACGTGCCTTCGAGGATGCGCGCGAGATATTCCGCGCGCTCGACGTGGCGGGCGAGCCAATAGAGACTGTCTGCGGTGCGGGAAAGCATCTCGAACTCCGCTAACGATCCAGTACCCAAGTATCCTTGGTGCCGCCGCCCTGGCTGGAATTGACGACAAGCGAGCCAGCTTTAAGCGCAACGCGCGTGAGCCCGCCGGGCACGATGCGGATGCGGTCGCGGCCGGTAAGCACGAAGGGGCGCAAATCGACGTGGCGTGGCGCGACACCGGCATCGACGCAGGTCGGGCAGGTGGAGAGCGCAAGCGTCGGTTGGGCGATGAAATTCTTCGGATTGGATTTGAGCTTGGCGCGGAACTCCGCGATCTGCGCCGCGCTCGCGGCCGGCCCGATCAGCATGCCGTAGCCGCCGGAGCCGTGCACTTCCTTGACCACCAATTCCGCCAAGTGGTCGCTGACATAGGTGAGTTGGTCCTTCTCGCGGCAACGCCAGGTCGGCACGTTTTTGAAAATCGGTTCTTCGCCGAGATAGAATTTCACGATTTGCGGCATGTAGCTGTAGATCGCCTTGTCGTCGGAAATTCCGGTGCCGACGGCATTGGCGAGCGTGACATGGCCGGCCTGGTAGGCGGACATCAGGCCAGGCACGCCGAGCGCCGAATCGGGACGGAAGGTGAGGGGATCGAGGAAATCGTCCTCGATGCGGCGGTAGATGACATCGACGCGCTTGGGGCCTTCGGTCGTGCGCATGTACACGACTTCGTCTTTGACGAAGAGATCGCGGCCCTCGACCAACTCGATGCCGAGCTTATCGGCGAGGAATGAGTGCTCATAGTAGGCGGAATTGTAGATACCGGGCGTGAGCAAAATGACGGTCGGATCGGCCAAGGCGGTGTCGGGCGCTACCGATTTAAGCGTGGCGAGCAATTCGTCGGGGTAATTTTCAACTGGCGCCACGCGATGGCGCGAGAACAGTTCGGGAAAAAGCCGGAGCATGATCTCGCGGTTCTCCAGCATGTAGGAGACGCCGGACGGCGTGCGCGCGTTGTCTTCGAGCACGTAGAACGTATCGGCATCGACCCGCACGATGTCGATGCCGGCGATGTGCACGTAGATGTCGTGCGGCACCTTCTGGCCGTTCATCTCGGGGCGGAAGACCGGGTTCTGAAAAACCAGGTCTTCGGGAATGATACCGGCTTTGAGGATCTCGCGGCCGTTGTAAATGTCCTTGAGATATCGATTGATGGCCTTGACGCGCTGTTCAAGGCCGCGGCGAATGAAGTCCCATTCGCCGGCGGAAATGATGCGCGGAATGACATCGAACGGGATCAGCCGTTCCTGCCCTTCGGCCTCGCCATAGACCGCAAACGTGATGCCGATGCGGCGAAACAGCAGCTCGGCCTCCTGACGGCGAAAGTTGAGCACGTCGGGCGGCACCTGGGCGAGCCATGCCGACAGCTCCGCGTAGGCCGGCCGCGGCCGGCCGTCGAGTTCCTTCATCTCGTTGAACGCGATTGTCATAACGCGATTGTCATGAAAATTTTGTCATGGAACCGTTGTCTTGGCGCTGTCGCCGGATGCCCAGGCCGCATGGTAGCTCGCAGCCTGTCGGCGAGCCATGCGCAAACAATGCAAACTTTGCGCCAGCCATAGGCCTGAAAAAGGGGTGTATATGAGCTCTAGCTTGCCAGGTGCTGCCCATGTTTTGAGCTGGCATTGACCAAACCGGCGGCGGTGCGGACTTGAGCACCCGCCCGGCCCGCGCTAGACGAACAGGCAGCCGGAGAGCTTGCCATGAATGATACGCGTGCCGCAGCTCCGATCGTCACCGCTGGCCTGCTGGTCATCGGCGACGAGATACTTTCGGGGCGCACGAAGGACAAGAACATCGGCTATATCGCCGAGTACCTCACCGCGATCGGCGTCGATCTGAAGGAAGTGCGGGTGGTGCCCGACGAGGAGGCAGAAATCATCGGCGCGCTCAACGCGCTGCGCAGCCGCTATGCCTATGTGTTCACAACCGGCGGCATCGGGCCGACGCATGACGACATTACCGCCGACTGCGTGGCCAAGGCGTTCGGCGTGTCGATCGACATCGACCCGCGCGCACGCGCCTTGCTGCTGCAACGCATTGCCGAGAAGGACTTAAACCAGGCGAGGCTGCGCATGGCGCGCATACCGGCGGGCGCCGAGCTGATCGTCAACAAAGTGTCGAGTGCGCCGGGCTTTCGTCTCGGCAATGTGTTTGTGATGGCGGGTGTGCCCTCGATCATGCAGGCCATGCTCGACGAGGTGGCGCCGACGCTCAAAACCGGCACAAAAATGCTGTCCGAATCGGTGCGCGCCGATATGCGCGAGGGCGACATCGGAACGCCGCTGGGGGAGATCGCCAAGGCGCATCCCGGAACGATGATCGGCAGCTATCCGTTTATCGATGAGCAGCGCGGTCCCAATACCAATATCGTAATCCGCTCGCGCGATGCGCAAATGCTTGCCGCGGCCAAGCGCGCGGTCGAGGACATGCTGGCAGAGGTGCGGGACCGCTTGCGGCGGTCAGCGTAGGGGCGAGGCCGTCCGATGGCAGCAAGCGAGCGCGCGACCCGGCGCGGATTTCTTAAAGTGACGGGCGTGCTCGCCGCCAGTCTTGGGCTTGGCGGTTTCGAAGGCGCGCTGGCGCAACAGCTCGATCCAACTCCAGCCTGCCAAGCGGGCGAGGCGCCAACGCCGCGCCAGACCGAAGGGCCGTTCTTCAAGCCGCGCTCGCCCAAGCGCATTGAACTCATCGAGGCCGGCATGGCCGGGCAGCCGATCGAGATCACGGGCTTTGTGCTCAGCCGATCGTGCATGCCGGTCGCGGGCGCGCTCGTCGAGTTTTGGCAGGCCGATGGCGCCGGCAATTACGACAACGCCGGATTTCGCCTGCGCGGGCATCAATTCACCGACGCGGAAGGCCGCTATCGGCTGCGCACCGTGGTGCCTGGGGCCTATGCAGGCCGCACGCGGCATGTTCATGTTCATGTCGAAGCGCCGCCGCCGGGCGGGCGGGTTCTGACGACGCAACTGTATTTTCCCGGCGAGGCCAACAACCGGCGCGACAGGCTGTTCCGCAAAGAGCTGTTGATCCGCACCGCCAAGGCCAACGGCTGGCTCGCGGGCCGGTTCGATTTTGTGCTCGACCTGCGCTAGAAGTGTCGAGCCGGCCATTGCTCCGGCGGGGAAGACATCATGGCGCAGGCCGAGATTCAGCAGCAGCCGCAAAAGGCGTTTCCAGTTTCCTGGGATCAGTTCCATCGCGATGCACGGGCGCTGGCCTGGCGATTGGCGGAGTCGGGACCGTTTACGGCCATTGTGTGCGTTACGCGCGGCGGGCTCGTGCCGGCGGCGATCGTGGCGCGCGAGCTGAACTTGCGCGTGATCGAAACGGTGTGCATTGCGAGCTACGACGCGCCGAGCCGGCAAGGCGAGCTCAAGGTGCTCAAAGGCATTGCCGACTCGGTCGCCAAGCTCGGAGGCGCCGGCGGCAAGGGCGTGCTGATCGTCGACGATCTGGTCGATACCGGACAAACCGCCAAGGTGGTGCGCGAACTGCTGCCCGGCGCGCATTTCGCAGCGGTCTATGCCAAGCCCATGGGCCGGCCAATGGTCGACACTTTCATCACCGAAGTTTCGCAGGATACCTGGATTTATTTTCCCTGGGACACCGGGTTGGCGTTCCAGCCGCCGATCCGCGAAGGCGGGGCGTAATTTTTAGTCGCGGTTTTTCGGGGCGACCATTACGTCTCCCCGATCAGCTCGAGGGCAGTCTCTTGCCGGAATATGATTTTAGCCTTTGCTGAACCGCATAAAGTTTGGAAGCATTCGATCCACGGTGTAGAGCGCGCTCCTGAGTTGCCAGCCCAGCGCGGTCGCGTTGTAGTTGGCAAAATCACGCACGCCTTCCGGATTGTAGATCAACATGCTGCAAAGGAGCAAAAATCCAAGCATTGCTTTCGACATTGGTTGCCTCCATAGCCGAGACAGGAGCCGAGAGATGCCGATTGCCACGATCATTGCGCTCGCCCGTGAAGCTTGTGTTACCTGAGTGCGTAAAATTGAGCACAGATGCGATCAGGTCGTTTGTTTTGTCTTTTTGGGATGTGTTGAAGTCGTAGAAATATTGATTTCAGTTCGCGCAATATTTATTGCGAAGAAGCCAGCTTAACGACCAGGTGTCCGCTTATACCAACGGTCCTTAATTCTGATCCATTCCAATCGTCATTGCCGGGCTTGACAGCACAAGTCGGGTTTACCCGACTTGTGCCGCTTAATAGTGCGGAACTCGGACAAGTCCGAGTTCCGGTGCAATCCATGATGCGTTTTCATGAAAACAAATCGTAAGATTGTCCTTCGTTGAATTGCTTCATGGACCCCCGGGTCAAGCCCGGGGGTGACGTATTCTATTTGCACTCAAGCCGGCGCATGACGAGTCAATGGTCGGTGCTGTTGGTATTAAACGCATGATACTCTAAAATACGATCTGCAAGCCGCCGCTCGCGGCAGGGGAGGATTTCATGGACGCCGTCACGCCGCAGGCCAAGAACAAAACAGACAGCAAAGCCGAAGCGCACTCGCATCTGGTGCGTCCCGCCGACATGGAATGGCAACAGACGCGCTTTCCCGGCTGCGAAGCCAAGACTCTGCTGTTCGATCAAAAGAGCGGGCTGGTCACCGCGCTCATGCGCTTTGCGCCGGGCGCGGTGCTGCCCGACCACGAGCATGTGCAGATCGAACAGACTTATGTGCTCGAAGGCCGGCTGGTGGACAAGGACGGTCCGGCCGAGGGGTTTGTCGCGGGGCCGGGTGAATTCGTCTGGCGCGAGGTCGGCAGCCGGCATGTTGCCTGGTGCCCGGAGGGCGGGTTGATGCTCGCGATGTTCCAGGTGCCGAACAAGTTCTTCGAGGCGGACGGCCGCGTGACCGATGCCAGCGGCAAGGACTGGCAGGCGGCTTGGGGCCACACGCAAAAGGGTTGATCGTCCGGCTAGAGCCTTATCGGTCTGGATGGAATCAGAGCAGGGCTCTAGCTTTTTGTTTGAGCATGAACTTTTCCGAAAACCGGTGCCCACTTTTCGGGATCATGCTCTATCCTTCGAACTTCAGCTTCCGGCGCGCGTGGCAGCGGTGATAGAACCACCGCGCGCGGGCATGGTGTGCGGACGTGGCGAAATGGTAGACGCAAGGGACTTAAAATCCCTTGGGAGCAATCCCGTGCCGGTTCAAATCCGGCCGTCCGCACCAATTAAGCCGGCTCGCCTCCACCTCTCGCAGGTTATCCCCACCGGAACTGAGTTGCCGACTAACGGGGCGGGCTAAGCGGAACCCTGCTGGATGTTTCTGGATATGTCCGGAGTTGGGACATAAGGCGACATAAAATGAAAAGAAGCGGACATCGCGAATCCGGCGCTAATGACCCCCTTCGGACATCCATTGAACCGCGTCCTGCAATTGATTTCGCGAGAATTCCTTAGCGGACCGAACCGACGTGTTCCGCGTCGGCAAGCTGGCGGGCGCTATTACTTTTTCTGTTCTTCACCTGGCTTAGGCACGGGTTTTGCCCCCGCCGGTGGCGGAGGCGGAGTAGTACGAGCAGCCGGAGGTGGTGGA
>CAZNSG010000361.1:0-4022 GCA_964575715.1 uncultured Hyphomicrobiales bacterium | reverse complement strand
ATGATGATTTCTAGACTTGTTGTTTGGCGCAAAGACATCGCCGCAGGCGCGATAGCCTCAATTGTCAGCTTGCCAGTCTGTCTCGCTTCAGGTGTCTTGGCATTTTCCCCGCTAGGGTCAGACTATGTTGCGATGGGCGCTGCCGCCGGCCTTTGCGGAGCGATTGTCGCGGGAATTGTTGCAGCACTCGTTGCCAGCTCCTCGTTCATCATGACATCACCGCGCGCTAGTGAATCCTTGCTGCTGGCAAGTTTGATCATCTCGCTATTGGCAAATCCTGCGATTGCAAACGATAAGAATCTTATTGTTGTTGCGGTTTTTTCTTGCGTCATGCTTGGGGGAGTATGGCAGGCTCTTCTAGGTCTTTCTGGCGTCGCGAAAGTAATCAAGTTCATACCTCATCCGGTTCTGGTGGGGTTCCTCAACGGAGTTGCGGTACTGATCGCACTTTCGCAACTCAAGCCATACTTTCTGACTAACGCGGTGACTTCCAATCTGGCGCTGATCGACAGACCATGGATGTTTCTATTGCTGCTCGGCGTGACGGCCTTAATGTTGTTTTTCACCACTCTCGCTAAACGATTTCCCAAATCATGGTCTCTCGACAAAATACCGTCGCTGCTTGTTGCATTCATCGGCGGCATCGCTGCGTTCTATATCATGAAGGGGCTCAAACCCGATCTCGAGCTCGGTTCTACCGTTGGAAGCGCGAATTTTGTCTCCCCCCTGTTCAGCCTGAACAGTTTCACGGCTTGGCAGGCTATGTCGCGCCTGACATGGGATATCCTCCCCATCTCAGTTATTTTGGCGATAGTCGCGACTATGAATTCCTTACTCGTGTTTCGCACTGCTCAGAATGCTAGCGATCTCCAAATTTCTCCCATCCGCGATTTATTTGCCCAAGGCGTTGCCAGTTGCGCGTCCGCCCTTGCCGGCGGCGTGACCGGCGCGGCGTCGCCATCCCAGACCATGGCGGCCTATCATGCCGGTGGCCGAACGCGGATTGCACCAGTTACATCGGCGCTGATCTTGCTGGTCTTGAGTCTCGTTTTTCCGAAATATCTCGCCGGGATTCCAGCGGTTGTGCTCTCCGGCATTCTTCTCGCGGTTGGGATTTCACTGTTCGATCGTTGGCTCATTCAGATTGTATCGGATACCCGCAAAGAGATGTCGCCTGTCGAGCGTCGCCGTGCCGTTTATAATCTGACCATCGTCCTCATCGTGATGGGCATCACCGTCCTTTACTCAATGGTTGCTGGCGTCATCACGGGTTGCGTGCTGGCAGGCATCGTCTTTGTTGTGAGTATGAGCCGGCCAATAGTGCGGCGCACTCTTCTTGGAACCGATATTCAATCCAAACGTCTTCGCCCGACGAAAGATGTGGCAATTCTGCGCGATACCGGATCGCGCCGAGTCGTGCTGCAGCTGGAGGGCGTTCTGTTTTTTGGCAACGCCGATGATTTGTCCGCAGAAATAAAATCTCTGTTTCAGCGCGCCGATATGATTACGCTGGATATGCGGGAGGTCAATGATATCGATGTCTCGGGCGCCAATATTCTCGCGAATCTGGTCAGTAAAAGTCGCGAACTGAAAAAATATCTTCTGTTTTGCGATGTCCCGTCAGCGCACCTGGGCGCTATTAAACGTCTTGTCCCAAGGGGCATTGCAGCCGAGGAGTTGGTCAAGCCTGATCTTGATTCTGCGCTGGAATGGATGGAAGAAAAGTCGTTGCTGTTGAACGCGGACAGACGAAGTCAGGCGGATGTTCTGGAACTTAATGAAATTGATTTCCTTGCAGGAATTGAGGAACAGGAACTCAATCAACTTCGCGCCGTGTTGAAACAGCGTGACTTTGCGATCGGTGAAATTATTTGTCGCGAAGGTGATGAAGGCGACCGGATGTGGCTCCTGGCTAAGGGAAGTGTAAGCGTGCGACTAACACTAGTGGGCGGGCGCGAAAGCATACGCATCGCTTCGCTTGCACGGGGCACGACAATCGGGGAAATGTCTCTCATCGATTCCACGCGACGATCGGCAACAATTGTAGCCGATGAACACGTCGTCTGTTACGTACTTCTGCAAAATGATTTTACAAAAATGCTCGCAGCCTATCCTGCAATCGGCGCCAAGCTTCTCAGCAACCTCGCTCGTGAGCTGTCGCGTCGTCTACGTCTAACATCGGAAGATATTCGCAATAGAAGCTGATTCGACCGGGACGGGTATTGCTCACGCTGACGAGGTGATTAAGTAGAGCTGCAAATTGCTGCGGTGCATATGTCGCTTCTGGCACTTTGCGACAGACCGCATTTATATGATCGGCCGTCGCTTTTGGAGCGAAGCGGAAATGGACTGAGGGGCCTGACCGGTCAATTCTGTCGTGAATGACCCGTCTCGGAAGTCAGAGCCCCGTAAAACGCGACTGCGGTGAAGCGCGGGCGTTCGGGTGCCGCTTTGCCCCGACCGTCGGTTAGTCAACGGCCACTGCGAAATTGACCTGGCGGCTCGGGCTGCGGGTTGAGTTTGATCATGTCCTGTTGCCGCATGTTTTGTGGCGACGTTTTCTTTTTGACGTTCAGCGTCTTACTCTGCTTTGGCAGACCGGGCGGTTCTGGCTGCGGATTGAGCGCCCGCATATTTTGACTGTTTGAGACTTGGGCACCCGCATGGATCGGCAGCACCAGAAGGACAGCTATTGCAGCGATGGCAATAAAACGCATGACAGATTCCTCCTTCTTTGATCCGACATTCCCCAGATGAACCTCGGTTCCGAGCATAAGAGTATGCTAACCTCCGATGAGGTCAAACACCGCGCCTGCGCGCTGCAAAACTGAACCCGAAATAGGCGAGTCCGCCGGCGAAGACGAGGCCAATCCAGCTCATCCACATCGGAACCGACCAGCCACCGATGACAACTGGCCAGCCCACATAAATCCGCGCGAGATGGAGCAGCGCCACCAGCGCGAAAATTACGCCAGCCACAATAGAAAATATTTTCTGGTCCATGGGTTGATCCTCGCGGACGTTCCACTACCGCGGGCTTTTCAAAGGCGGTTGATAATGGCATCGACCGCCTCTAGTTTGCAATCGCGCCGATAGCTCGTGCACAAGTGAAGACGACATGACGCTGATCGAGGCTGTGTAACGTCAGATCAGAGTCCACACATGTGGCACTTAACGACAGAGCGCAAATTGATGGTCAGCTGTCGCAAACGGATCGAAGCGGAAGTGGGCCAAGGGGTTAGACCGGCCGACCGTGTCGAAACTGACCCTTCTCGTCGCTCTGCTACGAGACTTCGGTGCAGTGCAGCAGATGCCGAGTGTAGCTAAACGAGCGCGATGTCTGGGGGCTGGTTTGCCCGCTCGTCCGGCGTAAAGTCGAGGGCCTGCTCGCCCCCCCAAGCCTGTGTTACCGCCTCTGACGCAACTTCGCGCCGCTGCGGCGAGCGCTGTTGTGCTCGCCGCGGACAGCCGCAGGCTGCGCTCGATGGCAGTACGCACACTTATCTCAGTGCTGCAGTCACCATGACTTCGACAAGCATGCCGGGCCGCCAGAACTGCGTCGTCAAGCACGCGCGCACAGGCGGATTACTAGGATCGACCCACTCGTTCCAAACTGCATTGTGATCCTCAAACTGGCGCATGTCGGCAAGCCACACCTGCGCACTAAGCAACCTCGATCTGTCCGTCCCCGCCTCTTGAAGAAGTTCGTCGACGCGCTGCAGTACTTGTCTGGTCTGCGCTTTGATGCAGCCATCGATCGGGTCCGGCGTTATGCCGGCCAAGTAGACGACGTTGCCGTGTTCCACCGCCTGACTGATAATCGGCTGACCTCGGTTTTCGTCTGTGATTGTTCGAACCCTATAGTGCTTAATCGACATCGGATGCAGATTCCGGTGATGGCGGACAGGCATTCCATTTGAAGGCGGACAGTGATTCCGGTCGATCGCGGACAGCAATCCGGTGAAGGCGGACAGCGGCTCCCATCGACGGCTTCATGGGGTCATGTGTCCTGCTTGACGTCA
>CAZNSG010000360.1:0-4198 GCA_964575715.1 uncultured Hyphomicrobiales bacterium | reverse complement strand
CTCGGCGGCTGGACAGGCTATTACGGCAAACCAGGGCCGCAAGTGATGCGCCGGGGCCTCGACGACTTCCAGCGCATCAAGTACGGGGCTACGCTGAGGCTTCAACATGTGTGAATCCGATAGCCGCTTGCGGGGAGAGGTGAAGTAAACTTCACATATTGTAAGCGCGCTCGCCGTGATCGGTGAGATCGAGGCCTTCGCGCTCCTGCTCGATGGAGGCACGCAGTCCGACGGTGTAATCGATCACCTTTAAGATGACGAACGAGCCGACACCGGACCACACCAGCGTCATCAACACGGCCTTGCACTGGGCAATGACCTGCGCCGCGAGCTCGTAGTCGCCGGGCTTGCCGGTCACATAGTCCATGATGCCGGTGCCACCGAGTGCCGGATTTACCAGGATGCCGGTGCCGATGGCGCCGATGATGCCGCCGATGCAGTGCACACCGAACACGTCGAGGGCATCGTCGTAGCCAAACATGCTCTTCACCGTGGAGACGAAGAACAAGCAGACCACGCCGACAATAAGACCGAGCACGATTGCTCCCATCGGTCCGATATAGCCGGCGGCGGGGGTGACGGCGACCAGTCCGGCGATGCAGCCCGACACGATGCCGAGCAGCGAAGGCTTACCCTTAAGCAACCATTCGGCGAACATCCAGGACAGGGCTGCCGCCGCGGTCGCGACGAACGAGTTGATCATGGCGAGAGCTGCGCCACCGGAAGCTTCGAGATTCGATCCGGCGTTGAAGCCGAACCAGCCGACCCACAGCAGGCAGGCGCCGATCATGGTCATGACCAGTGAGTGCGGGGACATCAAATCCTTGCCTAAACCAGTGCGTTTGCCGACGAGGATTGCGCACACCAGGCCGGCGATGCCGGCGTTGATATGCACGACGGTGCCGCCAGCAAAGTCGATCGCGTCCCAGGAGAAGATCAGGCCCGCGTCAGCCTTGACGGCGTCGAGGGCTGCTTGTGCTGTCTTCTTGGCAGCCTCGTCGGTTGCCGCGGCAAGCACTTTGGCGGCGGCGTCGATGGCGTCAGGGCCGGGCCAGTACCAAACCATGTGGGCGATCGGGAAGTAAACAAAGGTCACCCAGAGCGGAACAAACAGCGCCACGGCTGAGAATTTCATGCGTTCGGCGAAGGCGCCGACGATGAGCGCTGGCGTGATCGCGGCGAATGTCATCTGGAAGCAGATGTAGATCAGCTCCGAGATGTTGACGCCGACCGAGAACGTCGCGGCCTGAGCGTCGAGGATTGTCTTGCCTTCGGGCGCGATGCGCATGAATGCCTTGTCGAACCCGCCGATGATGGATGAGCCGCCGGTGAAGGTGAGGCTGTAGCCGTAGATCACCCAGATCAGCGTGACGACGCACACCGTGTAGAACACATGGGTGAGCACGGAGAGCGCATTCTTGGGACGCACCATGCCGGCGTAGAACAGCGCGAGGCCGGGAATGGTCATCAGCAGAACCAGCACGGTCGACGTCAGCATCCAGGCGTTGTCGCCTTTGTTGACCGTCGGCTCGGCGGGCGCTGAGGTCTCTGCGAGTGCGGGATCGATAAGGAGCGCGGCAACGGCAAGAGCGGCAACCCCGACCAGTCCCGCGCGAATGTGGATTTTAGACGTCATGGTTGAACTCCTGTCGCAGGTTTTGGAGGGTCACAGCGCAGCGGAATCAGTCTCGCCGGTGCGGATGCGCACGGCGTGATCGAGGTCGTAGACAAAGATCTTGCCGTCACCGATCTGCCCGGTCTTGGCAGACGTAATGATAGCCTCGACGACCTTGTCGACCTGGTCGCTTGCAACGGCAACCTCGATCTTGATCTTGGGCAGGAAATTCACGGCGTATTCCGTGCCGCGATAAATTTCGGTGTGGCCCTTTTGACGCCCATATCCCTTGACCTCGGTGACGGTCAGCCCGTGCACTCCAGCCGCTGTCAAAGCATCGCGGACCTCGTCGAGCTTGAACGGCTTGATAATGGCCATGACGATCTTCATGGGTTCGATCCCCGCTGGTTCGATAACTTTGGGCTCGGTCGCAGCTGACCGGGCGGACTAGGTTTCGATGCCACGTGCGTAGTGGTCGCGCGTGCGCCGCAATAATACTGCAATCAAACGCCGTGCCAGAGCCGGAATTTGGATGTTAACAGATTGTTAAAATTTGGATTTTTTGAACTGTCGCAAATAGATACAACATTATGGCGCGCCTTTGCCCGCAATTCTGCGAATGAATTAGTCAGATAAGTGACTATAGGACATTGGCTGCTCAATTTATGAGCAGTGCCGTTTTCTGAATTGGGCCCGCATTTGGCGGGCGCAACTTCGATATGTCGTGACCGATAAAGTGGGCGCTACTGCAACGTTTCGCCATGCAGCGCGAGATCGAGGCCCGCACGCTCGTCCTCGTCGCGTACGCGCAACGGCACGAACAGGTCGATGGCCTTGAGCAGCACGAAGGTGACGACCCCAGACCAGGCAAGCGTCACGGCGATTCCGTAGAGCTGAATCAAGACTTGCTTGCCGTTGCCTTCGAGCAGGCCGGCGGTTTCGCCCACGGCTGCAACCGCGAACACGCCGGTCAACAACACTCCGGTCGCACCACCAACGCCATGGACTCCGAATACATCGAGCGAGTCGTCGTAGCCGAGCTTGGACTTGAGCTTGACGCAGGCCCAAAAGCAGACGCCGCCAGCAATAATGCCGATGACGATGCCGTGCCAGGGGAGCACGAAGCCGGAAGCCGGCGTGATGGTTCCCAATCCGGCGATGGCGCCGGAAATCATGCCGAGCACCGAAGGCTTGCCGCGGTCCATCCATTCCAGCAGCATCCAGGTGAGTGCACCGGCGCTGGCGGCGAGGTGGGTGGCGGCAATCGCATAGCCGGCGCGCCCATTGGCAGCGAGCGCGGAGCCGCCATTGAAGCCGAACCAGCCAACCCACAAGAGTCCGGTGCCGATCACTGCAAGCGAAAGATTGTACGGCGCCAGATTTTCCGTGCCGTAGCCGCGCCGCTTGCCAAGCAGATATGCAGCGACGAGGCCGGCGATGCCGGCATTGAGATGCACCACGGTGCCGCCGGCAAAATCGAGCAAGCCCGCCGATTGCAGGAAGCCGCCACCCCAGACCCAGTGAGCGATCGGCACATAGACCAGGATGAGCCAGCCAATGATGAACCAAAGGAATGCGGAAAATCGCATGCGATCGGCAACCGCGCCGGCCACCAGCGCGACCGTGATGACCGCAAATGTCATCTGGTACAGCATGAACACGACTTCCGGAATATTCTTTGCCAAAGGATTGGCTGCATCCATACTCATTCCATTGAGAAAGACGCGATTGAGAGTTCCAATCGCGGGACCGTCGCCGTCGAATGCAAGGCTATAGCCAATCACTACCCAGAGAATCGAACCGAGCGCGACCGCGGCGAAGGTCTGCATCATGGTCGCGAGCACGTTCTTCTTGCGCACCATTCCGGCGTAGAACAACGCAAGGCCGGGAATGCTCATCATCAAGACCAGGGTGGTCGCCGAGATCATCCAGGCGGTGTCGGCGGCATCGATCTTGACCGGCTGGGCTGCCGTTTGCGCGTATGCTGCGGTGGCCGCAATGGCGGCGGTTGCCGCTATGGCGGCGATGGCCACGCGGCGCGCTGACGCCTTTATCGTCATGTCGTCCCCCTGAAAAAAATGCTGCGCACGCTCAAAGCGCGTCGTTGTCGGTCTCGCTGGTGCGGATGCGCACGGCATGCTCGAGGTCGAAGATGAAAATCTTGCCGTCGCCGATCTGGCCGGTCTTGGCGGCCGCGGTGATGGTCTCCACCACCTTGTCGGCCATGGAGTCAGTGACCGCCACTTCGACTTTCACCTTGGGCAGGAAATTCACGATATATTCGGCGCCGCGGTAAATCTCGGTATGACCCTTCTGTCGGCCATAACCCTTGACCTCGGTGATGGTCATGCCGTGGACACCCATCCCGGTGAGGGCATCACAGACCTCATCGAGCTTGAACGGTTTGATGATGGCGGAGATGAGCTTCATGGCGGCTATGCTCGTGCGCCGTGGAAAGGCGGCGCTTTCCAGTGGGTGCAAATCCCACCCGGCAACCGCTCCAGCCGGAAGCAACCGGAGCAGCTATGGAGGTAACGAAATGGCTGAAGCCTTCGGATAGCGTGTCACGAAATACGGTGACAG
>CAZNSG010000359.1:0-40831 GCA_964575715.1 uncultured Hyphomicrobiales bacterium | reverse complement strand
TGACGTCAAGCAGGACACATGACCCCATGAAGCCGTCGATGGGAGCCGCTGTCCGCCTTCACCGGATTGCTGTCCGCGATCGACCGGAATCACTGTCCGCCTTCAAATGGAATGCCTGTCCGCCATCACCGGAATCTGCATTTTCAGCGCAAGCGCGAAAGTGGAATGTAGAGCACTTTTAATTTCAAGAATTGGAATTGTGCCGCAGCGGCGAGCGATCCGCCGTGAAACTGCACCGGACCAAATGCTAGAGCCTCATCCATTGTGATGGAAACAGAGCCGGGCTCTAGCTTTTTGTTTGAGCATGATCTTATCCGACCTTCCTTCGCCCGCCGAAGCGGGCTCTTGACCGCCGAAGTCCGCCTTCGGACGAAGGCGGTTGGCGAAGGCGGGAAACCGGTTCCCACTTTTCGGGATCATGCTCTAATATTCTAGTTTTTTCTTCTGATCGCGGTTTTTCAATATGTCTGATCCGCGAATTCAGGTGCCTGCTCACTATTTGAGCGGCACGATTGTGGGATTACTTGCGACCTCCAGCACCCGCCGAAGTCCGCTGCTGAGCTCCGGCAATTGTTCCGGCCGCAGATTCCGATATTGCTCCTGCTTGGCGAGGAGCAGCGCATCGATATGACAATCGATCATCTCGTTGCGGGGGACAGCGCCGACGATGATCGCCTCGAACATAGCGCAAAGATTGTTCGTGATGAAGGTGACGAGTTCAAATCCCATGGTCGTTCCGACATCGCGTATTTGTCGTGCGTGCATAGCCGCGGTCTCCGCCCAATTCACGTCCCCCGCGCTCGCCGTCCTGCCTTTGCGGCTTTCCGCGATGAGCGCCTCCAATTCGCCATCCAACCAGTCGCCAAAACTCAATTTGATTTTGTCGATGGCCACTTGTGCGTGTTCCATGGCCTGCTCGCGCGGAATGCCGCCCGGGCGGCGCGCCATTTTCTGAAAATGGCTATCCACAAGAAACATGTTGAGATCATCCGGGGTCTTTGCTGACATTATCGTTGTCCCAATCGTAATCCCACGAGTGCTGACTTGGGGTTACTGTCGAAATCACGCCGCGCGGGCGTGGAGCCGCTTTCTTCTGTGACTTGAGGCTTGTCTCTATGCTGCGACCCAAAACTCGTAACGATCATGCATTAAGCGGACCGACAGGACAGTGCTCTTCGATAGGCTGGTAGCAGATTCGGTCAAATTTCACATTCCAATTATGTCGACGCGGTCATGAGATGTCTCATGCAGGTTCTTACCCCAGGGGCGGCGGTTTGGAATGCGATCACAAGTGAGCGATCTGAGCCTGTTCGCTATCGGCAACAAGGAGCGGCATCTTGCCACGTTTCTCCAATTCCTCCCGCCCATGGGGCCATCGGAGACGCCACGCAATCGGCGATAACTTGATACGATTCAAAGCGTTATGAAGGGCATAAGGCACGCTCCCAGAGCCCTGACGATTCAAATCGTGACACGACTTGTGGGTGTCGAAGCCCAGTATAATATTTTATACCAAGCCACCTTTTTTTGGTTAAAGAGATATTGGATATTCAAGCGCGACGAGCGCCAAGCGGGTGTCCGAAGCGCAAGTGCGGCTGTTCATGCCGAGCCGTCGTGTCTCGCCGCAGCGGTAAACCCAACCGCTGGGATGGACTCGACGTAATCACAAGGGATCAAGGGAGGAGTGACTATGATGAAAATCTGGAATACGGGGACGCTCGGTACAGCGATCGTGCTTGCCGCAGCCAACCTATCTGTCGTCCAAGCGGCATGGGAACCGAGCCGCGTGGTTGAAATCATCGTACCGGCAGGGCCCGGCGGCGGTGCCGACATCATGGCGCGCGTCATCCAGGGCATCGTAACCAAGCACAGCCTGATGAAGCAATCGATGGTGGTCATCAACAAGGCCGGCGGCGCCGGCGGTGAAGGCTTTCTCGACGTGAAGGGCTCAAAGGACAATCCGCACAAGCTGGTGATCACACTCTCCAACTTGTTCACCACGCCGCTCGCTACTGGCATTCCGTTCAGTTGGAAAGATCTCACGCCGGTTGCGATGATGGCGCTCGACGAATTCATCCTCTGGGTGAACGCCGAGACGCCGTATAAGACCGCGCAGGAATATCTCGCTGCCGTCAAAGCTGCGCCGCCCGGCCAGTACAAGATGGGTGGCACAGGCTCCAAGCAGGAAGACCAGATCATCACCGTTGCAATCGAGAAAGATGCCGGCGTCAAGTTCACCTATATCCCGTTCCGCGGCGGTGGCGAGGTGGCGGTGCAATTGGTCGGCAAGCACGTCAACTCCACCGTCAACAATCCGAACGAGGCCGTTGCTCAATGGCGCGCCAATGCGGTGCGGCCGCTGTGCGTATTCGACAGCAAGCCGCTGCCCTATCCCGAGAAGGTGACCGCGGACAAGGCCTGGAGCGACATCCCGACTTGCAGTTCGCAAGGGCTTAAGACCACCTATCTCATGCTGCGCGGTTTCTTCATGCCGCCGGGCGCAACCAAGGATCAGGTTGACTTTTATGTCGACCTTTTAAAAAAGGTGCGCGAGACGCCGGAATGGAAGAAGCTGATGGCCGACGGTGCATTCAACCAGACCTTTATGGTCGGCGATGAATATACCAAGTGGGTCGCGAACGAGGAGACGCGCCACCAGGCTCTGATGAAGGAAGCAGGGTTCCTGGCGAACTAACCAATCTAATAAGAAACAGGCACAATGCCGCTGCCAGCGGATGGAATCCGCTGGCAGCGCATGTCCGGGAAACGGGCGCATATCCAGGGGGCGGTATGAGTGAGGCATCAGAAGGCACCGGTCGGGGGCCTGTCCATCGCCACGTTGAGATCGGCGTTGCCGCCGTTATCGGGCTCTTCGCTATCGTGGTCATGGCCGGCAGTCTTGCGGTCGGCATTGGCTGGGGTATCGAAGGACCTCGCGCGGGATTCTTCCCATTTTATGTCGGACTGATCATCTTGCTTGCGAGTGGCGCGATCATGCTTCAGGTCATTGTAGCGGGGCGCTCCGAAAAACTGTTCGCCGAATGGGGTCAGTTGCGATCGGTCATGTCGGTGGTAATCCCGACGGCGATCTATGTGGCGGTCTTGCCCTATATCGGGCTTTACCTCAGCTCGGCATTGCTGATCGGCTCGTTCATGAAGTGGCTTGGCCGTTACGCCTGGGGATTGACGCTTGCGATCGCGCTCGGAGTCCCGCTCATAACTTTCATAGTATTCGAGAAATGGTTCCTCATTCCGCTGCCGAAGGGGCCGATCGAGAACTGGCTGGGGCTGTGAGTTACGGTGCGCGCAGGAAGTAGGTCCGCGCACGAATAACAAAAATTGCGCGTTCGAAAATGAGCGCCGAGGAAATTTCCGGGGAAGCGTAGACATGGAAGAAATCGCCAATCTGTTTCACGGCTTTGCCGTCGTGATTCAGCCCTTCAATCTGCTCGTGATGGTCGTCGGCATTGTGCTGGGCGTGATCATCGGAGTGCTGCCGGGCTTGGGCGGCGCCAATGGAGTGGCGATCCTGCTGCCGCTGACCTTCAGCATGCCGCCGACCTCGGCGATCATCATGCTCTCGTGCATCTACTGGGGTGCGTTGTTTGGCGGCGCCATCACCTCGGTGTTGTTCAATATTCCCGGTGAACCGTGGTCGGTCGCGACCACATTCGATGGGCATCCGATGGCGCAGCAGGGCAAAGCCGGCGAGGCTTTGACCGCGGCCTTCACGTCTTCCTTCGTTGGCGCGCTGTTCGCTGTGATCTTGATTACGCTGGTTGCGCCGCTGGTGGCGAAGTTCGCGCTGCAATTCGGTCCGGCGGAGAAATTTTCGGTATTCTTCCTGGCATTCTGTAGCTTCATCGGCATGGGCAAGGAGCCGCCGCTCAAGACCATTGTGTCGATGATGATCGGTTTTGCGCTCGCCGCGGTCGGGTTGGACAGCGTCACCGGTCAATTGCGCCTGACATTTGGATCCACGCAATTGCTCACGGGCTTCGATTTCCTGATCGCGGTCATCGGACTGTTCGGCATCGGCGAAATATTGCTCACCATGGAAGAGGGCTTGAGATTCCGTGGCCGCGCTGCCGGCATCAATGCAAAAGTGGTCTGGCAGACCTGGAAGGAGCTACCACGCTACTGGAGCACCTCGCTGCGCTCCTGCGTGATCGGCTGTTGGATGGGCATTTCGCCTGCCGGCGCAACGCCCGCCTCGTTCATGAGTTACGGCATTGCCAAGCGCATTTCCAAACGCGGGCACAATTTCGGCAAGGGCGAAATCGAGGGCGTGGTCGCGCCGGAGACCGCCGCGCATGCCGCCGGCACTGCGGCGCTGCTGCCGATGCTTTCGCTTGGCGTGCCGGGCTCGCCGACCGCGGCCGTGCTGCTGGGCGGTCTGCTGATCTGGGGTCTGCAGCCGGGACCGCTGTTGTTCGTCGAGCAGAAGGAATTCGTCTGGGGCCTCATTGCCAGCATGTATCTCGGCAACCTTTTCGGACTCATCATCGTGCTGACGATGGTGCCGTTCTTTGCCGCCATCCTGCGCATTCCATTTAGCATCATTGCGCCGGTGATCCTCGTGGTCTGCGCCATCGGAGCCTATACCGTGCACAATTCGACCTTCGACGTGATCATGATGCTGGTATTCGGCATCGTCGGATACGTGATGAAGAAATGCAATTATCCGCTGGCGCCAATGGTTCTGGCCATTGTGCTGGGCGACAAGGCGGAAGAAGCATTTCGTCAGTCGCTGCTTGGCTCGCAGGGCAGCCTCGCCGTTTTCTGGTCGAACGGCCTGGTTGGTAGCATCATGGCGCTTGGATTGATTGCGTTGTTTTGGCCCTGGATTCAATCGGTACTGGGACAGTTGCGGACCAGAATGCGGGAAGCGGTCTAGGGCGCTGCACCGTTTGACGGTGACCGCGTTTGCCCTGCGGTTGAACGTCTGTATATGCTGGAATACATTATGCCAGAAATGACGACCAAACGCATTTTGCAGCGCACCACCGCCGCGAGGGCAGCCCCGGCGCAGGCTGCGGCTGTGACCCCACGGCTGGTGGTCGAGCCACTCGAAACCTCGTTCAACTTCAAGAACAAAGCCTATGCGGCCTTGAAGAACGTGATCGTGTCCATGGACATCTATCGCAGCCGCTCCGACATCCGGTTGGACGAGCGCAAACTGGCGCTGGATTTTGGCGTCAGCCGCACGCCGGTGCGCGAAGCAATGGCGCAACTTGAGCGCGAAGGTTTTGTACGCGCAGTACCGCGCCGCGGCATCTTCGTCGTGCGCAAGACAAAGCACGAGGTGATCGAAATGATCACGGCGTGGGCCGCGCTCGAGAGCATGGCCGCGCGGCTCATCACGCAGACGGCGACCGATGGGGAAATCGCGAGCTTGCAGAGCATGTTTGCGACCTTCGTGGGCGGCGAGCTGCGCGCACACCTCGACGAATATTCCGAGGTCAACATCGAGTTTCATCAGACTATCATCCGCATGAGCGGCAACCGCGTGCTCATCTCACTGGCCGAAAACCTGTTCACGCATATGCGCATGATCCGCATGCGGACGATCGGCGAGCGGGATCGCGCCGACCGCTCAATCCGCGATCATATGCACATCATCGAGGCGCTACAGGCGCGCGATACCGCACGCGCCGAGGAATTGGTACGCAATCACGCGCTTGGTCTGGCCGAGCACGTGGAACGCTACGCCGACTATCTGGACTAACGACAAAAAAGCTTGGGAGGAAAAAATGGCCGATGCAGCAGTAAAACCGAAGCCCGCAGCCGAAGCACTGCAGGAGCTGACAGATGGCTTTCATCTCGTCATCGATGCGCTCAAGCTCAACGGCGTCAACACGATCTACTGCGTGCCTGGCATCCCGATCACGGACTTCGGCCGTATGGCGCAGGCGGCAGGTATCCGCGTCATCTCGTTCCGGCACGAGCAGCACGCCGGCAATGCAGCTGCAATCGCCGGCTTCCTGACGAAAAAGCCCGGCTTCTGCCTAACGGTGTCAGCTCCCGGCTTTCTCAACGGGCTGACTGCGCTGGCCAATGCCACGACCAACTGCTTTCCGATGATTCTGATCAGCGGTTCGTCCGAGCGCGAAATCGTCGACCTGCAGCAGGGCGACTACGAAGAGATGGACCAGCTGGCCATCGCCAAGCCGCTCTGCAAGGCGGCCTTCCGCGTGCTGCATGCCGCAGACATCGGCATCGGCTTGGCGCGCGCGATCCGCGCGGCCGTCTCGGGGCGTCCGGGCGGCGTCTATCTCGATCTGCCGGCCAAACTTTTCTCTCAGGTGATGGACGCAGAGGCTGGAGCCAAGTCGCTCGTCAAGGTCATCGACCCGGCACCGGCCCAGATTCCAGCTCCGGCTGCCGTCAAGCGCGCGCTCGATGTCCTAAAGAGCGCCAAGCGTCCTCTGATCATCCTCGGCAAAGGCGCAGCCTACGCGCAGGCCGATGACGCCATTCGCGCGCTTGTCGAGAAGAGCGGCATTCCTTTCCTGCCGATGAGCATGGCCAAAGGACTGCTGCCTGACACGCATCCGCAGTGTGCGGGTGCCGCCCGCTCGACGGTACTGAAAGACGCCGACGTCGTGATGCTGATTGGCGCCCGCCTCAACTGGCTTCTGTCGCACGGCAAAGGCAAGACCTGGGGTGAGCCTGGATCGAAGAAGTTTATCCAGATCGACATCGAGCCCAAGGAGATGGACAGCAATGTCGAGATCGTCGCGCCGGTGGTCGGCGACATCGGCTCCTGCGTAGCCGCTCTTCTTGAAGGCATTGATGGCAAGTGGCCGGCCCCGCCGGCTGACTGGATCAGCGCCGTCAAATCGAAAAGGGAAGAGAACATTGCCAAGATGGCGCCGAGGCTGATGAAGAATACGGCGCCGATGGATTACCACGGCGCGCTCGGTGCACTGCGGACCATCATCAAAGAGCGGCCGGATGCCATCCTCGTCAACGAAGGCGCCAACACGCTCGATCTCGCGCGCGGCATCATCGACATGTATCAACCGCGCAAACGCCTGGACGTCGGCACCTGGGGCATCATGGGCATCGGCATGGGCTTTGCCGTGGCGGCCGCAATTGAGACCGGCAAACGCGTGCTCGCAATCGAAGGCGACAGCGCCTTTGGGTTCTCCGGCATGGAAGTGGAAACGATCTGCCGGTACAAGTTGCCGGTCTGCATCGTCGTCTTCAACAACAACGGCATCTATCGCGGAACCGACGTCAATCCGAGCGGCGGTTCTGACGTTGCGACGACCGTCTTCGTCAAGGACTCGCGTTACGACAAGATGATGGAGGCATTCGGCGGCGTCGGCGTCAATGTGACGACGCCAGACGAGCTGAAGCGCGCCGTGAACGTGGCCATGGACTCCGGTAAGCCGACCCTCATCAACGCGGTGATCGATCCGGCGGCCGGCAGTGAGAGTGGCCGCATCGGCAACCTCAACCCGCAAAGCGTGGTTCGTAAGAAGTAATGGAACACGCAATGAAAATGACGAGCAGGCCGCGAAGCACAGCCTGGTGTCCCGCACGCGGCGCAGCGCAAGCGCGAAGCGCGCAGCGGTGCACCGCAGATGCGGGACCCAGCTTCGTTTCACGGCAAGAAACCGGGGTCCCGGGTCTGCACTGCGGCACTTCGCGCCGCAGTACGCCCGGGACACGAGACTGAGATCGAGGAGATGAAGATGGCAACCCGCAAGAAAGCCAAGAAGGCGAAGGCCATGGTAAAAAAAACCACCCAAAAGGTCGTGAAGTTGAAATCCAAAAAGGTCGCTTCGAATGGTCTGCCGAAGCCTTCTTCCAAGCCCTACGGCCAAGCCGGCAAGGCGCTCGAGGGCGTGAAAGTCCTCGACTTCACGCATGTGCAGTCCGGCCCGACCTGCACGCAGCTTCTGGCCTTCATGGGCGCCGACTGCATCAAGATCGAGCGGCCCGGCGTCGGCGACATCACGCGCGGGCAATTGCGCGACGTGAAGGGGGCGGACAGCCTCTACTTCACCATGCTCAACGGCAACAAGCGCTCGATCACCATCGATTCCAAACATCCCAAGGGCAAGGACATTCTCGACCGGCTGATCAAGCATTGCGATGTGCTGGTGGAAAATTTCGCGCCTGGCGCGCTCGACCGCATGGGGCTGACCTGGGAATACATCCACAAACTCAACCCGCGCATGATCGTGGCGTCGGTGAAAGGATTCGGTCCCGGCCCCTACGAGGACTGCAAGGTCTACGAGAATGTCGCGCAATGCGCCGGCGGTTCGGCTTCGACCACCGGATTCCGCGAAGGACCGCCGCTCGTCACCGGCTCGCAGATCGGCGATTCCGGCACGGGTCTGCATCTGGCGTTCGGCATCGTGTCCGCGCTCTATCAGCGCATGCGCACCGGGCGCGGCCAGAAGGTGCTGTGCGCCATGCAGGACGGCGTGCTCAATCTCGCGCGCGTGAAATTGCGCGATCAGCAGCGGCTAGCGCACGGTCCGCTCACGGAGTACCGCCAGTACGGCGAAGGCATCCCGTTTGGGAAGGCGGTGCCGCGCTCCGGCAACGACTCGGGCGGCGGCCAGCCCGGCTGGATCATCAAGTGCAAGGGCTGGGAGACCGATCCGGACGCCTACGTCTATTTCATCACGCAGGCGCCGGTGTGGGGAGAAATCTGCGATCTCATCGGCAAGCCAGAGTGGAAGACCGATCCCGACTTTGCGACTCCGCCGGCACGGCTGCCGCGACTGGGGCACATCTTCGCCACCATCGAGCAGTGGACCATGACCAAGACCAAGTTCGAAGTCATGGAAATCTGCAACAAGGTCGATATTCCAGTCGGCCCGATCCTGTCGATGAAGGAGATCGCCGAGGAGAAGTCGCTGCGCGACACCGGCACCGTGGTCGAGGTCGATCACCCGACGCGCGGCAAGTATCTGACGGTTGGCAACCCAGTGAAGATGTCGGACTCGATCACCGAAGTGAAGCGCTCGCCGCTGCTGGGCGAGCACACCGAGGAAATTCTGACCAAGGTGCTGGGCTACGGCGCGAAGGAGTTCGACGAGATCAAGAGTTCGGGCGCGATCACGCCGCCGGAGAAGCCTGCCAAGGCCGAGGCGGCGTAGTTCCCCTCTCCCCGCACGCGGGGAGAGGTGACACTGAGTTCTAGGAGGGGTTGAACGATGCGTATTGTGGTCCACGGCCAGCAGGCCTTCGGCAAGGCCGTACTGGAGGCGCTGCTCAAGCGCGGCGAGAATGTGATTGCCGTCTATGTCGCCCCCGAGAAGCCGGGCCAGAAGGCCGATCCGCTCAAAGAGGCAGCGCTTGCGGCAAAGCTGCCGATCTATCAGCCCGCCTCTTACCGCAAACCCGAAGTGTGGGAGGAATTTCGCGCGCTCAAGCCCGACTTGCAGGTGATGGCGTTTGTGACGTTGTTCATCCCGCAGGAGTTTCTCAACATCCCGACCAAGGGCTCGATCCAGTATCACCCGTCGCTGCTCCCCGCCTATCGCGGCCCGAGCGCGATCAACTGGCCGATCATCAAGGGCGAGAAGGAAACCGGGCTTTCGATTTTCTGGCCGGACAACGGGCTCGATACCGGCGACGTTCTGCTGCAGAAAAAGACTTCGGTCAGCAACACCGACACGCTTGGCACGGTCTATTTCGACCGGCTATTTCCCCTGGGCGTCGATGCCATGCTCGAATCGCTCGATTTGGTGAAGGCCGGCAAGGCGCCGCGCATCAAGCAAGATGAGTCGAATGCGAGCTATGAAGGCCGCTGCGGACCGGACAATGCCCGCATTGATTGGGGCAAGCCCTGGGAGCAGGTCGACCGGCTGATCCGCGGCTGCAATCCGGCGCCCGGCGCGTGGTCGATGCTCGACGGCAAGACGCTTAAGATTTTCGATGCCAAACCGCTGCCGGCCAAGGACCCCAAAGGCATCGCCGGCAAGATGGGCGAGATCGTCGAGATCGGCACCGATGGATTTACCGTCGTGTGCGCCGACGGCCGCTTCAAAGTCACCCGCGTACAAGCCGACGGCCCCAAGATCGCGGCCGGCGAATTTGCCACCCACGCAAAGCTTGCCACTGGAACGAGGTTTTCATGAATCCGACTCCCGCCACCGCAATGAAGGCGCCTACGACATCCTCGCAGCACGCCAATCCGAAATCCGACATTGATATCGCGCAGGCCGCCAAGAAGCGGCCGATCATGGATATCGCGCGCGAAAAGCTCGGCATTGCGCCCGAGAACCTCGATCCTTACGGCCACTACAAGGCCAAGGTGTCGATGGACTACATCAAGTCGCTTAAAGGTAGGCCCAATGGCAAGCTGATCCTGGTCTCCGCCATCACGCCGACGCCGGCGGGCGAGGGCAAGACCACGACCACGGTGGGCCTGACCGACGCGCTCAACCACATTGGCAAGAAGGCGATGCTGTGCCTGCGCGAGCCCTCGCTCGGGCCGTGCTTTGGCGTCAAGGGCGGCGCCGCCGGCGGCGGCTACGCCCAGGTCGTGCCGATGGAAGATATCAACCTGCACTTCACCGGCGATTTCCACGCCATCGGCACTGCGCACAATCTGCTCTCGGCGCTGATCGACAATCACATCTATTGGGGCAATGCGCTCGGTATCGACGGGCGTCGCATCGCCTGGCGGCGCGCGATCGACATGAACGACCGCTCGTTGCGCTCGATCGTTTCCTCGCTCGGCGGAGTGGCGAACGGTTTCCCGCGCGAGGATGGTTTCGATATCACGGTTGCCTCCGAGGTGATGGCGATCTTTTGCCTCGCCAGCGATCTCGAAGATCTGAAAAAACGGCTCGCCAACATCATCATCGGCTATACGCGCGAGCGCAAACCGGTGCGCGCGGGCGATCTCAAAGCGCACGGGCCGATGACGGCGTTGCTCAAGGATGCGCTCTCGCCCAATCTGGTGCAGACGCTGGAAGGCACGCCCGCATTCATCCATGGCGGGCCGTTCGCCAACATCGCGCATGGCTGCAACTCGGTGCTGGCGACCACGACGGCGCTCAAGCTTTGCGACTATGTGGTGACCGAAGCCGGCTTCGGCGCCGATCTCGGCGGCGAGAAATTCCTCGATATCAAGTGCCGCAAGACCGGCTTGCAGCCCGACTGCGCGGTGCTGGTCGCCACCATCCGCGCGCTCAAGATGCACGGCGGCGTCAAGAAGGAAGACCTCAAGACGGAGAATTTGAAGGCGCTCGAGGCCGGCATGGCCAACCTGGCCCGTCACGTGGAGAACGTGCAAAAATTCGGCATCGTGCCGGTGGTCTCGATCAACCGCTTCTCGGCCGACACCGGCGCCGAGATCGCGCTGGTCAAGGAGGCATGCAAGAAGCTCGGCGTCGAGGCGCTGATGGCGGACCACTGGGCCGAAGGCGGCAAGGGTGCAGCGGACGTGGCGCGCGCGGTGGTCAAGGTGGTCGAGAGCGGCAAGAGCAAACTCAAATTGCTCTATCCCGACGACATGCCGCTCATTGAAAAAATCGGCACCATCTGCAAGGAAATCTATCGCGCGCAGGACATCGACGTGCACAAGCCCGTGCGCGACCAGCTCGAATCCTTCGAGAAGATGGGATATGGCCATCTGCCGGTCTGCATCGCCAAGACGCAATACAGCTTCTCGACCAACGGAGACCTCAAGGGCGCGCCCACCGATCACACCATCAACGTGCGCGAGGTACGGCTTTCCGCCGGCGCCGAGTTCGTGGTGGCGGTGTGCGGTGAGATCATGACCATGCCGGGCCTGCCGCGCGTTCCGGCCGCCGACTCGATAAACGTCGGCGCGGATGGAAAGATTGTTGGGTTGTTCTAGACGCCTCTCCGCCTCATCCTGAGGTGCCGCGCGAAGCGCGGCATCTCGAAGGATGGGGCGGCCACCTGATCTCGGGTTTACCCGAGACCGGCAATATTCAAGTGCGCAAGTCGGCTATAGCCAACTTGCGGTGGTTCGAGACGCGCAGCTTCGCTGCGCTCCTCACCATGAGACCGATCAACCCCTCCGCTTACTAATCGTCTTTCGCGCCGGCTCCACTTCATCCAGCGTCGGCGCCACGCGCCTTGCCTCCTCCACCAGCGCGGCGGTGATCGGCATCATCGGTTCGCGCGAGGGCACGACCAGGCCGATGGATTGCACCGCCTCCGGCTGGACGATCGGAATGGCGCGAATGGTGTCGGTGAGGCCCAAGGTCTCGGCGAGTTTCGCGGGCATGACGGAAGCCCAGCGGCCAGTGCGCACGTGCGAGAACAACAGGATCATGGAATCCGACTCCAAAGTGGGGCGCGACTCGCCGCCTGCGCCCTTGAGCAGGCCATCGATGATGCGGCGGTTCTGCATGTCGGGCGTGAGCAGACACAACGGAACTTCCGCCACTTCCGCCCAGGTGACGGTGTCGCGATTGCCGAGCGGCGCGTCGGCCGAGGTGAGCAGCCGGTAGCGCTCGCGATAAAGCGGGATCGCGTTTACGCGTCCGAGCGGCTCGTTGCCGAGATAGGTGATGCCGGCGTCGATCTCGAGATTGTCCAGCAGGTCGAGAATCTCGATCGACGTGCGCGAGTAGATGGTGAACTGCACGTTGGGATGCCGCTCGCGATAGGGCGTGGTGAGCGCGGCGACCATCGGCAACGTGGTCGGGATCGCGGCGATGCGCAGCCGGCCGGTCAGGCCGTGGCGCAGCGAGTTGATTTCCGCGCGCATGGCGCGGGTGTCGCCGACGATGCGCCGCGCCCAATCGAGTACGCGCTGGCCTTCCGGCGTAAAGCCCTGAAAGCGCGAGCCGCGGTTGACCAGCAGCACGCCCATCTGCTCCTCGAGCTGCTTGACGCCAGCCGAGAGCGTCGGCTGCGTGACGCCGCAGGCTTCCGCCGCGCGGCCGAAGTGCTTCTCGCGCGCCAGCGCCAGGATGAAGTCGAGCTTGTCGATCATTCGATAGAACCGATAGTGTTTTCAAATGCTTAGGGAATTGGCGGCTGCCGTACACCGAAACATTAGCGAGCAATAGATAGTCAGTCGATAGAATTTATCTATCGTACCATGGGGGATACGGGATTGTCTGCGAACTTGGAAGCGTTCAATTCTGGGCGTGGGAGTAAGCCATGAACGTGCAAAATCCGCCCAAATTTGCTGGCAATGGCGCCGGTGCGCGCGGCCGCAAACCGCGCAACACGCCCAGGGGCCGCCAGGTCGAACCGCAGGCGCTCGAGCAAGTGCGCGCGCTGCTGGGCCCGCGCTCGCGGCAACGCGATCTGCTGATCGAGCACTTGCATCTCATTCAGGATCAGTACCGGCACCTTTCCGCTGCGCACCTCACGGCGCTGGCGCAGGAGATGAAGCTCGCGCTCACCGAGGTCTACGAAGTCGCGACTTTCTATGCCCATTTCGACGTGGTGAAGGAAGGCGAACAACCACCGCCGGAAATCACCGTGCGGGTGTGCGACTCGCTGTCCTGCGCCATGGTGGGCGGCGATCGGCTGTTGGCGGAATTGCCATCGAGGCTCGGGAAAAATGTGCGTGTTGTGCGCGCGCCTTGCATGGGCGCCTGCGATCGTGCGCCGGTGTGTGCGGTCGGCCATGTGCAGGTGATGAAGGCGACCGCGGAAAATATCGCAGCGGCGGTGCAAGCCAAACCGCACGCGCATGCCTATAAGGCCGGCGCGGACTTCGACGCCTATCGCGCCGACGGCGGCTATAAGCTGCTGAGCGCATGTCTCGATGGCCAGCGCACGCGCGATGAGATCATCAAGACGGTGAGCGATGCCGGTCTGCGCGGGCTTGGCGGTGCGGGTTTTCCCACCGGGCGCAAATGGTCGCTGGTGCGCGCCGAACCCGCGCCGCGCCTCCTCGCGGTCAATGCCGACGAGGGCGAGCCGGGCACGTTCAAGGATCGCCACTATCTCGAACAAGACCCGCATCGTTTTCTCGAAGGCATGCTGATCGCCGCCTGGGTGGTCGAGGCCAAGGAATCTTACATCTACATTCGCGACGAATATCCCGAAGTACGGCTGATGCTGGCCGAGGAAATGGCGAAGATTGAGCGCGCGGGCCTTGCCAAACATTGCAAGCTGCATTTGCGCCGCGGCGCCGGCGCTTATATCTGCGGCGAAGAGTCGGCGATGATCGAATCGATCGAGGGCAAGCGCGGCCTGCCGCGCCACCGCCCGCCCTATGTGGCGCAAGTCGGCCTGTTCGGCCGCCCCACGCTCGAGCAAAACGTCGAGACGCTGTTCTGGGTCCGCGACATCATCGAGAAGGGTCCGGCGTGGTTCACCTCGCACGGCCGGCGCGAGCGCAAGGGGTTGCGCAGCTTCTCGGTTTCCGGCCGCGTAAAAAACCCGGGCGTGAAGCTGGCGCCGGCCGGCGTGACGGCGCGCGAGCTGATCGAGGAATATTGCGGCGGCATGCTGCCGGGCCACGCCTTCAAGGGCTATCTGCCGGGCGGCGCCTCGGGCGGAATTCTGCCCGCGTCCATGGCGGACGAGCCGCTCGACTTCGGAACGCTGGAAAAGCACGGCTGCTTTGTCGGCTCGCACGCGGTGGTCATTCTGTCCGAGCAGGACGACATGAAGGCGGTGGCGCTCAATCTGATGAAGTTCTTCGAGGACGAATCTTGCGGGCAGTGCACGCCCTGCCGGGTGGGCAGCGAGAAGGCCGTCAAATTGATGCAAAAGGGTCCATGGGACCCTGCGCTGCTCACGGAGCTCTCCGACCTGATGCGCGATGCTTCGATCTGCGGTCTGGGCCAGGCGGCGCCGAATCCGCTGTTGTGTGTGCTGAAATATTTTCCCGAAGAGCTGAAGAAGCCGCTGGGGAGTTGGTGATGATGCAGGGGCCGCCCCATGGTTCGAGACGCCGGGCATCGCAGCCAAGTGTACGCAGGCTGCGCCTGCTATGGCCCGGCTCCTCACCATGAGGCGGAACAGAAGCCCTTATCCTGAGGAGCCCGCGTAGCGGGCGTCTCGAAGGATGAGAGTGGTAAGGGTGAGCCGATGACGACGAACAACGAATCTACGACGTTCAACACCTTCACCATCGACGGCCGCGAGATCGACATCCGCGAGGGTGAGACGATCTTCCGCGCCGGTCGCCGCTTCGACATCAAGCTGCCGCATCTTTGCTATCTGCCCAAGCCGGGCTACCGGCCGGACGGCAATTGCCGCGTCTGCATGGTGGAGGTTGAAGGCGAGCGTGTGCTGGCCGCAAGCTGCATCCGCATGCCCACTCCGGGCATGAAGGTCAAGACCCAGACCGATCGCGCCAAAACCGCGCGCCGCATGGTGGCCGAACTCTTGCTCACCGACCAGCCCGCGCGCGAGCTCGCGCACGATCCGGATTCCGAATTGTGGAAGATCGTCACGCGCCAGAACATCGTGGCGGGACGTTTCCCCAGGCGCGAGGCGCCCGCGCCCGATCGCAGCCATCCGGCGATGGCGGTCAATCTCGACGCCTGCATCCATTGCAATCTGTGTGTGCGCGCCTGCCGCGAAGTGCAGGTCAACGATGTGATCGGCATGGCCGGGCGCGGCCACCACCAGACGATCGTGTTCGACTTTGACGATCCGATGGGGTCCTCGACTTGCGTTGCCTGCGGCGAATGCGTGCAGGCCTGCCCGACCGGCGCGCTGATGCCGGCGACGGTGGTAGACGAGAAAAACGTCTTTACCGGCAAGGCCGATCGCAAGGTCGACAGCGTCTGCCCCTATTGCGGCGTCGGCTGCCAGCTCACTTATCACATCAAAAACGACAAGCTGCTCCACGTCAGCGGCAAGAACGGGCCGGCAAACCAGAACCGGCTGTGCGTGAAGGGCCGGTTCGGCTTCGACTATGTAAGCCATCCGCACCGCCTCACCGTTCCGCTCATCCGCAAGGACGGTATCGCCAAGCACGCCCATGACACGGTCGATCCGAACAATCCATGGACGCATTTCCGCAAGGCGACCTGGGAGGAGGCGCTCGATCGCGCGGCTTCGGGTCTGAAGAAAATCCGCGATCGCGACGGGCCTAAGGCGCTCGCCGGCTTTGGCTCGGCCAAGGCCTCGAACGAGGAGGCCTATCTGTTCCAGAAGCTGGTGCGCGCTGGCTTTGGCACCAACAATGTCGACCATTGCACGCGGTTGTGCCACGCCTCCTCGGTGGCGGCGCTCTTGGAAGGTGTCGGATCGGCGGCGGTCACCGCGACCTTCAACGAGTGCAAGAACTCCGACGTCGTCATCGTGATCGGCGCCAACCCGACCGAGAACCACCCCGTTGCGGCGACTTTTTTCAAGCAAGCGGCGAAACGCGGCGCCAAGCTGATCGTGATGGATCCGCGCGGCCAAGCGCTCAAGCGCCACGCCAGCCACATGCTGCAGTTCAAGCCCGGCGCGGATGTGGCGATGCTCAACGCCATGCTCAATGTCATCGTGACCGAAAAACTCTACGACCAGCAGTACGTGCAAACCTACGTCGAGGGTTTCAAGCCGTTCGCCGAGCACGTCAAGGATTTTACGCCGGAGGAGATGGCGCCGATCTGCGGCATTCCTGCCGAGACGCTGCGCGACGTCGCGCGCACCTATGCGCGGGCCGAAAGCGCCATCATCTTCTGGGGCATGGGCGTGTCGCAGCACGTGCACGGCACCGACAACGCGCGCTGCCTGATCGCGCTTTCGCTGATCTGCGGCCAGGTAGGGCGGCCAGGTACCGGCCTGCATCCGCTGCGCGGGCAAAACAACGTGCAGGGTGCCTCCGACGCCGGGCTGATCCCCATGTTCTACCCCGACTATCGCTCGGTGGAGAACCCCGAGATCCGCGCCCAGGTGGAGAAGGCCTGGGGCGCCAAGCTCGATCCCAAGCGCGGGCTCACGGTGGTGGAGATCATGGACGCGGTGCATGACGATGTGATCAAGGGCATGTACATCCTGGGCGAAAATCCGGCGATGTCGGACCCCGACCTCAATCACGCGCGCGAGGCGCTGGCGCATCTTGAGCATCTCGTGGTGCAGGACATTTTCCTCACCGAGACCGCGGTCTATGCCGACGTAATCCTGCCGGCCTCGGCCTGGCCGGAAAAGGACGGCACGGTGACCAACACCAATCGCCAGGTGCAGATGGGCCGGCAGGCCCTGCCGCTGCCGGGCGAGGCCAAGGTCGATTGGTGGATCACCCAGGAGATCGCCAAGCGCATCGGCCTGAACTGGAACTACCAGCATCCGAGCGAGATCTACACCGAGATGGCGTCGTTGATGCCCGCGCTCGACAACATCTCCTGGGATCGCGTCGAGCGCGAAAGTGCCGTTACCTATCCCAGCGATGCGCCCGACAAGCCGGGCCGCGATGTGGTGTTCGACAAGGGTTTTCCGCGGCCGGGCGGCTTCGGCAAGCTGGTCGCAGCAAAAATCACACCGCCGGACGAGGTGCCCGACGCCGAATTCCCGTTCATTCTCACCACCGGCCGCCAGCTCGAACACTGGCATACCGGCGCCATGACGCGCCGCTCGACCACGCTCGACGCGCTCGAGCCCGGCGCCGTCGCCAATATATCGCGCGGCACCATCGCCAAGCTCGGGATCAAGCCCGGCGACATGATCCGCGTCTCTACCCGGCGCGGCGTGGTGGAACTCGCTGCGCGCCAGGATGACGGCATTCCCGACGGCGTGGTGTTCATCCCGTTCGCCTTCGCGGAAGCGGCGGCGAATCTGCTCACCAATGCCGCGCTCGATCCGTTCGGGAAAATTCCCGAATTCAAATTTTGCGCCGCGAAGCTGGAGAAGGCCGATCCGGCCAGCATGATCGCGGCGGAGTAATACCAGTGGCAGCAATCACTGACTTATCTCCGTCACCCTGAGGTGCGAGCGAAGCGAGCCTCGAAGGGCGACGGCATCGCAAGTCGGCTATAGCCGACTTGCGCACTTAAAATGCCGATCTCGGGTAAACCCGAGATCGGTGGCCGTGCATCCTTCGAGGCTCGGCGCTGCGCGCCGAGCACCTCAGGATGACGGGTCGAACATTGTCGCCGTTGGTATAACTTGCGTGCTTCGCAATCACGAAAAATACCGCACCAGCGCCAGGCCCGCGAACAGTCCGCCGATCGAGAGCACGACCGAGGCCGTGACATAGATTGCCGCCAGCATGGGTTCGCCGCGCTCATAGAGCAATGCCACGTCGAGCGAGAAGGCCGAGAAGGTGGTGTAGCCGCCCAGGATTCCGGTGGTGAGAAACAGCCGCCAGGACTGCGACGCATCGCCCTTGAACGCAAAATAGCCCGCGAGCAGGCCCATCGCCAGCGAACCGGTGGCGTTCTCAAACAGCGTGGCGGCGGGAAAATTCAAGCCCAGCCAGCGCGCCGAGAGCACGTTGACGCCGTGGCGCAATACCGCCCCCAGTCCGCCGCCGGCAAAGACGATCAGGTAATTCATTGCGGCTTCATGGCTGCATCGGCCGCAGCCCGAGCTTGTGCATGAGCGCGCGGTCGCGGTCAGGCCCGGGATTGGGCGTGGTGAGCAGCTTCGGCCCGTAGAAGATCGAGTTGGCGCCGGCGAGAAAACACAACGCTTGCGTTTCCTCACTCATGTCTTCGCGCCCGGCAGAAAGCCGCACCACCGATCTGGGCATGGTGATGCGCGCGACCGCGATGGTGCGCACGAAGTCGAGCGGGTCGAGCGCCTAGCCGCCGGCCAGCGGTGTGCCGGCAACTCGCACGAGCAAATTGATCGGCACCGATTCCGGGTGGTCGGGAAGGCTCGCCAGCGTCGCGATCATGCCGACACGATCTTCCAACGACTCACCCATGCCGACGATGCCGCCGCAGCACACATGGATGCCGGCCGCGCGCACGGCGTCGAGCGTGTCGAGCCGGTCCTGAAAGGTGCGCGTGGTGATGATGCGCCCGTAGTATTCCGGCGAAGTGTCGAGGTTGTGGTTGTAGTAATCGAGCCCGGCGGCTTTGAGGCGCCGCGCTTGGGCGCCGGTCAGCATGCCGAGCGTGGCGCAGGTCTCTAGACCGAGATTTCTAACCTCCGCGATCATCTCGCACACCTTGTCGAGGTCGCGCTCCTTGGGCTCACGCCAGGCCGCGCCCATGCAGAAGCGGCTCGCGCCTGAATTCTTCGCCGCGCGCGCTTCGGCCAGTACCGCGTCGAGGTCCATGATCTTCGCGGCTTCGACGCCGGTGTCGTATTGCGCGCTTTGCGGACAATAGGCGCAATCCTCCGGGCAGCCGCCGGTCTTGATCGAAAGCAGCGTGGATATCTGCACCTCGGCGGGATCGAAATGCGCCCGGTGAATGCGCTGGGCCTCGAACATGAGTTCGGGAAATGGCAGTGCGAACAGCGCGCGTACCTGCTTGCGCGTCCAGTCGTGGCGGATCGCGTCCAGGCCGGCACCGGCGGAAGCGGAGGTCTGGATGGCAAGCGTCATGCCGATGCTCTTTGCAGGCTCGCGGAAGAATCGTTCCTGGCGGTCCGCCTTATAGCACAGGCGCTTTCTCATCTCTCCCCCGCCTGCGGGGGAGGATAGAATATTTACGCGTATTTTTCTCCGCTCATTCCCGCGACAGCGGGAATCCAGCCACCGTGCCGCGATCTCTGGTTCCACGCCTGCGCGGGGGACGAGCGGGAAGTAGATTTCTCGCGCAATATTCTCGCAGGATTTTCGCCCGAACTCCCCCGCCCGGGTAAACACACGATCGGCGGCGTGACCCGGCAATCCATGGTGTGTCTCACCAAGGGCAGGCTTTCTGAGAGTTTTCCTTGCTGCGTCGTCAGCCCTCCGGCGCCAGAACGACGCAGTACAAATCTTCCGGTTGGCCTTTGAAATTGATCGGCGCGCAAACGTGGTAGCCGCCGTCGGGCGCGGAAATCGGGACGATCTTGTTGTGCGGCACCGAAACCCAGACGCCGTTGACTTTGACCTCATAGTACCCATTGACCATCCGGCCCGAGGTGGGGCGGCAGTCGCTCAGGTTACAGCATGAGGTCTTGGCGTCAGGGCGGATGAGCTTATTATAGAATTTATCATGCCAGTGCGAATGGCCGTGGCCGAGGTGGCCGTCGTGATGGCTGTCGCGCGCTTGCGCTGACACAAGCAAGGCAAAAGATAACGCGATGATGACTCGCATCTGCGGGCGTCCTTTCGAAAAGAACCCGCTCCCGATTCGACCTCTGAGGGCCGCTTTCCCTGTTTACGCAGTGCAATCAATGTGAATAGTGAAGTTGATTTGGTTAACGATGCGTTAATATCGCGAAGCTTGTAGGGAATCGTCCCCGAGCATGAGTAGCCCCGCATTGCGCTTCGCTCCATGCGGCTACGCGCTACAATAAAGGCGTCTGAGCATACGCAAGCAACAAAAGTAATATCAAACCGACGGTTACCGCTAAAAACCTTCGATTTTCCCATTGATAACGCGACTTGAAAAACCAAAGTGAAAAACCAAAAATCAAGGGCGGGAAAACAGCATAAATGACTGCAATCAACGGCCCTAGCGCCACACAGGCAAATCCCTCGCATGGTATGCTTCTAATGAGAATAATAGAAACGAACAACGATATAACCGAGAAAATAAATAACCAGAACGCAATTCCTTCCTGTCTCGATTTTTTAAGACGATATGCTTTCTTCCTCTCTTTCAAAAATAAAATTCCCGAAAGAAAAATTAATGGCAACGTTATGATGACGGAAGGGATAAGAGCTTTGTTGAGGTAATTCTGAAAACAGGTTCTGGGAGCAATTCCGTACTGTTGTTGTAGATATTGGGCCGAATAAAGATATGTTTGGCAGTCCGCGACACGAAAATGAGCTACAAAAATAAGGAGCACGAATACCAGAAATATCGCAGCGAAAACGTATGCTCTGGACAAAGAATGACTGGTGACTGAATTTGAATTTGGCAAATCCATGTTTAAGCCCGTTGGGTTTCACGCTGCCGTGCAGAAGATGATTGTCCAGCCGAAAGCACCCTCAATGCACCATCGCCGCTGAGCGCGGCATGATGGCGCCGCGGTGGCGAATCTTTTCACCCGCCAGGCGGTGCGCGGCCGCGGCCGCCGCCAGCGGGCTTTCGTCGCGAAGGCGTGCGGCGAGATAGCCCGCATTGAAACTGTCGCCGACGGCGGTGGAATCAACCGGCTCCACAACTTCCGGCACCGGCAAGAAATCGCGCCGGCCGCCGATGGCGACAAGTGCGCTGTTGGGACCGTTCTTGACCACGATCTCGCCGATGCCGAAGGCGCCCAATCGCTCGACGGTCGCTTCCGGGCTGGGATCGCCCCACAGCACCGCTTCGTCGTCATGGGCCGGCAGCGCGATGTCGGCGCGCTTGAGCGCCTGCGCGAATACCGCGCGCGCGCGCGGCAGGTCGCCCTTCCAGCCGTGCGGGCGGAAATTGCCGTCGAAGGCGATCTTGACGCCATGCTGGCGGGCAAGCTCGACGACCGCGAGAAAGCGGCCAAGCCCAATGTTGGAATAGAGCGACAGCGTCACGCCGGAAAAATAGATCAGCCGCGCCGACAGCAGGCTGTCCGCGATACGCGCCCAATCGGTGTGCTCGAACAGTTCGCGCGCGGGGGCCTCGCCGTGCCAAGAATCGATGATCCGCTTGCCGGTCGCATCGGTGTCGATCAGGGAAAGACTTGGCCTGCGGCCGGGGACGCGCAGGATCAGATCGGTCGCGATGCCTTCGGCGGCGGCGAGCGCGAGAATGCCGTCCGAATAGGGATCGTCGCCGAGCGCGGTGGCAAAGGCGGTGTCGATCCCGGCGCGGGCGAGGTAGATCGCGGTATTGAACGTATCGCCGCCGCAGGCGAGGCCAAAACGGCCGTCGCTGCCGCGGACCAGCTCGACCACCGCCTCGCCGACGGCGATGACGCGGGATTTTTCCTCGCTCATGTCATGGTCACCACGGGTCAGAGTGATTCCCCGCATGCGAACTGACAGCATGGCGAGCCAGACCCGGTTTGGCAATCAAGGCAAGGCTGCTTAGCGCTGGCAGCGTTAGTTCGCAAAGCGGCAAAAAGACCTTCACCTGATCGTGTTTGCGGCAATCGTGCCAAGTGACTATACTTAAATGATGGCTTTTCGCGCTTCGCGCTGGCATTTCCTCGTGCTCCTTGTCGCGATGCTATTTGGCATCGGCAACGTTGCGCAAGGATTTGTTATGACCGAAATGGCGCTGAAGATGTCAGCGGGCGCAGCCGTAATGGATGCACCGTCCACCGAAAATGGGATGGATTGCTGCGCAGATGAGACGGGCGCGCGCGCCGGCTGCGTTGCGACCTGTGCTGGTGCTATAGCCGTCCTGTGTGAGCTTGCTCCGATGCCGATTGCCGTGACCATGCTCGATCAGACCGCCAATGTGGAGTGGCCATTTTTTGGGCGCGCGATCCCACCCGAGCCGCATCCTCCCAAACCTGCCGTTCTCATCTAGGGCGCGATTGCGCCCTTGAGACCGCACGCCGTGTCAAGCGGCCATGCGCCTTTGGCTCCTGCCATTTGCAGGTAGCGGGCCATTGCGCTGGACAAATCAACGGCATGGATTTGGGATAATGTCGAAATAGGAGGTATCGATGGCAGACAATCTCAACGCGCAGGACGTAAAAACGCTCGTCGCCAATATTGACGGCATGCATTGCCGTCACTGCGAGGTGGCAATCGAGCGGAAGCTCGCCGTTATCCCTGGCGTGCAGCGGGTCGATGCCAGTTTCCGGCAGGGCACGGCACGGATTTCCCATATTGGCGACCTCGATCGCGAGGCCTTGCAGGGGGCGGTCGCGGAAGAGGGTTACACCGTCGCGGCATTGAACGATTCATTGAACGTCTCGTGGCAGGAGCAAAGCAAATCCGCGGCGCAAGGCCGCAATAGCGCGCGCGACTACGCCGAAATCGGCGCGGCCTTTCTCATTCTCGTCGGCATCGTTCTTTTGGTGAGGCAATTCAATTTCCAAGTGCACGGCTTCGCCATTTCCGACAACCTCGGATACGGAATCGCTTTTGTCATCGGCCTCGTGGCCTCGGTGTCGAGTTGCATGGCGGTGACCGGCGGTCTGCTCGTTGCGCTCGCGGCCAAATACAACGCGGTCAATTCGGAACTGGCCGCCATCGCGCGCCTCAAGCCGCATCTCTATTTCAATGTCGGGCGGGTTGTGTCCTACGCCGTGCTTGGCGGGGCGATCGGCGCGCTCGGATCGGCGCTGACCTTGTCGCCGCAGGTCACAAGCATGCTCACCATCGCGGCCAGCGTTGTCATGATCGTGCTTGGCTTGCAGATGCTGAAAGTCTTTCCCTCGGTCGGAAAACTTCTGCCGGTTCTGCCGAAGTCTTTTGCGCACCGGATTCATGATTTTGCGGCGCGCAATACCAAGGGCGGTGCGTTCGTGCTCGGCGCACTCACGTTTTTCCTGCCTTGCGGGTTCACCCAGGCGTTGCAGCTTTATGTGCTGACCAAAGGCAGCATGACCATCGGTGCGCTGACCATGCTGGCCTTCGCGCTTGGCACGCTGCCCGCGCTGTTGTCGCTCTCGGCGCTGTCGAGTTTCGCCAGCGGCGGATTCCAGCAGCATTTCTTGCGGTTTGCCGGGGCGGCGGTAATCGTGCTCGGTTACCTCAACATCCAATATGGCTTTGTGCTGGCCGGAAGCAGCATCGGCCCCATTGCCGCGTCAAATCCCTCGCGATCCGGCATCGTCCAAACGCCGACGACTTCGGCCGACGACAAGCAAGTCGTCGCGATGAAAATCGTTGGCTACGAATATTTGCCCAATCGCTTTGTTGTAAAGCTTGGCGTTCCGGTCGAATGGCGTATTGACGCCAGGGATGCCGCAGGCTGCGGGCGCATCCTTATTGCGCCGCGCCTGGGAATTCAAAAGTTTCTCTCCGGAACGGAAATCACTGTCGTTATTTTCACGCCCGAAATTTCCGGCGAATTCGCCTTCAACTGTTCGATGGGTATGATGACACCGGGCTCGAAATTCACGGTGGTTCGCAATGCCAAGGGCTAGAATCGCGTACAACCGGCACCATGTTATGAGAATTGCGAGATTCAACACCGCCACAATGCAATGACGCTCGATCTCGACCAAACCACGCGCGGTATGGCGGAAAAACCCGCCCCGGCCAATCATGTCGTGCTCGACATCAGCGGCATGACTTGCGCGGCCTGCGCGGGCCGCGTCGAGGTTGCGCTCGGCAAGGTGCCGGGGGTGGCGCGCGCCGACATCAATCTTGCGCTCGAACGCGCGGATGTGGCGCTTGCGCCCGGCGGCGCCAGCACGGAAGCATTGATCGAGGCGGTGACGCGCATCGGCTATGGCGCGCATCCGCGCGGCGGCTCGGCGGCCGAGCGGCGGCAGGCGGAAGAGGCGCGCGAAGCAGAAGCCGTCGCCGCCGAACGCCACGATCTGGTGCTGTTCGCACTCTCGGCCGCACTCACCCTGCCGCTGATTCTGCCGATGCTCGCAGCACCGTTCGGCGCCGGCCTGCATGTCAATCCCTGGCTCGCGCTGGTTTTGGCGACGCCGGTGCAATTCGTCGTCGGTGCACGCTTCTATCGCGGCGCCTGGAAGGCGCTGCGTGCGATGTCGGCCAACATGGACGTACTGGTCGCGCTCGGCACGACCGCCGCTTACCTTTTCAGCGTTGCTATGGTACTGCTCAAGGGCTCGGCGTCAGGACCGCATCTTTATTTTGAAGGTTCGGCGGCGATTATCACGCTCGTGGTGTTCGGCAAATGGCTGGAGTCGCGCGCCAAGCGTGGAACCACCGCGGCAATCCGCGCGCTACTGCGCCTGCGGCCCGAGATAGCGCACGTGCTGCGCGGCGAATCCGAGGTTGCGGTCCCGATCGAGGAGGTGCGCATCGGCGAGCGCATAGTGGTGCGGCCGGGCGAGCGCTATCCGGTCGACGGCAACGTCATCGAAGGCGAAAGCGAAGCCGACGAATCCCTGGTCACCGGCGAAAGCGAACCGGTGATCAAGCGGCCGGGCAATCCGGTCACCGCCGGCGCGCTCAACGGCACCGGTCGGCTGATGATCGCGGCTGCCGCCGTGGGTGAGGACACGACGTTGGCCCGCATCATCCGCATGGTCGAGAACGCGCAGTCGGGCAAGGCGCCGGTGCAGCGGCTGGTCGATCGCGTTTCGGCGATTTTCGTGCCGGCGGTCATTGCCATCGCGATAGGCGCATTTATCGGCTGGTATGGCAATCACGGGTTTGAGGACGCGTTGATAGCTGCGGTCTCGGTGCTGGTGATCGCCTGCCCCTGCGCGCTCGGGCTGGCGACTCCTGCGGCGCTGGTCGCTGGAACGGGTGCCGCCGCGCGCGCCGGCATCCTGGTCAAGGACATCGAGACGCTCGAGCGAGCCGCCGGTCTTGATACGGTTGTCTTTGACAAGACCGGTACCTTGACGGAAGGCCGGCCCGCCATTGCCGCTGTGACGCCGGTAGCCGGCGTCGACGCAGCCAAACTGCTGCGCCTGGCGGCTGCGGTGCAAGTGGGCAGCGAGCATCCGTTGGCGCGTGCGTTTCTCAACGCCGTGCCGAACGCTACCGCCCTGCCGGCAGTTTCAAATTTTCATGCCGATCCCGGGCGCGGCGTGACCGGCATGGTGGAGAAACATCAGGTTGCGGTTGGCAACCGCGAGTTGATGCAATTGACGGGCGTCAGCCTTGTGCCGATCGAGTCCGCGGTTTCCAGCATCGAGCGTGCAGCGCTCACGGCTGTCATCGTAGCAATTGATGGCCGCACTTTCGGTGTGGTCGGGATTTCAGATCCGATTCGGCCCGGTGCCGCCGAAGCGGTAAAATTACTGAGCGCGAGAAATGTTCGATCGATCATGCTGACCGGCGACACCGAGCGGGTGGCGCAGCGTGTGGCCGCCGAACTTGGGATTTCCAGCTTCCGCGCCGCGGTCAAGCCGGGAGAGAAAGCCGATGCCGTGCGCGCACTCGAAGCCGAAGGCCGCCGCGTCGCCATGGTAGGTGATGGCATCAATGACGCGCCCGCGTTGGCGGCGGCGCCGGTCGGCATTGCGCTTGGCAGCGGAACCGACGTGGCCATGGAGGCCGCCGGCATCACGCTCATGCGCTCGGACCCGCGGCTGGTGCCGGCCGCGATCGACATCGCCCGCGCCACCGTCGGCAAAATTCGGCAAAACCTGTTCTGGGCCTTCATCTTCAACGTGGTGGGCATTCCGTTAGCGGCCATGGGGTTTCTCACGCCTGCGCTGGCCGGCGCCGCCATGGCCATGTCCTCGGTATCGGTGGTGGCGAACTCGCTATGGCTCAAGCGCTGGCGGCCGGAATTCGAAAGATAAAACAAAGACTTGGAATGAGTGGACCGCGGCATTATGTTATACTATAACATTCGCTTCCGAGAAACGGCCGCCGAAGGCCCTAACAACCGTCACCTTGCAACGCCATGGCGACACATCATCACCATCCCGGTCACGCCCATCCGCCGACATCGGTGCATCCATCGATTTTGCGGCTCTCGGCGCTCATGCGTCTTGCCGCCGCCGCAGTCGTGATCGTCGTGCTGTGGGGCGCCGTCTATTGGGCCATCGCGTGAGAGAGCCAAGATGGAGCGGACCATGACGGCACAATTGCAGTTTCGCAACCTCACGCTCGGCTACGATCGCCATCCAGCCGTGCACCACCTCGATGGCGTGGTTGAGCGCGGCGCGCTGATGGCGGTGATGGGTCCGAACGGGGCGGGGAAGTCCACGCTGTTCAAGGGCGTGGTCGGCACGCTCAAGCCGCTGGCCGGCGGTATCGATCGCAACGGCGTGCTGCCGCAGGACATTGCCTACCTGCCGCAGGTGGCCGAAATCGACCGCAGTTTTCCCATCAATGTCTACGACATGGTGGCGATGGGCCTGTGGCGGCGCACTGGGTTGTTCGGCGGCATCGGCCGCAAGCAGCACGATACGATCGAGGCCGCAATCGCGGCCGTTGGACTTACCGGATTTGAGGAACGCACGATCGGCACGCTCTCGGGCGGACAGATGCAGCGCACCTTGTTCGCCCGCCTGCTGCTGCAGGACGCGCGCGTCATCGTGCTCGACGAACCCTTCAATGCGATCGATATGAAAACTTCCGCCGATCTGCTCGCGCTGGTGCAACGCTGGCACAGCGAGCAGCGCACCGTGCTCGCGGCCTTGCATGACATCGATCTGGTGCGCTCGCACTTTCCCGAGACGCTCCTGCTCGCGCGCGAGGCGGTGGCCTGGGGCGCGACCCGCGAGGTGCTGACCGCGGAGAATCTGCTCAAGGCGCGGCGCATGTGCGAGGCCTTCGATGAGCATGCCGAGGCGTGCGTGGTCGCGGCGTAGTTCTTCTCTTCTCCCTCCCCCGCTTGCGGGGGAGGGTTGGGGAGGGGGCTATTGAACCTACCGAAGTTTCCCCCTCCCGCCACGCCTTTGCCCTTCGGGCTACGGCGGGCGACCTCCCCCGCAAGCGGGGGAGGTGAACGAAAGAAGCCCATGCTCTACGACACTTTCATCGCGCCGTTCGCGGAATTCGAATTCATGCGCCGCGCGCTCGTCGGCACGGCGGCGATTGCGTTAGCCGGCGCGCCGATCGGGGTCTTTCTGATGCTGCGGCGGATGAGTCTCGTCGGCGACGCCATGGCGCACGCCATCCTGCCCGGCGCCGCGATCGGCTTTCTGATCGCAGGCTTGAGCCTGTTCGCCATAGCCGGCGGCGGCTTGATTGCGGGCCTTGTCATCGCGCTCGGTGCCGGCCTGATCTCGCGCGCAACCGCGCTCAAGGAAGATGCCTCGCTCGCGGCGTTTTTCCTGATCTCGCTCGCGCTCGGCGTGACCATCGTCTCGATCAAGGGCAGCAATATCGATCTGCTGCATTTCCTGTTTGGCTCGGTCCTGGCGGTCGACGATCCGACGCTGATCCTGATCGTTTCCATAGCCACGGTCTCGCTCGTCATCCTGGCGCTGATCTGGCGCCCGCTGGTGCTCGAATGCGTCGATCCCGGTTTCCTGCGCTCGGTGAGCCGGGCCGGGGGGCCTGCGCATATCGCCTTTCTTGCGCTGGTGGTGATGAATTTGGTCGGCGGATTCCAGGCGCTCGGCACGCTGCTCGCGGTCGGCATCATGATGCTGCCGGCGGTGATATCGCGATTCTGGGCGCGCGACATAACCGCCATGATCGCCATTGCGATCGCGTGTGCCGTATTCTCCGGCTATGCCGGTCTGCTCTTCTCCTACCACGCCGGCCTGCCGTCCGGGCCGGCGGTGATCCTGGTTGCCGGCGTGCTCTATGCGCTGTCGGTGGTGTTTGGGCCGGTCGGCGGTCTGCTCTGGCAGGCGCTGCCGCAGCGCCATCTCGAAGCTTGAAGGGGAACCCATGTTGATGCGCCGATGTCTGTTCATCATTGCTGCGCTCTATGCCGTGCATATCGCCTCGCCGGTGCTGGCGCAGAGCAAGATCAAGGTGGTCGCCACCTTCTCGGTGCTGGGCGATCTGGTGAAGAACGTGGGCGGTGAGCGCATCGAAGTCTCCGTGCTGGTGGGTCCGAACGGCGATGCGCATGTCTATTCGCCGTCGCCGGCCGACGCCAAGAAGCTGCACGAGGCCCGCCTCGTGATCGTCAATGGCCTTGGGCTTGAGGGCTGGCTCACGCGCCTGGTGCAGGCCTCAGGCACCAAGGCGGCGCCATTGGTCGCGACCAATGGCGTCAAGCCGCGCCGCATGGCCGACGCGCATGGGCATGCTCACACGGCCTCCGATCCGCACGCCTGGCACTCGGTCGCCAACGTCAAGATCTATGTCGGCAATATCCGCGATGGGCTGATCAAGGCCGATCCGGCTGGCGAAAGCGAATACAGGATGAACGCGCATGCCTATCTCGCCAAGCTCGATGCGCTGGAGCTGGAAGTGCAGGCGGCGATCGGCCGGATTGCGGCCGGGCAGCGCCGCATCATCACCAGCCACGGCGCCTTTGGCTATTTCGGCGACGCCTATGGGATGGAATTCATCTCGCCGAAGGGCGTATCGACCGAGTCCGAGGCCTCCGCCAAGGACGTGGCAAAAATCATCGCGCAGATCAGAGCGCAGAAAATCCCCGCCGTGTTCCTGGAGAACATCACCGATCCCCGCCTGATGCAGCAGATCGCCAAGGAGACCGGAGCCAGGATCGGCGGCACGCTGTTCTCCGACGCGCTGTCCGCGCCAGACGGGCCCGCCGGCAGCTACATCGACATGATGCGCAACAACATTCGCGCGTTGAGCAAGGCGCTGGTCGGCTGATACCAATGGCCCTAAGCAATGACCGTCATCCTGAGAGCGAGTGAAACTATTCGATTTCTGCGTTTTCGAACCGATTTTCCGAATTCCGAATGATGTGGTAATATTTAAACCATGAGCCCAGCGATCAAAGAACTCCTGCAACACGTGGCCTCCTGGCCGCGGGAGAATCAGGAAGAACTCGTCGAAGTGGCGCGCGACATTGCAGCGCGCCGCACCGGCGTATACCGCGCCACGGCCGAGGAATTGAAGGCTTTGGACGACGCGGATCGTAGCGGCATCGCCAGCGAGCAGGATGTGGCGGCCGCTTTCCGCTCGTTTCGGCGTCGATGAAGATCGAATTCACCAACCGCGCGGTCGGCGATCTGCGCAAGATCGTGCGATCAGTCAAACGGACGTTATTACGTTGGCCATACGCGCCAGTTATGTAATCTCGTGTGTTTTTATCAGCACCGAGCCATCGCTTTCCTTTTGTCCTAAAAGATACTTTCGACGTGCCAGCGCTTCAATCTCATGTCGATGCTTCTTGAAAGCCACGTTAGGTCGCAGTCGATCTCTTTCCGAAAAATGATCGTCTAGAGCTTCGCGCGAAATTTGGCAGCGCACGCGTTCGGACCCGTCTTGACCCCAAAAAGTGATGCCTACGCCGGAATTATACGAAAACTCTTCATCGGAGAACGTCAGTGTGCGCTTATCGCTCATGCCAAGCACGTCGAGAATGGAAAGTGCGGAAGACAGTTGAATGTCCCGCTCGGCCTGTTCGAAGCGGGAGATCGTCGGTGCGCTTACTTGCGCTAGCGAAGCAAGTTGCCGCTGCGTCAAATTCATTCGGCGTCGCCGCCGGATCGCTTCGTCGACAAGTATTGGCCAATTAAGGAGAAGCTCCCGTTCCATCTGCGCTCCATGAGATCAAGAATGTCTTTGCCCAGTGCGTCAACGTCGTTCTTCTTGGCAGCCGCGATGACAGCTTCTTCTGCGGACTTGCGGCGTTTATCGAGGTCCCGGACAGTTTCGCTGATTACATCGGGGGTTAGGCCACAGGCTTTTCCGAGAGCCGTCAGATGCTTTGGCCTAATTCGGTCAAGTGTAAGATTGGCGGCACCACCGATCGCAAGTGCAATGGTCTGATATTCGGGATAGAGCGCGGCTGCCACCAAATCGTACGCTGGCGTGAGGCGAAGGCCATCTGCCGTATGCAGCATGGCAAAATTCTTCAAATGCGCATCGGTATTTCCAGTGAGCAGGCACGTAAGAATGCGTTGGTAGAGCCGCCACGCATCAACGGGGGTGCAACCAGGTGTCTTGAGTATGAAAGACGCCATGTCTTCATAGGCTGCATCATACTTATCGTCGCCGGAGCGGCGGCCGAGAAGCTGGTTGAATTCTTCAAAATGAATCCGCGTGCCGCTTCGAAGACGGTCAAACCGGCGAACGATCAGCGCCTTGTCGTTGATGCCCTTGAGGGGTGCGATGACCACCTCCACAAGCTGGTCGTCTGGCAGCAGCGCACGGCAGGCATGGTTAGTCAGGAACTCGTTCTCGACTAGATCGCGTAAGGCCCCGGAGGGCAGCTTGGCGATATGGGTTGAAGTTTCGTTGTGGCGCGCGGGGCGAAAGTCGCGACCATCCTTAACCGCCAGCAGTTTCGTCTGAACGCCGGAGAGGGAGCCACGGCTTACCAGCGCGGCCACTGCCGCCGGGTCGTCTATGTCGATTACTGGCTCTTTGACCGGGGCCGGATCAGCGACGCTAACCGCGCCCGCACAATCATGACCGAAGGCAAGAAGCAGGGCGAAGCGGTTGCTAGGATCAGTCTTCAGTGCTCTGGCCTGCGCGTTGCGCAACCAGCCTTCGGCCACTAGATTGTCAAAGAATGGATGCAGCCCTGCTTCGCAGATATGCGGAGTCGTTTGCCGTGGTAGAGTAAAGGCAATGGCGGGATATTTGGCGTCGAGATATGTGGCGTCATAAGTGAAAACGCAACGCCCACCGGGCTCTTGCCGCAGTTCGCCCGCGTAGAAGTCATTGTAATAGACCTTGCCCCAAAGAGCAGCAGCCATATAAACTCTCTTTGATCCGACTGTTACGATATCTTATTTTGATAAATATGATTTTATCAGAAGCTAAGTATGCATGCAATATATAAAAATAGTTTACCAAAAAATGCTATTAGGTCAAGCCACTGATACTGAACAATAAACCTGGAGTCTGGGCCCGCCTTTTACACCCCCACCCCAGACCACCTATATCTCCCTCCTATCGGAGCCCCTTTCCCCAATGCCAACTGCTTCATCCCCCGACAAAATCCCCGTCACCGTGCTCACCGGCTATCTCGGCGCCGGCAAGACCACGCTGCTCAACCGTATCCTCTCGGAGCCGCACGGCAAGAAATACGCCGTCATCGTCAACGAGTTCGGCGAGATCGGCATCGACAACGAGTTGGTGGTGGGGGCCGACGAGGAAGTGTTCGAGATGAACAACGGCTGCATCTGCTGCACCGTGCGCGGCGATCTGATCCGCATCATCGAGGGGCTGATGCGGCGCAAGGGCAAGTTCGACGCTATCATCGTGGAAACCACCGGGCTCGCCGACCCCGCGCCTGTGGCGCAGACCTTTTTTGTCGACGAGAACGTGGGTAAGCGCACCAAGCTCGATGCGGTGGTCACGGTCGCCGACGCCAAGTGGCTTAAAGAGCGGCTGAAAGACGCGCCGGAAGCCAAGAACCAGATCGCCTTCGCCGACGTGATCTTGATCAACAAGACCGATCTGGTGACGGAAGGCGAGCTGCGCGAAATCGAGGCGCGCATTCGCGGCATCAATCCCTATGCCAAGATTCATCGCACCGAGCGGGCCAAGATTGCGCTCGAAGAGGTGCTCGGCCGCAACGCCTTCGATCTGGATCGTATTCTGGACATCGAGCCGGAGTTCCTGCACGCGGACGGTCACGATCATGACCATGCGCATGATCGCGATCATGATCGCAGCCATTCGCACGGCGGCCTCAAACACTATCACGATGAGGAGATACAATCGATCGCGCTCTCGACCGACCAGCCGCTCAATCCCGACAAGTTCTTTCCCTGGGTGCAGGATCTGGTTGCCAAGGACGGGCCGAGCATCCTGCGCTGCAAGGGAATTCTTTCGTTCAAGGACGACGCGGAGCGTTTTGTGTTCCAGGGCGTGCACATGATCCTCGACGGCGATCACCAGCGGCCGTGGAAGGACGACGAAAAGCGCTCAAGCCGCATCGTGTTCATCGGCCGTAATCTGCCGGAGGAAAAGATTCGGAAAGGCTTTGAGAGCTGCGTGGCGTAGTTCGCGTGCGCTGCGCGGAGCACACTTTACCTCCCCCTGGAGGGGGGAGGTCGGTCCGCGAAGCGGACCGGGTGGGGGTGATCTGGCGGCGTTTCAAATTTCACCCCACCCCGCTCGCTTCGCTCGCGACCCTCCCCCTCCAGGGGAGGGTGAAGAGAACAAAAATCGCCGCCGGTTGTTATGACTGACACTCCCACCTCCACCCCCTCCGTTGTCGAACGCACGCGGCCCATAGCCGCGGGCGTGCCAATTGTCGGAGCCCATTTTCTCGGCCGCACCGCGGTGCTGGTGTTGGGCGAGGAGGCCTTGTTGCTGGTTTCCGAATCCGGGGAGGAGCGGCGGGTCGCGGTGCATGGCGGCGCCATTCTCTCGGCTGCGAGCGACGGCGCGCGCCTGGTCACCGGCGGCGATGACGGCAGGGTAGCCGCGACCGATGCCGGCGGCGAAACCCAAGTTCTCGTCACCGACGAGAAAAAGCGCTGGATTGACCGCGTGGCGTTAGGTCCGGACGGCGCAATGGCCTGGTCGGCGGGCAAGACGGCCAATGTGCGTACCGGCAAGGGCGAGGCGCGCGCGCTGGAAGTTCCCTCCAGCGTCGGCGGGCTGGCATTCGCGCCCAAGGGACTGCGGCTTGCCATCGCGCACTATCACGGCGTGACGCTATGGTTTCCCAATGCGCAGGCCGCGCCCGAGCGGCTGGAGTGGAAGGGCTCGCATCACGACGTCACCTTCAGTCCCGATGGCAAATTCCTCGTCACCGCCATGCAGGAGCCGACGCTGCACGGCTGGCGGCTCGTCGACAGCAAGGACATGCGCATGTCGGGCTATTCCGCGCGCGTGCGTTCGCTGGCGTGGAGCGCGGACGGCAAATGGCTCGCGACCGGCGGCGCCGAGCAGCTCATCCTGTGGCCGTTTGCCGGTAAGGACGGCCCCATGGGTAAGGCGCCTCGGCAGCTCGCGGCGTTTGGCGTCAAGGCCGAGGTCGTGGCGTTCCATCCCAAGCAGGAGGTGGTCGCCGCCGGCTACGCGGACGGCCTGGTGCTGCTGGTGCGGCTCGACGACGCCGCCGAAATCCTCGCCAAGAAACCGGACAAGGTTCCGGTATCGGCGCTGGCCTGGGATGGCGCAGGCGCCCGGCTGGCCTGGGGCGCCGAGGACGGCAAAGCCGGTGTGATTGGCCTCGGCTGAACAAGCTCAGAGCATGATCCCGAAAAGTGGGTGCCGGTTTCCCGCCTTCGCGAAGCCCGCTTCGGCGGGCGAAGGAAGGTCGGAAAAGATCATGCTCAAACAAAAAAGCTATTGGCGCTTGAAATACTGCACCGCGCGCTCGTGGTCTTGCGCGGCCTTGCGGGTGGGAAAAGTGCCAAGATTGCGGCGCAGGCCGGTCTGCGGATTTTTCTTGCGGGAAAAAAGCCGGTACTGGCCGGATTTGAGTTTGCGGATCATTGCTTGCCCTCTACGCCACCGCCCCAATAAAAAACCCCCGGGGCGCAGACCCGGGGATTTTCTAACATAAATTGGGCCGTCAGATCACATATTGCCGCAGCGGCGGGTAGCCGTTGAAGCCGACCGAGGAATAGGTCGCGGTGTAGGCGCCGGCGGCCTCGATCAGCACCTTGTCGCCGATGGCAAGCGAGACCGGCAGCGGATAGGGGTTCTTCTGATAGAGCACATCGACCGAGTCGCAGGTCGGGCCGGCGATGATGCAGGGCGCCATCTCGTCGCGGTCTTTGCTGGTGCGGATCGGATAGCGGATCGACTCGTCGATGGTCTCGGCCAGCCCATGGAACTTGCCGATGTCGAGATAGACCCAGCGCACCTCGTCCTCAGGCGAGCGCTTGGCGATCAGCACCACCTCGGCCTCGATCAGCCCGGCGTTGCCCACCAGCCCGCGGCCGGGCTCGACGATGGTTTCCGGGATGGAATTGCCGAAATGCTTGCGCAGGGCGCGGAAGATTGCTTTGCCGTAGGATTCCAGCTTGGGCGTTTTGCGCACATATTTGGCCGGAAACCCGCCGCCCAGGTTGACCATGGACAGCATGATCCCGCGCTCGGCGCAGGAGCGGAAGATCGCCGCGGCTGAGGCCAGCGCCCGGTCCCAGGCCTCCACATTGTGCTGCTGCGAGCCGACATGGAACGAGATGCCGTGCGGGATGAGCCCGAGCCGATGGGCGTGTTCGAGGATATCGACGGCATATTCCGGCTCGCAGCCGAACTTGCGCGAGAGCGGCCATTCGGCGCCGGTGCCATCGCAATGGATGCGGCAGATTACGCGGGTGCCCGGAGCGACGCGCGCGATCTTCTCGACCTCAGCCTCGCAATCGGCGGCAAACAGCGTAACGCCAAGCTTATGCGCCGCCGCGATCTCGCTCTCCTTCTTGATGGTGTTGCCATAGGAGATGCGCTCAGCCGTGGCGCCCGCCGCCAAGACCGCTTCGGTTTCGCTCACCGACGCCACATCGAAGCAGGAGCCGAGCGCGGTGAGCATTTTGAGGATCTCAGGCGCCGGATTGGCTTTCACCGCATAGAACACCTTGGTGTCCGGCAGTGCCTTGGCGAAGGCCACGTAGTTGTCACGGACGATATCAAGATCGACCACCAGGCAGGGTCCGTCGGCTATGCGGTATTTGAGAAATTCGCGAATGCGTGCGGTCATCTCGACTTAACTCCTTATCCGGTGCCGGCAGCGCGATGCCGCCAAGCTTAGGTGAACCTGCTGTGAGGTCGCAGTCCCGCACATGCAGGACGTGACTTCACCGTGATTGCTGCCTAGGTCCGGATGAGGGAGATCCCGTTCCGCACTGTTGGCAAAGATGGACAAGCCTCTTCGGTGTCCCCGGCATTGGCGCCGGCAGTTCCCAAAAAAGCCCTTCCGTCGTTGCTTTGAGCCGCGTCCCCCGTTGAGCACGGGGATTGCTGGTTTCGCCTCCAGCTGCCGATCGCTGATGCAAGGAAGGTAGCTCCCTTCCTTAGGTGGCTGTCCGGCCTCTTGTCCGGATACCCGCCGATCGACACACGGCCACAGGCACGTGCGAAATTGGGCAAGAGTAAAATACGCGATTCATTTCCACAACGCAAGGGAAATGGTCACCGAGCGTACTTACCCCCTACTAATAGATTACGTGCAGAAGATTAAGTGCGCGTTAAAGCGCTCCGCCGGCGGTGCGTGATGCGCAACCGGCAAATCAGTTGCGGGCGGTGAAGGGTTCGATGCGGCGCGCGGAGCGAATGAACTGTATCATGACGGCGACGCCACACAGGAAGAAGATCGCCTGCAGGATGGGAGCGCCATATTCACCGAGGGCAAACAGGTTGGCGAACGCCCAGCCGGCGGCGAAGGCCGCGCCAAATACTTCAGCGCCGATCAGGATGGCTGCGCTGCCCACGGTCAGCACGTGAATCCAGATGATGCGGCGGCCGCGCGGTTGTTGAACGGTCTGGTCCATAATTTTCGATCCTTTAGGGGGGTACTGTCCTAGAAACCGGCGACGGGTTCAAGCCCCACCGCGCCAGCCCCACCGCGCCAGACAGACCGTCAGGCAAGTCGAAGCAGACGCCGCCGGCGGCGTCTGGCCTCGTAGAAAAAGCCCAGCAAGGCGCCGCCGGCTGCGCCCGCGAGCAACAAGATCCACGTCGCCGTATCGCCGATGGAGGCTGCGATTCCTTCTCCCAAAATCAAAGTGTGCACGACTCCGATGCCTGTCAGCAGGAACAGCCCTGCGAAAAGTCCGCCGACCGCATAGCCAATTTTCATGCCAAGCTTGCCTTTGTCGTCCCAAAGCCGCGCCTTCGACGCGCCCAGGATGGCGTTGATAATGTTTTCGATGTCGTCGTCGAAGCTCTCGTGGCGCAAAGGCATGGCGTTTTTCGTGCTGATTGAGCGAATGTCGTCGGGCAGCTGATCGGGCCGGGGCATGATCGCCCCGTCCACCAGGACCGGCAGGACCTTTTCGCCGTGCTGCAACGCGGCGCGCACCTCGGCGCGGACATGATCGTCCGCGTGCAAAATCCTCACCACCCCCTCGGCGGTCGGCTCCAGCCATTTCCTGCCGATGAAGATGAGCACCGTGTCGCTTTGCTTGATGGCGGCGGTCACCTGCATCACGAAATCTGCGCCGCCTTCGATGGTGCTGACATCGAAGAATACGTTGCTTCGCGGCAAAATCGTGCACAGGCGATCGTAGGTGCGTCCGGCGGCGGGCGCCGTATCTTGGCGCCGATAGCTTATGAAAACCGTCTTTGCCACGATTGCTTACCGGGCGGATGTTAGTTGGCTCGTTCAAGCAGCGCCATCACGCCGGCTTTTTCGAGATGCTGCCGGCCGGTGAGGCGGCTATCGACAATTTTTGGCGCCTTATCCTTGCCCTCGCTCTCAAACTCATAAATCAGCACGGTACAATTGCTGTCGCCGTAGGAGCGGTTCGCGACTTCGGGTGGCAATGTATTGAGTCCTTTACGTATCCACTCGCGTGCCTCCAAGCCGGTGACTTGGGCGTTCGATTGAGAGAAGGGGCGCTCTTGCAGGACAAAAACGATGCGCCGAAAGCGGCCGCGTTCGACAAAAAACAAGCCCTTGAGGAATCGTGCCAGATCGGAGCGCGATTGATCAAGAGCCGCCGGCCAGCGTTCGCTCTCGGTACGCGCGGTGCCGTCGTCATTGATGCGCTCAAGCTGTGTAACCAGAACGACGCCATTGTCCGTGGTGCGATAGAAACTGCGCTCCACATATCCGGTGCGTTCTAGTGCCGCGACAATCGTTTCAGCTACCTCGCCGACTGTGTTGTGGCGCTTGAACATGGTCCGCGCCAGGACGTAGGAGGTTGAGGCGCTAGGCGGCGGCCAGGGAAAATCCGGCAGCGCCGGCGATGCGATGGCGGACGAAGCCGACGATTCCGATGAAGCAGCTGAACCCGGAGCGGGCGGTGCGCCTCTCGTTCCCCCCCGCAAGCCGAGGGTAGGCGTCGACGGCGCCGCGCCGACCGCGGGCGAGCGCGCTACCGGCGGAGCGGGCGAAGGAGGCGCTGCCGTCTCGAACCGTCGCTGCGCCCGCACCCGCCTTTCAATGTCCTCGGCCTCGGCGATTCGGCCTTGTGCGCGATAGAGCTGAGCCAGAGTGTTCAGCGATTTCGTCAGCTCGGAACTATCGGGGCCGAGAGCTTTTTCCTGGATCGCCAGCACACGTTCGGCAAGCGGGATCGCTTCGGAAAATTTGTTCGCCTGGGAAAGCTCGATGATTCTCTTGTTCAGCGCTTCAACTTCATCCAGTTGTGCCATTGATCGTGGCGGAGACAAAAAGTTCAGCGCCAGCACCACCGCGGCAAGCAAGAAAATACGGCAGACGATTTTCATGCAGCCTCCTTTCCGCTCAACGGCACAACGCCTTCACCGGCCGGACCCGGCGTGGCCGCCAGCGCGATCCACGCGATTTTCGTGGCACCGCGAAAGCTTGTCCCCACCGGTAATGGTTCCCAGAACATGGGTCCCAGAGGTTCTGAAAGTCTAGCCCACTTCAGGTCCGGATCAAGCGGGGCAAGCGGCCTCACCGCCCCTTCATGGTGCGGCGTTCGATCTGCAAAAGGCGCGGCAACTCGCAGGTTTCCTGCGCGGCCTTCATTTCCTTCTCCGCGCCGCCGGGTCCCAAAAAGGGGTCGATCCGCCCTTGCGCCAGGCACTCGTAGGACACCCGCACCGCCTTGTACATGGCAGCAAAGGCCGTGCCGGAGGAGGCGGCAAGGCGATAGCCGAGCTTGCCCAACTCGGCCGGCGAATAGGGGAAGGCGGCAAAGCCGTCGACCGGCGCGAAGGTCATCAGCGGCGGCGGCAGCCGCTCGGCCACAGTGCGGATTTCTTCGGCGTTGCGGGTGTGCACGAACAGCATGTCGGCGCCGGCCTTATGGAACGCCTCGGCCCGGCGCAGCGCCTCGTCGAGGCTGGAGATGCGCCGCGCGTTGGTGCGGGCGATGATGACCAGGTTGCGGTCGGTGCGGGCGGAGAGCGCCTCTTTGATCTTCTCAACCATCAGTTCGGTCGGCACGAGATGGTCGATTCCGGCATGGTGCTCGACGCGCCGGGGCAGCTGCTGGTCTTCGAGTTCGATCGCACCGATGCCGGCGGCTTGTGACAGCGCGATGGTGCGGTGCAGGTGCACGGGGTCGCCAAAACCGCCGCCGACATCGAGCACGATGGGCAGCGGGCAGACCGCGCGCATCTCAATCGCCACCTCGATCATCTCGGACAGCGCAAGATTGGCCTCGGTTACGCATTTGAGCCAGCCGAGCGAGCCGCCGCTCAAATAAAGCGCCTTGAAACCGGTATCGGCGGCGAGCCGCGCCATGATCGGGTTGAGCGCCACCGGTGCGACGATCAATTCGTCGCCGGCGATCAGTTCGCGAAATGTCGGCAAGGCAGACTCCAATATGAGCGGATGGTCGCCATAAACTTTGCCACGTCGGGGGCCGAGGCTTTGCCGACGCGACGAGCTTGCACTTGCTGCACCGTTGCGGTCGGCATCATGTCTTCATCCTGGCACTCTTCACGCAAACTCATGCTATGACAGCCATTATCGATCACAGCCATTATGCAGCAGGGAGGCTGAGGTGGCAAAGCTGAAAGTCATGTGCGCGCGTTCGATGCATAAGGCGGTGGAAGCGCTCGCGGGCGATTTTAAGCGGCGGAGCGGCCATGACATCGCATTCGACTTCGGCACCGTGGGCGCGCTGCAAGTAAAAATTGCGGCCGGCGAGGGCGCCGATGTGCTGATCCTCTCCGTGCCGGCGATCGAGCGCCTGAGCGCGGAGGGCGCGTTTGCCGCCGGAACCCAGACGAATGTAGCGCGCACCTTCATCGCCGTGTGCATTCGTGACGGTGCGACCATGCCGGACATTGCCACGCCTGAATCGTTCGAGCGCACCTTGCGCAACGCGCGCGCCATCGCGCTGAGCGATCCAGGCGTCGGCGGCTCGGCCGGCGTTTATCTCGCCGGATTATTCGAGCGCATGGGATTGAGTGCCACGATCGCGGCGAAGGGCATGCCGCAACCCTCGGGCGTCGAGGTCGCCAAGCGCGTGGTCGAAGGCAAGGCCGAGCTTGGTTTGACCTTGAGCGGCGAAGTGGCCTCGGTGCCAGGCGCGGTGATCGCCGGCCCGCTGCCGCCGCCGCTCGGCCAGAGCACGACCTATTGCGCGGCGGTTGCCGCTGCGAGCACGGAGCGCGCGGCAGCCGCGGCCTTCATTGCGGCACTGACGGCGCCCGCCGCGCGCGCGACCTGGCAGGCCGCCGGATTCGATTTGCCAACCGGAGTGTGACGCCATAAGGCTGAGCGCACACGGCGACCACTTCGCTTACCTCCCCCTGCAAGGGGGAGGTCGGTTTGCGTCAGCAAACCGGGTGGGGGTCAATCGCGGAGCAAAAAATGATTCGGTAATGACCCCCACCCTAACCCTCCCCCTTTCAGGGGGAGGGAATGGAGGCGACGGTTGGCTTGAAATCGCACTAACAACACAACAATGCGCCCGCCGGTCAAGGCGGGCGCATGCCGTCGGTCAACAAGCTGAACTTAGGCTTTCAGTGTCGCGAGCACGCGCTCTTCTGTGAACGGCATGTGCAGCAGCCGCTTGCCGGTCAGCCGGTGGAAGGCGTTGGAAATCGCGCCGGCGATGAACGGATTTCCGATCTCGCCAAGGCCGGTCGGCCGCGTATCGACATCGACGAACGCCACCTGCATGTCTTCCGGGATGTCCGACATGCGCATCAGATTGTAGTCGTGGAAATTCGTCTGCTGCACGACGCCGTCCTTGAGCGTCAGGCGTTCATGCAGCACGCTGGAGAGCCCATAGAGAATGCCGCTCTCCACGTTGGCCTTGGCGGCGGCCGGTTGTACGACCACGCCGCCGTCGATCGCGACCCACACCTTGTGGACGCGGATCTTGCCCGACTTCCGGTCGAGCGAAATCTCGACCACGCCGGCGCCGACCGAGCCCGAGCGCTCGCTCACCGAGAGGCCAAGCGCGCGGTCGGCCGGCCGCTTGGTCTTCCAGTTGGACATCTGCGCCACGGTCTCGAAGCACTTGCGCGCCTTGGGCGTGATCGACATGCGCTGATAGCGGAAGTCGAACGGGTCCATGCCGGCGGCCACCGCCATCTGATCGACAAAGCTCTCGATGGCGAAGACGTTGAAGACATGGCCGACCGCGCGCCAATGCTTGAGGCGGATGCCGTGCGGCACCCCGCGCAGCTCGATGTGCTGGTTGGGGATGTCGTAGTAGAGCGGCT